>NZ_JBHWJI010000092.1:0-24176 GCF_042731515.1 Streptomyces sp. NPDC059850
CAGGGCTCGCACTGGTCAGCGAGCCGCCGCAGCCGCCGTCGCACTAGGCGCTCAGCCGTTCCTGCCGATCGTCCAGTTCCAGGCCCATGTGCTGGGCCAGGCCGATGGCGAGGGCCGCCACGTGGGGGTGCTGCCAGACGAAGTTGGCGGCGAGCTTGATGTTCAGGCCGGTTTCCAGGCGCACCCGCAGCTCCATGGCGAGCAGCGAGTCGAAGCCGAGGGACTTCAGCGGGGTCTGCGGATCGAGGGTGGTGCTGCTCAGCCGCAGGACGACCCGGATGTGGTCGGTCAGATACGCCTCCAGGGCGGCGCGGCGGGCGAGTCCGGGCGGGATGGCGGTCAGCCGGGCCCGGATGTCGTCGGTGTTCTCCCCGGCGTCGGCCACCTGGTCCTCGCCGGGGACGAGGTGGCCGAACAGGGACGAGTGGCGCCCGGCGGCCGGGATCCAGCTGACGGGTTCGCCGGGGATGACACCGGTGTGCACCCGCCCGTACGCCAGGAGGGTGCCGAGCGCGCGCAGGCCCTCGTCGGTGGGGATGGTCCGGTAGCCACGGTCGGCGAAACCGGTGGCGACACCGGTCTCGCCCCACGGGCCCCAGTTCACGGCCAGCGTGCGCAGGCCCTGGGCGGAGCGCCAGGCGGCGAAGCCGTCCAGCCAGGCGTTCGCGGCGGCGTAGGCGCCCTGCCCGGGGTTGCCGAGCAGCGAGGCCATCGAGGAGAACACCGCGAACCAGTCGGGCCGCAGTCCGGCGGTGGCCCGGTGCAGCCGCCACGCCCCGGTGACCTTCGGTGTCCACACCCGGCCCAACTGGTCCTCGCGGATGTTGGTGACCGCCGCGTCGTCGAGGACCATGGCGCAGTGGACGACGCCGTCGAGCCGTGCCCCGTCAGCGGTGGCGGCGGCCACCAGCCGCTCGGCGGTGCCGGGGCGGCCGATGTCGCCGAGGATGACGGTGACCTTGGTGCCGGTGGCCGACACTTCGCCGAGGGTCTGCGCGTCGGCGCCCACGGGTGCGGTACGGCCGTTGAGCACGAGGTGGCCCGCGCCCTGTCCGGCCAGCCAGCGGGCGGTGGCGAGGCCGAGGCCCCGCAGCCCACCGGTGATCAGATACGTGCCGCCCTCGCGCACCGGGACGGGCCCGTCGGGCAGGACGGCGCTGACGTCGCCCTGCTGCGGGAGGGTCAGCACCAGTTTGCCGAGGTGGCGGGCGCCCGCCATCTGCCGGAACGCCTCGGTGACATCGGCCAGCGGATAGGTGGTGCACCGCAGGGGCCTCAGGCGCCCGGCGGCGAACTGGTCGAGCACCTCGTGCAGCGCGGCGGCGAACACCTCGCGGCGGGAGGTCTGGAGTTCCACGAGGTCGACCGTGGAGAAGGTGATGTTGTGGCGCAGGGGCGAGAGCCCGAGCGGGGCGTCGGAGAGGATGTCGCGGACGCCGAGTTCGATGAAGCGGCCGAAGGGGCGCAGCGACTCAAGACCAGCCCGGATGGCCGCGCCGGACAGGGAGTTGAGGACGACGTCGACGCCCTCGCCGCCGGTGGCCGCCATGACCTCGTCGCGGAAGTCGAGCGAGCGGGAGTCCATGACCTGGGTGATGCCCATGGAGTGCAGATAGCGGCGCTTGTCCTCGCTGCCCGCGGTGGCCAGCACCTCGGCGCCCAGCAGCCGGGCGACGGCGATGGCGGCCAGTCCGGTGCCGCCGGTGGCCGAGTGGATCAGCACCCGCTCGCCCTCCGTGACCCGGCCGATGTGGCGCAGCGCGTACCAGGCGGTGAGGAAGGCCAGGGGCAGTCCGGCGGCGGTGGCCGGGTCGAGTCCGTCGGGTATGGGGGCGGTGCAGTCGGCGGGTACGACGGCGAAGGCGCCGAAGGCGCCACCGCGCGCGTCGGCCGCGACGACCCGGTCGCCGACGCGGACGTGGTCGACGCCGGGGCCGACCGAGGTCACCTCACCGGCGCATTCGAAGCCCATCCGGTAGCGGACGTCACCGTCGCCGGGGAGCAGGCCCATGGCGGTGAGGACGTCGCGGAAGTTCATGCCCGCGGCCAGGACGCGCAGTTCGGCCTCGCCGGGGCCGGGCGGGCGCCGCCCGGCGGTGGTCAGTTCCAGGGTGCCGAGGTCGCCGAGGCGTCCGGCCCGCAGCCGGAAGCCATCGGTGCCGCAGCGTACGGTGCGGGCGGCGGCCGTGGTGCGTTCGGTGTCGGTCAGGGGTGCGTAGGCGAGCCGGGCGGTGTGGCGGGTGCCGCCACGGAGGGCGATCTCGTCCTCGGCGGCGTCGGCGAGGAGTTCGGGCACAAGGCCGAGGGGCGCGGCCGGGTCGGTGTCGACCAGGGTGGCGCGCAGTTCGGGGTGTTCGTACGCGAGCACCCGCACCAGTCCGCGCAGTGCGCTCTGCGCCGGGTCGGGCACGTCGTCGGGCGCCACGGCCCGGGCGCCGCGGGTGACGGCGTACAGGCGCGGCGGGTCGGCGGGACGGGCGGGGGCGGCGGTCACGGTGGGACCGGCGGCGAGGGCCTGGGCGGTGGCGAGTAGCCGCCGGGTGCGGCGCAGCGCGTCGTCACCGCTGTCGCCGGTATGTGTGTCCTCGGGACCGTCGGTACGTGGCGCGGTGCCGCACAGGAGGACGACGCCGCGCGGCAGGGCGCCGGGGCCGGTCAGCCGGGCGGTGAGATCGTCGCGGAGGGCGTCGAGCCGTGCGTCGTCCAGGGGCGGGTCCCAGACCCGGGCGGTGGCTCCGGCGGCGCGCAGCGCGTCGGCCGTGGTGTGGGCGGAGCCGTCGCCCTCGCCGACGACGAGCCAGTGGCCGGGCGGGCGTCCGTCATCGGGGGCGGGCAGCGCGGCGCGTTTCCAGCCGACCTCAAGGAACCACTGGTCGACCTCGGTGGTCGGCTGGACGGCGCGGCGGGCGATGCGCAGGCCGTCGATGGCGAGGATCGGGCGGCCTTCCCCGTCGAGCAGCCGGATGTGGCCGACGAGGACCCCGGCGGTGCTCGCGGCGGTCAGCCGGGCGTGGCAGTAGACGGCGGTGGCGGGGTCGCCGAGGACGCGGGCGGTCTGGATCCCGACGGGCAGGACAAGACCCTGGTCGGCGTCCTTCAGGAGCCCGGCGACCAGGAGCTGGGCGCACAGGTCGACCAGGACGGGGTGGATGCGCAGGGCGTGTCCGGGGCTGCGGGCGGCGTCGGGGATCCGTACCCGGGCCCAGAAGCTGTTGCCGTGGCGGGAGGTGTGCACCTCGGTGATCCCGTTGAACGCCGGGCCGTGTTCGATGCCCCGCTCCCGCAGGTTGCCGTACAGGGCGGCCGGTTCGATGGGGACGGGGTGGCGCAGGGCCAGGGTGCGTACGGAAGCGGGGCGGGGCTTCGGGGGCGCTGCGAGGCGGCGCAGGACCGCACCGGCCTGCCGGATCCAGATACCGTCCTCGCCTCGGCCGAAGATCTCGCAGGTGGCGCGGTCGGCGGCGGCCACGGTCACGGTGGTGCTGAGGTCGGTGTGTTCGGCGATGGTCAGGAGTTCGTGGAAGCGCAGATCGGTGACCTCGACCTCGGTGGGGTCGGCGTCGAAGACCTGGCAGGCGGTGGTCAGGGCGAGCGCGTAGTAGGCGGCGCCGGGCAGCACGGGGGTGCCGTGCACCCGGTGGTCGTCCAGCCAGGGCAGGGTGGCGGTGCCGGTGCTGGCGCGCCACGAGTGGCGGAGGGATTCGCCGGGCACTTCGGTGTGGCTGCCGGGCAGTTCGGTGGCGGGCCGAGCGGTGGTGTCGGCGGGGAGCGCGGGGGTGGCCCAGTGGGGGGTGCGGTCGAAGGTGATGGCGGGGACGTCGGCGAGGTCGCCGTCCCCATACAGGTGGGCCCAGTCGACGGGGACGCCCGCGCAGTGGAGGGCGGCGAGCTGGGTGCGGAAGGTGGTGGTCTCGTCCTCGCCGCGGCGCAGGGTGGGCAGGACTACCGGGTCCCGGGTCAGTCCGGCGAGGGTGCGGGTGACGGGGTGGGTGACCACCGGGTGCGGGGAGACCTCCACGTACACCAGGTGGCGGTCGGCCGCGGCGGCGGCGAGCGCGGCGGAGAAGCGGACCGGGCGGCGGAGGTTGGCGCACCAGTAGTCGGCGTCGAAGGCGGGCAGGTCGTGCGGGTCGTCGAGGACGGTGGTGTAGAAGGGGATGCCCGGCCGACGAGGCGTCAGATCGGCCAGCACGGTGCGCAGTTCGGGGAGCAGCGGGTCGATCTGCGGGGAGTGTGAGGCGACGTCGACGGCCACCAGGGCGGCGGGGACGCCACGGGCCTCCCAGTCGGCGACGAGCCGTTCCACGCGCGCGGTGTCCCCGGCCACGACGGTGGAGCCGGGCGCGGCCATCACGGCGACGGTGACGGCACCGGAGGCGCCTGAGACGCCTGAGGTGCCTGAGGTGCCTGAGGCGACGTCGGTGGCGGCCCTGTCGAGTTCGGCCTGCACCTCGTCGGCGGACAGGCTCACGGTGGCCATGGCGCCGTTTCCGGCGACCCGGGTGAGCAGCGCGGAGCGGCGGCAGATGACCTTGACGCCGTCGGCCAGGGAGAGCGCCCCGGCCACCACGGCGGCCGCCACCTCGCCCATGGAGTGGCCGACGACCCCGGCGGGTTCGACGCCATGGGCGCGCCAGGTGGCGGCGAGGGCGGTCTGCAGGGCGAACAGCGCGGGCTGGACGCGGGCGCAGCCGGTCACCGGCTCGCTCGCGCGGATGATGTCGAGCACCGAGAATCCGGTCTCGGCGGCGATGAGTTCATCGGCCTCGGCGAGGGCGGCGGCGAAGGCGGGTTCGCGCTCCAGCAGGCCGCGTCCCATGCCGGGCCACTGCGAGCCCTGTCCGGAGAACACCCACACCGGCCGCCGGGACACTTCCGCTCCCACGGCGCCGGTCACCACCGCGGGGTGGGCCTGGCCGGTGGCGAACGCCCGCAGAGCCTGGGCGAGTTCGCCGTGGCTGGTGGCGGTGACGCCGAGACGGCCACGGCCCGCGGCCCGGCGCAGGGCGAGGGTGTGGGCGATGTCGCGCAGCGGTACGGCCGCGCCGTCGCCCTCCAGCCAGTCGGCCATGCGCCGCGCCGCGACCGGCAGCGCGGCGGGGGACCCGGCCGGGAGGAGGACGATGTGCGGGTCGGTGGCGCCGGTGTGCCGTGGCCGGTGCACACGGGGGCGGGCCGGGCTGGCGGGCGGCTGTTCCAGCACCACATGGGCGTTGGTCCCGGAGAACCCGAAGGAGGAGACGGCCGCGACGCGGGGGCCGGTGCGCACGGGCCAGGGGGTGAGTTCCCGGGGGACGAAGAAGCGGGTGGCGTCGGCGTCGATGGCCGGGTTCCAGCGGGTGAAGTGCAGATTGGGCGGGATGAGGCCCTGGTTCAGGCAGAGGACGGCTTTGATGAGGCCGGTGACCCCGGCGGCGGGTTCGAGGTGGCCGAGGTTGGTTTTGACGGACGCCAGGGCGCAGCGGTCGCGGCCGGTGCCGTACACCTCGGCGAGGCTGCCGAATTCGACGGGGTCGCCGACCGGGGTGCCGGTGCCATGGGTTTCGATCATGCCGACGTCGGCGGCGTCGATTCCGGCCCGGGCGAGCGCCTCCTCGTACAGGGCGCGCTGGGCGGTGGGCGAGGGCGCGGCGAGCCCGTCGGAGTGGCCGTCCTGGTTGACGGCGGAGCCGCGCAGCACGGCGAGGATTCGGTCCCGGTCGCGGATGGCGTCGGGGAGGCGCTTGAGGACGACGATGCCGCAGCCCTCGCCGCGTACGAAGCCGTCTGCGGCGGCGTCGAAGGCGTGGCAGTGGCCGGTGTGGGAGAGCATGCCCATCCGGTCGAAGGAGCGGGTGACTCTGGGTTCGAACATCAGGGTGACGCCACCGGCGAGGGCCAGGTCGCATTCGCCGGTGCGCAGCGCCTGGGCCGCGAGGTGCACGGCGACCAGGGAGGAGGAGCAGGCGGTGTCCAGGGCCAGGCAGGGTCCCTGGAGGCCGAGGAGGTAGGAGATCCGGCCCGCGGCGACGCAGTGCGCGTTGGACAGGGCGGAGCCCTGCTGTTCCTGGGTGTGCCGGTCGAGGCGGTCCGCGTAGTCGTTGTAGCTGAGGCCGGTGAAGACGCCGGTGGAGGTGCCCGCGAGCCGGTCCGGGGGTGTTCCGGCGTGTTCCAGGGCCTCCCAGGCCACTTCGAGGAGCAGCCGGTGCTGGGGGTCGAGGACGTCGGCCTCGCGGCCGGAGACCCCGAAGAAGTCGGCGTCGAAGCCGGACACTTCGCGCAGATAGCCGCCGACGGCGGGCAGGCCGGAGCCGTCCGCCGGGCCGGTGGGGGGCGGTGTTCCCCACAGGGCGGTGCGCTCGGCGGGGGGCGCGGCGACCGCGTCCCGCCCTTCGGCGAGCAGCTGCCACAGGGCGGCGGGCGAGTCGATGTCTCCGGGGAGGCGGCAGCCCATGCCGACGACGGCTATGCGGGTGGGCGGGCGGGCGGAGGCAGGGGTGTTGTGACGCATCGGGGTCTCCGAGGGGGTGTTCGGCCTGTGGGGTGGAGGCCGGGGGTGGTTCAACGGACTTAGCGGGCGTCCGGGCTGCCCAGCAGCATGGCGTGCTTCACGCCGCCGATCTGGTAGTTGAAGCTCAGCGCGTAGTCGAAGTCGAGGGGGCGGGTGCGGGTGCCGGGGACCGGGTCGAAGGGCAGCCCGTCGGCGGGTTCCTCGCAGTTGGCGGTGGGGCACACCGCGCCCTGTTCCATCATCATCAGGGTCAGGGCGGCACCGACGCAGCCGATGGGTGACCCGTGGTGGCCGAAGCAGGCTTCCTGGGTGGTCATCAGGACCGAGCTGTCCGGCCCGTACAGCTCCCGGATGGCGTTGACCTCCAGGGCGGTGACGGCCGCGCCGCCGTCGCAGGCGCCGTTGACGTACGGGATCTGCTCGATCCGCCACCGGTCGCCGAGGCAGGCGCGGACGGCCCGGACGAGCTGTGCGCCACCCGCGTCGGTGGCGAGGGGGTTGTCGAGGCCGTCGCGGGTCATGGCGGTGGCGAGCACCTGGCCGTAGAGGTGCGCGCCGCGGCGCAGGGCGTGTTCCCGGCTCTCCAGGATCATGGTGGCGGAGCCCTCGCCGTGGTTGATGCACTCGGCCCGCCGGTCGTAGGGGCGCATGAGGGAGTCGAACGAGGCGAGCAGGTCCGGCATCGCGGCGGCGTCCATCGCCTCGTGGGCGCGCTGCGCGCCCACTTGGAGCCGCTGGCCGTGCTGGATCAGGCCGATGTCGAAGACGTCGACCCCGGTCACGGCGGCCATCTCGACCTCGCCGGAGGCGATCATCCGGCGGGCGTTGCCGATCTGCACGGCGGCGGACGAGCAGCCGCAGGTCACCGTGAAGCAGGGGCCGGTGGAGCGGGCCGCCGCTGCCTGGACGACCGCGACGTCGGACGGGGTCGCGCCGAGCGCGGCCGCGACGAACATCTCCACGCCGTCCAGCGCGGTGGCCTCGTCGGACTGGGTGTTCAGCAGCGAGAGGTAGACGCCGACGTTGGCGTCCACTCCGCCGCGTCCGACGAGGAGCGCCGCCTCGCTCAAATCGCCCGCGTGGAGGTCGAGTTCGGCGTCGGCGCAGGCCTCCACCAGGGACACCAGGCCGAAGCGGTGTGCGTCGGTGTAGTGGCGGGCGAAGAACTCGGGGATTTCGGGGAGCCGTTCTCCGAAGTGTTCTGGGGTGAGGTTCACCGCACCGTAGGCGATGTCCCGCTGGACGAGGGCGGAGCGGCCGTGGGAGGCCATATCCCATACCTGCCCCGCGGTGAATACGGGCTCGGCGTCGCCCGGCAGGCAGAAACCCAGACCGGTGACCACGGCGTCCCGGGGTCTTTTCACCGGGCTCTCCTGAAGCTGATAATAGTTGTCATGACGACCACCTGATCACCAGTTGGAAACGAGTGAAGGAATAGAAGACGTTACGCCGCGGTAAGGACCGCCGATAGGTTGTGCCGCATCACCGAGGCGGATACGGAAGGTACGGTGCCCGGATTCGTACGCCCGGCGCCCAGGACACACCACGGATCCGCTATCGGGCCCCGTGTTCCCGTACACGCCCCCTCTTGCAGAAACTTACCGAAAACCCGGGAAACCAAGGGAAAACACCGTGGTTTGCGGGCATCTCATCGGTACGTCATTCCGACTGTTCATCACCGGTCGCCGAAAGGACCCCTCATGGCGAACCAGTCCGCACCCTTCGACGACCTGGACCGCAAGATCGTCGCGGCTCTGGTCGCGCATGCCCGGGCGAGCTTCACGGAGATCGGCGACGCGATCGGGCTGTCGGCGTCCGCGGTCAAGCGGCGGGTCGACCGGATGCGGGAGAACGACGTGATCACCGGCTTCACCACGACCGTGCGGCCGGCCGCCCTGGGCTGGCGGACCGAGGCGTACGTGGAGGTGTACTGCGACAGCGCGGCCCCGCCCCGGCGGCTGGCGGAGGTGGTGCGCAGCTACCCGGAGATCACCGCGGCCATGACGGTGACCGGCGGCGCCGACGCCCTGCTGCATGTCATGGCCAGGGACGTGGAGCACTTCGAGGAGGTGCTGGAGCGCATCCGGACCGAGCCCTTCATCCGGAAGACCATCAGCTACATGGTGCTGTCGCATCTGATCGCGGGCAGCGCCGAGGCGGGCGCCAGCCCCGCCGGCCCGCCCGAGGCCATGGACGCAATGAACGGTCGCTGAACCGGCCGGAGACGCAACATCACTGCGTCATCGCGCAATTTTCCTTTCTTGTGTCCCCTCTCGTCCGCTTTCTACCGTTGAACCATTCCCCCGGTCGCCCGCGGAAGCGAGAGGACTGCTCCGTGCCCCAGACCCGTGTGCCGCGCCCCCGGCGCTATCTGACCTGTCCCCCCGGATATTTCGATGTCCGGTATGCCATCAATCCCTGGATGCGCGAGGACACCGTGGTCGACACCGCGCTCGCCCAGACCCAGTGGGAGACGCTGATCCGCGCCTACCGCGACCACGGCCACCGGGTGGAGGCCGCCGAGGCGGTCCCGGGCCTGCCGGACATGGTGTTCGCGGCGAACTCGGCCCTGGTCCTGGCGGGCCGGGTCTTCGGCTCCCGGTTCCACGCCCCCCAGCGGCGGCCGGAGCAGCTCGCCTACACCTCCTGGTTCAAGGCGGCCGGATTCGAGGTGCACCAGCCGGAGGCGGTGAGCGAGGGCGAGGGCGACCTCGTGCCCGCGGGCCGGTTCATCCTGGCGGGCACCGGATTCCGTACGACGCGCGCCGCCCACCAGGAGGTCCAGGAGTTCTTCGGGGTGCCGGTGATCAGCCTGCTCCTGGTGGACCCGTACTTCTACCACCTGGACACCGCCCTGTTCACGCTCGACGACGAGAACATCGCCTACTACCCGGGGGCTTTCTCCCCCGGGAGCCGTGAGGTCCTGGAGCGCCTCTTCCCGGAGGCGCTGATCGCCACCCGGGACGACGCCATGGCCTTCGGGCTCAACTCCGTCTCCGACGGCCGTCATGTGTTCGTCGCCCCGCGCGCGACCGGCCTCATAGCCCAGCTCACCGACCGCGGTTACGTCCCCGTCCCCGTCGACCTGTCGGAGCTGCACAAGGCCGGCGGGGGCATCAAGTGCTGCACTCAGGAGATCCGCTGATGACCGCACCCGCCCGCACCGCACCCGCGTCCGCCGCCCCGGCCACCGGCGCCCCGGCCACCGGCTCCCGCCCCGCGCGCTCCTCGGACGAGCTGATCCACGCCGAGGAGTCCTCGCTCGCCCACAACTACCACCCGCTGCCCGTGGTCGCCTCCCGCGCCGAGGGCGTCTGGGTGTGGGACGTCGAGGGGCGCCGCTACCTCGACATGCTGGCCGGGTACTCGGCCCTCAACTTCGGCCACCGCCACCCGGCGCTCATCGACGCCGCCCACCGCCAGCTCGACCAGCTCACCCTCACCTCCCGCGCCTTCCACAACGACCGGCTCGCCGGGTTCGCCGAGGGGCTGGCCCAGCTCACCGGCATGGAGATGGTGCTGCCGATGAACACCGGCGCGGAGGCGGTGGAGAGCGGCATCAAGCTGGCCCGCAAATGGGCGTACGAGGTCAAGGGCGTCGCCCCGGACCGGGCGACGATCGTGGTGGCCGACGGCAACTTCCACGGCCGCACCACGACGATCGTGGGGTTCTCCAGCGACCCGGTGGCCCGTACGGGGTTCGGCCCGTTCGCGCCGGGCTTCCGCGTCGTCCCGTACAACGACCTCGCCGCGCTGGAGGCGGCGGTCGACGAGACGACGGCGGCCGTGCTGATCGAGCCCATCCAGGGCGAGGCGGGCGTGCTGATCCCGGACGACGGCTATCTGCGCGGGGTGCGCGAACTCACCCGGCGGGCCGGGGCGCTGTTCATCGCCGACGAGATCCAGTCCGGTCTCGGCCGTACCGGTACCACTCTCGCCGTCGACCACGAGTCGGTGCGGCCGGATGTGCTGCTGCTCGGCAAGGCGCTGGGCGGCGGCATCGTGCCGGTCTCCGCCGTGGTCGCCGACCGCGCGGTGATGGGCGTGCTGCGCCCCGGCGAGCACGGCTCCACCTTCGGCGGCAATCCGCTGGCCGCCGCCGTCGGCTCGGCCGTGGTCGACCTGCTGAGCACCGGGGAATTCCAGCGCCGCGCCGCCGAGTTGGGCGAGGTGCTGGACGCCGGGCTGAGCGCGCTGCACGGCAAGGGCGTGGCGGGCCACCGCTGCCGCGGCCTGTGGGCCGGGGTGGACGTGGACCCGGCGCTGGGCACCGGGCGCGAGATCGGCGAGCGGCTGCTGCGCGAGGGCGTCCTGGTCAAGGACACCCACGGTTCGACGATCCGGCTGGCGCCGCCGCTGACCATCACCCGGGAGGAACTGGAGGCGGCACTCGCGTCACTGGAGAAGGTTCTCGGCTGAGCCGAGCCGAAGATTGAAGCGCCGGGCCGCATTACGTTCCATACGGCCCGGCGCTTCGTCATGTTCAACGCGTCTCCAAAAATCTTTTTCGCGGCCCCCTCCGAGCCCCTGTAACCGTAGATAACGCGCAGGTCACGGCCTTCTCATTCAGTTTTTATGTACGTTGTTGAGCATTCGACTGTTGCGGATCTCCCGATGTGGAACACTTCCTGTCAACTCGCCGGGAAGACCTGGTGGGGAGTATGAAGTCCTTGCAGGTCAGCATGGGTTGAGAAGGCGAGCGTGCAGGGTGCGGGAAGGAGTTGCGGCTGGAGTGGACACGGAACCGGTCACGGTGACGGCCGCATACCGGGTGGACCCCGGCCGCGAAACCGAGTTCTATGGCTGGGCGATTGAGATGCTCAATGCCGCGGCAAGTCTTCCGGGATACCTGGGAGGTGGCGTCATGGGCTCCGGTCAGGCGTCCTCGGAGTGGCACGTCATCTACCGATTCGACAGGGAAGTATCCGCACAGGCATGGGAAACCTCGCTCGAGCGCACCCGGTTGGCGACTCGGGCCGGGCCCTTCGTACAAGAAAAGGGAACTCAGCGCACTTCAGGACTGCAGAACTGGTTGAAGGGTCCGGTGCGGCCGCTGCCGCCGCCCCCCAAATGGAAACTCTGGCTGGTGAACCTGAGCGCCGTGTTCCCCCCGGTCCTCATCTTCAACGTGCTGGTGATCCCGTTCCTCGAGGACACCAATTTCCTGCTGCGGACCCTGGCTCTGTGTCTTGGCGTGACCGCGATGGTGACCTGGCTCGTCATGCCGCGCCTGCAGCGGCTCCTCAAGAAGTGGCTCTACCCGCCGCTTCAGTCGATCCGAGGACGTCACAGGCGCATGGTCGTGGACGGCCCGAAGCAAGGAGGCAAATCCGGATGGAATCGCTGAGGACGCTCCTCGTCGATAATTACGACTCGTACACGTACAACCTCTTCCATCTGCTCACCGAGGTCAACGGTGAGGAACCGGAGGTGCTTCTCAACGACGCGCCCGAAATGGCGCGCGTCGACCTCTCCGAGTTCGACAACATCGTGGTCTCCCCCGGCCCCGGACATCCGGCCGACGCCCGCGACTTCTCCGGCGCCGCCCGGCTGATCGAGCGCGCCACGATCCCGGTGCTGGGCGTGTGCCTGGGCCACCAGGGCATCGCGCTCGGCGCCCAGGCACGGGTGGTACCCGCCCCCGAGCCGCGGCACGGCCATCTCTCCCGGATCAAGCACGGCGGGAAGGGCATCTTCCGCGGTATCCCCCAGGACTTCACCGCCGTCCGCTACCACTCGCTGTGCGTGGCCGAGCCGATGCCGCTGGGCCTCCAGGGCATCGCCTGGTCCGAGGACGGCGTGCTGATGGCGCTGCGCCACCGGGCCCGCCCGCTGTGGGGCGTGCAGTTCCACCCGGAGTCGGTGCTCACCGGATACGGCCACCGGATGTTCAGCAACTTCCGCGATCTGACCATCGAGCACGCCAACGGCGAGTCCGTGACCTCCACCGCGACCCCCGGCCAGCCCCGCAAGCCCCGCGCCCCGCGCCCCAGGAAGCCACTGGTGGCGACCGCCCCGGCCACCGCCACCGCGGAGCCCCGCTCCTACCGGCTGCACGCCCGCTGGCTGGCCGACGCGACCGACACCGAGGCGGCCTTCACCCGGCTGTACGCGGACGCGCCGCGCGCCTTCTGGCTGGACAGTTCGCGGGCCCAGGCCGGCGAGGCGCGGTTCTCCTTCCTCGGCGACGGACAGGGGCCGCTGGCCGAGTTCGTGGCGTACGACACCGCCACCCGGGTGTGCGAGATCGAGCGGCCCGGGAAGCCCGCCACCACGTACAAGGGCAGCGTCTTCGACTACCTCAAGCGGGAGCTGGCCGCCAGGCAGGTCCACGCCCCGGACCTGCCCTTCGACTTCACCGGCGGCTACGTGGGCTACCTCGGCTACGAGATGAAGGCCGACTGCGGCGCCCCCGGCCGCCACAAGGCCGCCACCCCGGACGCCTGCTGGCTCTTCGCCGACCGCTTCGTCGCGGTCGACCACCAGGAGGGCGTCACCTACGTCTGCTGCCTCAGCGAGGACACCCCCGACGGCCACCGCGACGCCAAGGAATGGCTGGACGCGACCGTGACCGTGCTCACCGGGGTGCCCGCGCGGAACGAGCCGCTGCCCGCGCCGCCGCCGCTCACCACCACCGCCGCCGTCGAACCTTGGCTGGTCCGGGACCGGGAGAAGTACCTGGCCTCGATCGAGGCGAGCCTGCGCGAGCTGCGGTCCGGGGTGAGCTACGAGGTCTGCCTCACCAACTCCGCGTGGCTGCCCGCCCCGAGCGACTCGTACACCTTCTACCGGACACTGCGCCGCTGCAACCCGGCCCCGTACGCCGCCTATCTGCGGTTCGGCGACACCGACGTGGCGTGCGCCTCCCCCGAGCGCTTCCTGCGCGTCACCCCCGACGGCATCGCCGAGGCCAAGCCGATCAAGGGCACGGCGCCGCGCTCCGGGGACGCCGACAAGGACGCCCGCGCGCTGGCCGCCCTCGCCACCAGCGCCAAGCCCCGGGCCGAGAACCTGATGATCGTCGACCTGCTCCGCAACGACCTGGGGCGGGTGTGCAAGCCGGGCAGTGTGTACGTCCCCCGGCTGATGAACACCGAGTCGTACGCCACCGTGCACCAGCTGGTGTCCACCGTGCGCGGGCGGCTGCGCCAGGACACCAGCACCGTCGACTGCGTACGCGCCTGCTTCCCGGGCGGCTCCATGACCGGCGCCCCCAAGCTGCGCACCATGGAGATCATCGACGCGCTGGAGTCCGAGGCCCGCGGCGTGTACTCGGGCGCCCTCGGCTTCCTCAGCACCAACGGCGCCGCCGATCTCAGCATCGTCATCCGCACCGCGGTGTTCACCGGCGGCCGGATGCACATCGGCGCGGGCGGCGCCATCGTCCTCGACTCCGATCCGGCCGAGGAGTACGAGGAGATGCTGCTCAAGACCGCGGCGACGATGCGCGCCTACGACGCCTCGGAACAGCGGCCAGCCGGTGAGCTGGACGACCTGCTGGTAGCGGCGGCCCCGTCGCTGCCGGACGCACCCGCGAAGGAGCTGGAACGGTGACCGCTCTCTCTGATCTCTCCGGTCTCTCGGATCTCTCGGGGTCTGCCCTCGTCGACCCGGTCCTCGGCCACTCCGGGCTCGTGCTGTCCGGCCCCTCGGTCTTCGTCCCGTCGGTGTCCGCCAACGTGGCCGCGCATCTGGCGGCGCTCGCCGACCGGTGCGGCTGGTCGGACCGGCCCGCCTTCCTGGAGGCGCACCGGATCTGGACCCACGGCGAGGTCCACGACCGCGCCGCCCGCGCCGCCACCGTGCTGGCCGGGCGCGGCGTGGGCGCCGGGGACCGGGTGCTGATAGCGCTGCCCGACAGCATCATGTGGGTGGCCACGTTCCTGGCCGTCGCCCGGCTGGGGGCGACGGCGGTGCTGGTCAACCCCGGGCTCACCGCCGACGACCACCGCTTCATGGCCGAGGACTCGCGGGCCGCGCTGTGTGTCTCGGGGCCCGATCTCCAGGAGCACTTCGACGCGGCGGGCTGGCTCGGCGCGGACCAGCTGTCGGCGCTCACCTGCTCGGACGGCATCGACGCGGTGGCCGCGGCGCGGGACGCCGAGCCGGTGACGGCCGACGCCCCGCTGTACATCCAGTACACCTCGGGCACCACCGGCCGCCCGAAGGCGGTGACCCACACCCATGGCCATGTGGCCGCGTACTACGACCTGGTGGGGCGGGAGGTGCTGGACATCGGCCCGGACGACGTGACGTTCTCGGTGTCCAAGCTGTTCTACGCCTACGGGTTCGGGAACGCCTTCGTCTTCCCGCTGTTCTCGGGCTCGTCCGCGGTGCTGAGCGCGCAGCGGCCAGGACCCGGCCTCACCGACGACCTGGTGGCCCGGCACCGGGTGACCCTCCTGTACTCGGTGCCGTCCGCGTACGCCGCCCTGGTGGACGAGCGCGGCACCGGCCACACGCCGTGCTTCGCCTCGGTGCGCGCGGCCATCAGCGCGGGCGAGAGCATGCCCCGGGGCTTAGGCGAACGGGTCGCCGAGATGCTGGGCGCCCCGGTGCTGGAGCAGATCGGCTCCACCGAGGCGGGCCACGCCTTCTGCGCGAACACCGTCTGGGAGAACGCCCCCGGCACGCTCGGCCGCCCGGTGCCGCGCTTCGAACTGGAGCTGCGGGACGGCAAGGGCGCCGTGGTGGCGGCCACCGACGGCGAGGCCGTCGAGGGCGAGCTGTGGGTGCGCGGGCCGACGGTGGCCTCCACTCGTCCGGCCGACGACGGCTGGCTCGCCACCCGGGACCGGGCCCGGCGCAACCCGGACGGCACGTACCAGCACCTGGGCCGGGTCGACGACCTGGAGATGGTCGGCGGGATCACCGTGTCTCCGCTGGAGGTCGAGGAGGTGCTGCGGCACCACCCGGCCGTGCGGGAGGTGGCGGTGGCCGCCGTCGCCGACAGCCGGGGCGCGACCCGGCTGCACGCCTTCGTGGTGCCGACCGCGCCCGTGGCCGGTGGCCGCACGGTCGACGAGCGGGCCCTGTCGGCCGATCTGATCGCGCTGGCCCGTAAGCGCCTCGCCGCGTTCAAGGCGCCGCGCACGGTGCGGGTGGTCACGTCCCTGCCCCGGACGCAGACCGGCAAGCTGCGGCGCCACGTCGTACGGACGGGCGCCTGGTGACCGCCGCCGGGCACCATTCCGCCCCCGCGCGCCCCCTCGTGAACGATTCCGAACGGTAGGTACTGGATATGTTGGAGCGGCTACTTCCCGAGCGCGGGTTCTACCTCGGGCTGATGTTCCAGGAGGCCGCGGCCCGCCACGGCCGGGTCCGGGTGACGCTCGACCGCCCGATGGACGTCGCCCCTGACGCCGGTACGGACCTCGGGTACACCGATCTGGCGGATCTGGTCGACGATCTGGCCGCCCGGCTGTGGTCGGCGGGGGTGCGGCCGAGCGAGCACGTGGCGATCCACAAGAGCGACAACGTCGACATCGTGCTGCTGGCCTGCGCCGTCTCCCGGATCGGCGCGGTGCCCGCGCTGCTGTCGCCCTCACTGGACGGCGGGGTGGTCGCGGTGCTGCTCGACCGGCTGCACGCGCCCTGGCTGCTCACCGACCGGGCCGCGCTGGAATCCACCCTGAGCGGGCTGGACACCGGGCTCGCCCGTGGCGTGCTCACGGTGGACGAGGCGCCCGGCAAGGTGAACACGATCCCGCTCGCCAAGTTCGCCGGGGTGCCGCGCCGCGCGCCCATCCGGCTGCACCCCCGCGAACCCTCGCTGATCACCCACAGCTCGGGCACCACCGGCATCCCCAAGCTGGCGGTGCACTGCGCGCACACCATGTGGAACCGGCTCGTACCGCAGCAGGCGCTGGGGCGGGCCACCCGTGGCGAGTCGGCCGCGCTGCACATGTCGTTCGTGCACTCCCGCTTCTACCATCTGCTGGGCGTGCTGCTGCACTTCGGCAGCCCGCTGCTGCTGCTCCTGGACCCCGACCCGGCCAAGGCGGGCCCGCTGCTGGCCAAGTACCGGCCCGGCATCGTGGAGACCCACCCCAACACGTTCGTGCTGTGGGAGGACCTGACCACCGCGCCCGGCATGCCGCTGGCCAACGTACGGGCGTACGGCTCCACCTTCGACGCCATCCATCCGCGCACCGTGCAGCGGCTGCTCGGCGCCTCCCGCCGCCGCGACCCCCGGCTGGTGCAGCTGTACGGGCAGAGCGAGACCGGGCCGATCGCCTTCGGCTGGTACACCCGGCGCGGCGCGGACCGGGTGCAGGGGCGGCGGGTGGGCACCGGCATCCCCGGGTTCACCCGGATCCGGGTGGTGGACGAGAAGGGCCGGACGTGTCCGCCGGGCAAGCCGGGGGCCATCGAGGCCCGTACCCGCGGCCGCATCCTCACCTATCTCGGCGCCCCCGACCAGTACGCCCAGCAGGTGGACCGCGGCTGGTGGCGGATGGGCGACATGGGCTACCGCGACCGCTGGGGCGCGCTGTACCTGCTCGACCGCGAGGTCGACCAGCACGCCACGGTCGAGTCCAATCTGGAGGTCGAGGACGAGCTGCTGTCCCGGGTCGCCGAACTCCGCGAGGTGATCATCGTCCACGGTCCCAGCCTGGAGCCGGTGCCGGTGGTGTGCACCCGTGGCGATCAGCCGCTGGACGCGGGCCGCTGGCGGACGGCCACCTCGGGTCTGCCGCCGCTGGCCGATCCGGTGCAGTGCCGCTTCGAGGACCTGCCGCGCACCGGCACCTGGAAGATCAAGCGGCTGGAGATCAGCCGCCTGCTGGCCGAGGGCGGACTGCCCACGCTGTCCACCGTTCAGGCCCATGGCTGACCCGGCCGCGACCGAGCGACCGGTCCTGGTGGTAGGCGCCGGGCCGGTCGGGATGACGGCGGCGCTCGCGCTGCGGACCCGAGGACTGCCGGTCACCGTGCTGGAGTCGGGCGCGAAGGACCGGGTGCGGCCCGGCAGCCGGGCCCTGTTCGTACACCGGCAGTCGCTGAAGCTGCTGGAGGGCGCCCACCCCGGGCTCGGACGGCGCATCGCGTCGTACGGCACGACGTGGCGGACCCGGCGCACCCTCTACCGCGGCCGCCAGGTGTTCGCCCGGACCTATCCGGAGGCCCCGGAGACTGCGGACAGCGGCGGCGAGGGCAGGCTGCCCGCCTTCGCGAGCCTGCGCCAGGTGGACACCGAGCGGTTCCTGTACGAGGCCTGCCTGGAGGCGGGCGTGGACTTCCGCTTCGACGCCGAGGTGACCGGGGTCGAGACCACCGGCACCGAGGTGACGCTGACGGCCGAGGACGGCGACAGCTGGACGGCGGCTCACGCGATCGCCGCCGACGGGGCCCGCTCCGGCGTGCGCCGGGCGCTGGACATCCCGCTGGAGGGCACCCGTTCCGACGGCTATCACGTGGTGGTGGACGTGGCGGATCCGGCGGGCGGTGAGTTGTCGGCCGAGCGGGTCTTCCACTACGAGCACCCCGCCGCCGGCGGCCGCACCGTGCTGCGGGTGCCGTTCACCGGCGGCTTCCAGATCGACCTGCAGTGCCGGGCGGACGACCCGCCGGGTACGTACGACACCGAGCAGGCGGTGCGCCGCTGGCTGCCCCGGCTGGTGGGCGCGGACTGCGCGCACCATGTGCTGTGGGTGTCCCGGTACCACTTCCTGCGCAAGGTGGCCGCGTCGTTCACCGATCCGGCGGGCCGGGTGCTGCTGGCGGGCGAGGCGGCTCATCTGTTCCCGCCGTTCGGGGCCCGCGGCATGAACAGCGGTATCGCGGACGCGGTCGCGGCGGCCGACGCCATATCGGTGGCATGCTCCGACCCTTCGCGGGCACCCGTGGCCATCGGCGAGTTCGCTTCCACCCGCCGCCGTGCCGCGCTGTTCAACAGCGTGGCCGCGGGGGCGGCCCTGGACCATATGCGGCCCCGCCGCTGGGGGCGGGTGACCCAGCGCGCGGCGGCCACGCTGGCCCCGGTGGTCCCCCGGTGCGGTGCGTGGCTGGAGCACGCCCCGTACGGCCCCCGTGGCGGCCCGATGGCCGACGCGGCGCGGAAGTACTGACGGTGGAGGGGAACGGATACGTGAACACGGACACGAACACGATCGCGGCGGCCCGGGACACCGGCCCGCACACCGGCCGGGAAAAGCCCTCCGAGCAGCAGCAGTGGACGCTGATGTGGCGCGAGGACGGCGGGCTGATGCCCTCCCGCCCGGTGCCCGACAGCGCGCTGCTGGCCGCCGACTCCTGGCTGGTCGACGAGGGCCGGGCGCGCGCCCTGGACCACCACCACCGGCGGTTCTCCGCCGCGTGCGCCGAGGCGACGGGCGACTCCCCGGCCCGGATCGAGAGCTTCTGGCGGGACGCGGTGGCGGCGCTGCCGCGCACCGGCCGCTGGTTCCCCCGGGTGGAGCTGGCCGGTCCGGAACCGGCCCGGCTCTACCTGCGGATACGGCCCGCACCGGCCCGGACGGCCAATGTGGCGGTCTGTCTGACCGAGGAGTTCGACCCGCGCGTCCATCCGCGCCGCAAGGGGCCGGATCTGTCCCTGCTGGCGCATCTGCGCCACCGGGCCGCCCAGCGCGGCGCGCAGGAACTGATGCTCACCACTCCCTCGGGCCTGGTGCTGGAGGGGACGACGGCGAACGTCCTGTGGTGGGAGGACGATGTGCTGTGCCTGCCGCCGCCGGACCTGCCGCTGCTGGCGGGCGTCACCACGACCCTGATCCAGGAGCGAGCGGCGGAGCTTGGCGTCCGTACCGAACACCGCCGGTGTCCCGTCCACGAGTTGGACGGGCGCGAGGTGTGGCTGGTCAACGCGTTGCACGGGATCCGTCCCGTGACCGCGTGGCTCGGCCGTCCGCTGCGCGCGGGTCCGGCCCTGCGCGCCGCTTCCTGGCAGAGCTGGCTCGACAGCTGTGCCGATGTCCTCATGCCGACGAACACGCCTGCGAACACGCCGACGAACATGCCGACGAACGGAGTTCACCGATGACCGCTACCGCGCCCGGCCCCCAGGCCGCCACCGCCCGGCTGGAACTGAAGAAGCTGGCCCCGGAGGTGTCCGCCGCGATGGGGGCCCTGCACGCGGCGGCCGTCGCGGCGGCACAGGAGGCGAAGGTCGAGCCCGAGCTGCTCGAACTGGTCAGAATCCGCGCCTCCCAGCTCAACGGCTGCGCCTTCTGCCTGGACATGCACACCAAGGACGCCCGGGCCAAGGGCGAGACCGAGCAGCGCGTCTACGCCCTGAGCGCGTGGCGGGAGACCCCGTTCTTCACCGAGCGCGAGCGGGCCGCGCTCGCCCTGACCGAGGCGGTGACGGACGTGTCGGACGGCCACGTTCCGGACGACGTCTACCGGGCCGCGTCCGAGGTCTTCGACGAGCCGCAGGTGGCGGCGTTGATCTGGGCCGCGGTCGTCATCAACGCGTACAACCGCACAGCGATCAGCGCCCGGATGGTGCCCGGCGCGTATCAGCCCGCTCCTCGCACCTGACCCACTGCCCGTCGCGTGGCGCGCCATGGGGCACCCCCGGCGCATGGCGCGCCGCGCGACGACGTCAGCACTCGCTGGAGGCCTTGAGACCATGAACACCCACGGACCGCGGGGCGCTTTCGGACCCCAACCGCCTCTGCTGGGCCGGCCGGCCAGGGGGCGCAACCCGCTGCGCAGGCGGACCGACCGGGTCCAGTCCTGGTTCACCGCGCTCTTCCTGCTGGTCCTCGGGCTCGGCCTGCCGATGGCCGCGGTCAGCTCGGGGAACGCCGCGTACGCGTCGCAGATGCGCGTCGTGCACGCGCAGGCCGCGGAGCGGCACCAGGTCACCGCGCGGCTCGCCGAGTCGCCGCCGGGCGGTCCCGGCCAGTCGGAGGCCACCGAGCTGAGGATGGCGAAGGTCAGCTGGACCGGCGGCGACGGCGCCCGGCATGTCGGTGTGGCCACGGTGCCCGGCGGCGCGGACGCGGGTACGGACGTACGGGTGTGGGTGGGCCGGGACGGGGAGCTGGCCCAGCCGCCCACCTCCCCCTCGACCGCGCGGACGATGGGCTGGTTCACCGGCACGCTGACCGCCGCGGTGGTGCTCGCGGCGGCGTTCGCGGGGCGGGCCCGGGTCCGGCAGGTGCTGGACCGGCGCCGGTACGAGCAGTGGGAGGCGGAGTGGAAGGCCGTGGAGCCCATGTGGTCCGGCAGGAACCGCCGCTGACCGCTCCCGGGTCCCGCTCGTAGACCCCGCGCGTCCCGGTCAGCCGTCGGCGGGCCGGGACGCGGCCGCGCCGACGTCCTCGGCCGCCTTGGCGAGCAGGCCGAGCATGGCCAGCTCCGCGCGCGGGGCATCCCGGTCGCGTACGGCGTCCAGCACCCGGCGGTGGCTGGGCACCGGGTCGTCGGCGTCGCCGTGGGCGTGGACCAGCCGGTCGCGCTCGCGCAGCCCGGGCTCCAGGATCAGCTCGAACCGGGCGAGGAGTTCGTTGCCGGTGGCGGCGAGCAGCGCCCGGTGGAAGGCGGCGTCGGCGTCCGCCTCGGCGGCCAGGTCGCCCCGGGCGTGTTCCATCGCGGTCAGCGCGGCGTCCAGCGCGGTCAGGTCGGCGTCGGTGCGGCGCAGCGCGGCGCGGTGGGCGGCGGCGGGTTCGACGACGAAGCGTACGTCGGTGAGGTCGCGCATCAGCCGCTCGCCGTCGCCGCCCGCCATGCGCCAGCGGATCACATCGGCGTCCAGGAGGTTCCAGGCGGAGCGGGGGCGCACAAAGGTGCCGCGCTTCTGCCGGGCGTCGATGAGCCCCTTGCCCGCCAGCACCTTCAGGGATTCGCGCATCACGGTGAGGCTGACGTCCAACTCGTCGCCGAGGGCCCGTACATCCAGGACGTCGCCCTCGGCCCAGTGGCCGCCGACGATGCGGGCGCCCAGCCGCTGGACCACCTGACCGTGCACACCGCGGCCGGAATAGGACGCCATGGGGTTCTCCTCGGGGATGGGTCATCGGGATGGTCATCGGGGCTGGGCATTATTTATGAATACATCTTGACACCCCCCAGGCCCGCCCGGACGATGAACCGACCTCACCGACGAGCACGCCGACCGCGGGGAGCCCCCAGTGACGCAGTCGCCGCACGCCCATCTCCCGGCCACCCTGACCATCTCGCTGTGGGACTTCAGCTGGTACACCCGTACCGGCCCGGGCGAGCCCTTCGCCGATCTGGACCGGGCCTTCGAGGACGCCGTCGCCCGCGGCTACAACACGGTGCGGATCTGCGCGATGCCGTTTCTGCTCTTCGGTTCCGGGCTCGACACCGGCACGATGCGGCTGCGCCCGCTGGGCGGCGACTACGGGCAGCGGATGCGCTGGTACGACGTGGGCGCGGTCGCCGAGATCGACGGACGCGCCCAGCTGCGGGCGCTGTTCGAGGCGGCCCTGCGGCACGACTGCTACGTCATCCTCTCCAGCTGGGAGTACCAGCAGAGCCCGTCGTTCGCCGAGGACCGCGCCTGGTTCGACGCCCTGATGGCGGTCGACCCCGAGCGGCGCGCCGAGGCGCTCGCTGACGCCCTGGCCGACCTGATCGACTTCCTCGTCGTCCACGGTCTCGACGACCGGATCGCCTTCACCGAGCTGCACAACGAGGTGCAGGGCACCCGGCTCACCGACGGTCTGCGCGGCGAGGACCGGGTCGTCGCGCTGCGCCCCCGGCTGGAGCGCGGCCTCGCCCGGTTCCGGGAGCGCCACCCGAACCGTCCGGTGACCGTCAACTACGCGATGGTGCCGGTCGGTTCGCTGCGCGGAGTGCCCCGCGACATCGACGTCGCCGTGTTCCATCCGTATGTCTACGGGGTGCTCGGCGAGCTGATCGACACCTTCGCGATCCGCGACCGCGCCCGGCCCTTCCCCCAGCCACGCGCCCGCCGGGAGCTGCTGCGCCCGGGCGCGCCCGATCTGGCGGACTGGGTGCCGCCGGAGCGCGACCGGTGGCGGCTGGCGGCCACCACGGTCGGGCCACGGGAGATCTACGTCCACGACTGGTGCGATCCGGTCAAGTGGGACGCGTGGCTGTACGAGCGCTACGCGACGCACCGGCTGGCCATGGAGCAGAAGCTCGTCACCTGGATCGACGCCGCCGCGGACTGGGCGGCGGAGACGGGTGTGCCGCTGGTGTTCGGCGAGGGCTGGATCGGCTACACACCGCTGCACGGCACGTTCGAGGAGGGCCCGGTGGGGGCCGCGTTCTGCCGGCGCGCGGTGGCCGAGGCGGCGCGGGTCGGGGCGTGGGGCGCGGTGGTGTGCTCCAACGCCGCGCCACAGCACCCGATGTGGCAGGACATCGCGCTGCAGCGGGAGTGCAACGCGGTGCTGCGCGGCTGAGCGCACCCCCGGATACAGTCCGTCACCACTCGGCGAACGAGCCGTCCGGGTGGCGCCAGATCGGGCCGCGCCAGTCGGGGGCGGTTCCGTCGGCGGCGCGCACCGCCCGCTCGTCGACCTCGATGCCGAGGCCGGGGGCGGTCGGCCGGTTGATGTGGCCGTCGTGGAAGCGGAACACCTCGGGGTCGACCACGTAGTCGAGGACTTCGGCGCCGTCGTTGTAGTGGATGCCGATGCTCTGTTCCTGGATCAGGAAGTTGGGGGTCGCGAAGGCGATCTGGAGGCTCGCGGCGAGCGAGACCGGGCCGAGCGGGCAGTGCGGGGCTACGGGCACGTCGAACACCTCGGCGAGCGAGGCGATGCGCCGCACCTCGGAGATGCCCCCGGCGTGCGAGAGGTCGGGCTGCAGCACCGCGACCCCGGCCTGCAGCGCGGGCAGCGCGTCGGTGCGCGAGTAGAGCCGTTCCCCGGTGGCGATGGGGACGGGCGAGGAGGCGACGAGGTCGCCGAGCAGATGGGTGTACTCGGGAAGGACCGGTTCCTCGGCGAACAGCGGGTTGTACGGGGCCAGATGGGGCAGCATCTTGCGGGCGCCCGCGACGGTGAAGCGGCCGTGGAAGTCGACCGCGAAGTCCCGGTCCGGCCCCAAGGCCTCGCGCGCGGCGGCGGCGCGGGCCACGACGGCGTCGATGTCGGAGACGGTGGACAACCGGTTCATCCGCCCGGAGGCGTTCATCTTGACCGCGGTGAAGCCCGCCTCGACCTGGGCGGCGACCGCCTCGCCGATCGCGCTCGGCTCGTCGCCGCCGACCCAGCTGTAGGCGCGGACCCGGTCCCGTACCGGACCGCCGAGCAGAACGTGGACGGGCACCCCGAGGGTCTTGCCCGCGATGTCCCACAGCGCCTGGTCGAGCCCGGCGACGGCGCTGGAGAGCACCGGGCCGCCCCGGTAGAACGAGCCCTTGGTCATGAGCTGCCAGTGGTCCTCGATCCGGGCCGGGTCCTTGCCGACGAGGAGTTCGGACAGCTCGTGGACGGCGGTACGGACGGTGGCGGCGCGGCCCTCGACCACGGGCTCGCCCCAGCCGACGACGCCCTCGTCGGTCTCCACGCGGCACAGCAGCCAGCGCGGCGGGACGGCGAAGGTCTCGACTCGGGTGATGATCACAGGTTGCTCCTTAGGGGGTGTCTTGCCGGTCATGCCGGGCTCCCGACGCCTGGCACGGCACCTCGCGGCGCCGCGCTCGTCGCACGCAGCGCCGCTGCGCTCTCCTCACGCGGCTTGCGATGTACCGCACCAGCCGCCGCTCGCTGATCCGGCC
>NZ_JBHWJI010000093.1:0-23182 GCF_042731515.1 Streptomyces sp. NPDC059850
ACATATACACTACCTAAAACCTCCGGCTAGGGATCAAACTTTAACAAAAACCAACAGCGCGTTGCCGTCCGCGTCGCGGAAGCTGAACATCGGCGGGACCGGGGCGCCCCAGCGCTGGACCTCCGGGTCGGTGTCGACGCCGCGGGCGCGCAGGGCCGCGTGGTCGGCGTCGATGTCCTCCGAGGTGAGGATCAGGCCGGTCTCGTACGCCGACGCCTGCTGGCCCTCTCGCGGGAGGACGAGCGCGATGCCGGTCGGGGCGCCCGTCGGGGCCACCTCGATCCAGCGGTAGCTGTCGCCGTAGGGGATGTCGGCGCGCTTCTCGAAGCCGAGGGTGTTGACGTAGAAGTCGAGCGCCCGGTCCTGGTCGGCGACGGTGACGGCGACCCGGCCGATCTCCGTGAGCCGGGTGCCCTTCGCGTCGGTAGCGGTCATGGTGGCCTCCCTGGTGGTGATGGGTTATGCCGTTATGACCGGGGCGCGGCGCGGAACTCATCGGTCCGCGCCGATTGACCTTCGAGCCGCTTGAAGGCCCAGCATGGCGGCCATGGACGACGACGAGCCCCTGATGGGCATCGGCATCTTCGCCCGCCGGGTCGGGCTGGCGCCGAGCGCGCTGCGGTTCTACGACGACTGCGCCGTGCTGCGGCCCGCCCGGGTGGACGCGGCCACCGGATACCGGTACTACGCCCCGGAGCAGGCACCCCGCGCCACCCTGCTCCGGCGGCTGCGGGACGCCGGGCTGCCGCTGGTCGAGGCGACGGCCGTGCTGGACGGCCCGCCCGAGGAGGCCCGCGAGGTGCTGCGGGACCACCTGCGGCGGACCCGGGAGTCCGCGACGGCCGCCCGGGCGGCGATCGAGGACGTGCTGCGGGAGTTGCCGGGCGGGGCACGGCGCGGGCAGGTCCGGGTCGGCGGCGCCGAGCTGGCGGGGGCGGTGCGGCAGGTCGGCTCGGCGGTCGCGGAGGGCGCGGTACGGGAGGAGTTCCCGGTGCTGGGCCACGTACTGCTCGAACTCGCCGACCAGGAACTGCGGCTCGTGGCCACCGACCGCTACCGGCTCTCCGTACGCGCACTGCGACCGCTCGCGATCAGCGGCGAGCCGTGCGGGTTGCCGGTCGGCATCGAGGAGCTACGGGAGGTCGCGGGCTGGGCCCGGGGGCTGGCGGAGGTCGCGATCGAGGTGGAGGGGGCGGTGGTACGCATACGAGGTGGGGGCGAGGGGCGGGTGCTGCCCGTCGCGGACGAGGCGTTCCCCGCGTACCGCCTGGTCCTGGACGGGCTCGGCGCAGCCCGGCACCGGGTCATCGCCGACCGGGCGGCACTGTGCGCGGCGGTGGCGGACGGGGTCGGCGACGGACCGGTCGTGCTGCGGACGGGAGATGGCGTGCTGACGGTGGAGGGCGGACCTATGCTGCCCGCCGTCCCGGACGACGCCCGGCTGAGCGCAGCGGGCAGCGCTGCTGCCGGGGGGACCGCCGCACGAGGCGCCACCGCGCTGGGCACCGCCGCAGAGGGCAACGCCGCACGGTTCACCACCACAGGGGACGCCGCCGCACACGGCTCCACCGCACAGGACACCACCGCACAGGGCACCGCCGCAGACGACACCGCCACGCGGGGCAGCGCCGCACGGGACGCCGCCGTACGGGGCGCCGCCTCGCGCGACGGCGCCGACGACGGCGGCAATCCGCTGCCCGCCGTCGCAGGCGGCCGCACGCTCCCGGCCCTCTGCACCGGGCCGCCGCTGCGCATCGCCTTCGATCCGGCCGTTCTGCTGGCCGCGCTGGAGGCGGGCGTCGGGCCCGATGTGTTGCTGGAGGTCGCCTCGGACCGTGCGCCCGTTGTCGTCCGCTCCGCCGATCAGGGGAGTTTTACCACCCTGGTCATGCCCATCCGGACGCCGTGAAGGAGGCATCGATGGACCCCGACAACCAAGTCGTCCGGCTGTGCGCGCAGGGCATGGCCGCCGAGGGCGAAGGGCGGGCCGATGACGCGCGCGCTCGCTTCCGGGAGGCGTGGGACGTCGCCGCCGACGACTACGAACACTGCGTCGCCGCGCACTACCTGGCCCGGCACCAGCCCACCCCCGAGGAGACGCTGCGCTGGAACCAGGAGTGCCTGGACCGCGCGGACGCGGTCGGCGACGACCGGGTCCGCGGCTTCTACGCCTCGCTCCACGTGAACATGGGCTCGGCGTACCGGGCGCTGGGAGAAGTGGACCGGGCGCGCGAGCACTTCGTACGCGCCGCCGCGCACATCGACGACGTACCGGCAGGACCGTACGCGGACTGGGTCCGCCTCGGCATCGCCGAGGGGCTGCGTACGACCCGTTGAGCCGAGCCCAAAGGCGGGCCGGTCGGTGAGTTACGGGCGCTCGTCGACCGGGAGCGACTGATCACCGCGCTGCGCATAGTGCATGCTGGACGGGGCGCAGGATGCGCTGGGCGCGGTGATCGGCGGGATGGTCAGCGGTTGACGAAGGCCAGGCTCTTCTCGTCGTAGCGGGTTCCGGCCACCTGGTCGGCCGGGGCCGCCGCGTCGATCGCGGCCAACTCCTCCACCGACAGCTCGATAGCCACCGCCGCCAGGTTCTCCTCCAGGTACTTCTCGCGGCGGGTGCCCGGGATCGGCACCACGTCGTCGCCCCGGTGCTGCACCCACGCGAGGGCGAGCTGACCGGCGGTGACGCCCTTCTCCGTTGCCAGTTCGTTGAGCTTGTCGACGATGGCCAGGTTCTGTTCGAGGTTGCCGTCCGCGAACCGGGGCTGGGTGCGGCGCATGTCCGTCTCCGGCAGGCCCTCGACCGAGGTGTAGCGGCCGGTCAGGAAGCCGCGGCCGAGCGGGGAGAACGGGACGAGGCCGATGCCGAGTTCGCGGCAGACCGGGGCGGTCTCCCGCTCCAGGTCACGGGTCCACAGCGACCATTCGCTCTGCAGCGCCGCGATGGGATGCACCGCGTGGGCTCGGCGGATCGTGGCCGCGCTCGCCTCGGACAGCCCGAGGTGGCGCACCTTGCCCGCCTGGACCAGCTCGGCCATCGCGCCGACGGTCTCCTCGATCGGGACGTCGGGGTCGACGCGGTGCTGGTAGTAGAGGTCGATGTGGTCGAGGCCGAGGCGGCGCAGCGACGCGTCGCAGGCCTGGCGGACGTACGCGGCGTCGCCCCGGATCACGGTGGGCTCGCCCAGCCGGTTGGCGAAGCCGAACTTGGTGGCCACGACCGCCTGCTCGCGGCGCGGCCCGGCCAGGGCCCGGCCGAGCAGTTCCTCGTTGTGGCCGAAGCCGTAGAAGTCGGCGGTGTCCAGCAGGGTGACGCCGAGGTCGAGGGCGCGGTGGATGGTCGCGATCGACTGGGCGTCGTCCGACTCGCCGTAGCCGTGGCTCATCCCCATGAGCCCCAGGCCCTGTGCGGCGACGGTGAGTTGGCCCAGGTGGCGGGTGGGCAGTTCGGACATCGGTGCCTCCTTCGTGGTCGTGACGATCACGCTAGGAGTTGGAGAGCACTCCAAGTCAACGCTGCCAGAATCGCCCGCATGGGATACGAGGACGAAGGGTCCATGGCCGTGGTGGCGGCCGCGATCGTGCAGCAGGGACGGCTGCTGGTGGTGAGCAAGAAGGCGGCGCCCGAGATCTTCTATCTGCCCGGCGGCAAGCCCGACCCGGGCGAGAGCCCGCTGGAGACCCTGGCCCGGGAGCTGGACGAGGAGCTGGGCGTGGTCCCGCTGGAGCCCCGGCTGCTGGCCGAGGTCGAGGGGGTGGCCGTCCTGGAGCGGGTGCCGATGCGGCTGACGGTGTTCGAGGCGCGGATCGACGGGGAGCCGCACCCGGCGGCCGAACTGGCGCATATGCGCTGGATATCGGGCGACGAGAGCGACGTCCGGCTCGCGTCGGCCATCCGTAACCATGTGGTGCCTCGGCTCCGCGAAGGGGGCGCCCTCACGGCGGCGTGAGTCGGGTTACGGCTGCCCGGGCGAGGGAACGGCGCGGATCGCCGCCGCCGAAACCGGCCGTCCGGCGCAGCGGCCGCCACGCCGCAAGCGGCGGCACCCCCGCCGGATGCGGAACCTCCGCCGGGTGCGCCGCTTCCGCCGGGCGGGGGCGCGCGCCCGCGCCCCCGTGACGCTCGCGCGGCACGCGCACGAACGGGCCCGGTCCGGTGCGCACCCCCGTCGCGCACCGGGCCAAGCCCGTCCCCGTATAAGGCTGCCCCTCCCCCCAAAGAAGGGGCAGCCGTCCCGAAAACCCCGTCCCCGGACTCAGTCCGTGGCGATGGCGTTCAGAATGTTCATCCGCGCCGCCCGGAACGCCGGGATCAGGGCCGCGATCAGGCCCACCACGGCCGAGCCGATGAAGACCGTGATGATGGTCGGCCAGGGGATCTCCAGGACCTTCAGACCCTCCAGCGCGAGCAGCTTCTGCGCCGTCGCACCCCAGCCCATGCCGAGCCCGAGGCCCAGCAGCGCGCCGAACAGGGCGATGACGACGGACTCCAGCCGGATCATGCGCCGCATCTGGCGCCGGGAGAGGCCGATGGCGCGCATCAGGCCGATTTCCCGGGTCCGTTCGACGACCGACAGGGCGAGGGTGTTCACCACGCCCAGGATGGCGACGATGATCGCGAGCGCCAGCAGTCCGTAGACCAGGTTGAGCAGCTGACCGACCTGGTCCTTGATCTCCTCCTTGTAGTCGGTCTGGTCCTTCACCTGGACCGACGGGTACGGCTGGAGCTTCGACTTGAGGGACGCGTACGCCGCGTCCTCCTGGCCGTCCTTGGCCTGCGCCAGCATGATGGCGTCCGCCGGGATCAGCTTGGCGGGGACATAGCGCTCGACGGTGGCGATGCTGGTGTACAGCGCGCCCTTGTCGAGGCTGACGTCGTCCGAGGTGATCGCCGCGATGGTGAGCTTGGCGGGCTTGGCGGGCTCGACGTCCTTGAAGTCGACGGTCAGGGTGTCGCCCTGCTTCACCTTGTGGTCCTTGGCGAAGCTCTCGGGAACCGAGATGGCGTTCTTGCCGTACGCGTCGGCCAGGGTGCCCGCGACGACCGGGGTGCGCACGTCGTCGGCGTACGTCGGGTCGGCGGCGGTCAGGTCCTTGGTGACCTCCTTGCCGTCCGGCAGGGTGATCTTGGCGTCCGCGATCTGCTTGGCGTCGCTGACGTGCTTGAGGCCCGGCACGCCGTGCACCGCCTGCTCGATCCCCTTGGTGATCGGCTGGCCCGTCATGGACTGGACGATGAAGTCCGCGCCCACCGACTTGTCCAGCTCGTCGGTGGCCGAGGCGACCATCGAGGAGCCCACGACCGACAGGCAGGCGACCAGCGCGAGGCCGATCATCAGGGCAGCGCCGGTGGCGCCGGTGCGGCGCGGGTTGCGCAGCGCGTTGCGCTCGGCCAGCCGTCCGACCGGGCCGAAGATCCGCAGGACGACGGTGGCCAGGGCCCGGACCACCAGACCGGCCAGCAGCGGGCCGATGACGATGAAGCCGATGAGGGTCAGCACCACGCCGAGGCCCAGGAACAGCGAGCCGTCGACCGCCTTGTCCGCGGTGCCCGCGAGGACCAGGGCCGCCGCGCCGCCCGCGGTGAGCAGGGTGCCGATCGCGCCCCGGATCCGTCCGGCCCGGACGTCGGCCGGGGTGCCCGCGTCGCGCAGGGCCGCCATCGGGGAGATCTTCCCGGCCCGGCGGGCGGGGATGTACGCGGCGATGACGGTGACGACGATGCCGATGCTGAGGCCGATGATGGGCGTGGTGGGCTTCACCGTCAGCTGGTCGGTGCTCAGATGCAGACCCGCGCTGCCCATGATCTTGATCAGGCCGATCGCGAGCCCGACGCCGCCGAGGACGCCGAGGATCGAGCCGACGACGCCGAGCAGCAGCGCCTCGATCAGCACCGACCGGTTGATCTGCTTGCGGCTCGACCCGATGGCGCGCATCAGGCCGATCTCGCGGGTGCGCTGGGCGACCAGCATGGAGAAGGTGTTGACGATGAGGAAGATGCCGACCAGGACGGCGATCCCGGCGAAGCCGAGCATCGCGTACTTCATGACGTCCAGGAACGAGCCGATGTCGCTCTCGGCTTCCTTGCTGGCCTCGGCCTTCGTCTGCACCTTGTGACCGGCGCCGAGGTCCGCGACGACGGCCTTCTTGAGCTGGTCGTTGCTGACTCCGGTCTTGGCGGTGATCGCGTAGCTGGAGTACGCGCCGGGCGCGCCGAGCAGCTGGCGCTGCGCGGTGGCGGTGTCCAGGTAGACGATGGTGGCGCCGGGGTTGGTCACCTGGAACGTGGCGATGCCGACGATCTTCGCGCGGAACTCGCCGGGGATGGCGATGGTCCGCAGCTCGTCGCCGAGCTTGAGCTTCTTGTTCTTGGCGGTGTCGGCGTCGACCATCACCTCGGTGGGGCCGCGCGGCGCGTGACCGGAGGTGATCTTCACCGAACGGTGCTCGGTGGTGTCCCAGTTGGTGCCGATGGTCGGGGCGCCGGAACTCGGGCCGATGTTCTTGCCGTTCGGGCCGGTGACGGTGACCGACTCGCTGGTGACGTCGCCGGTCACCGACTTGACGCCGTCGACCTGCTTCAGCTTCGCCAGGTCCGCCCCGGGCAGGGTACGGATGCGGCCCTGCCGGGTGTCGTTGTCGCTGGCGCCCTTCGGGCTGACCGTGACGTCGGACGCGGTGCTCGCGAAGAGCTTGTCGAACGTGGCGTTGGTGGTGTCGGTGAAGACGAGCGTGCCGCAGACGAACGCCACGGACAGCAGGACGGCGATCGCGGACAGCGCCATCCGTCCCTTGTGGGCGACGAAGTTGCGCAGGGAGGTCTTGAGAACGGTCATGACACCCGTCCGCGCGCGTCGAAGCTCTTCATGCGCTCAAGGACCAGCTCCGCGGTGGGGTGGTGCATCTCGTCCACGATCCGGCCGTCGGCCAGGTACAGCACCCGGTCGGCGTACGAGGCCGCTACGGGATCGTGGGTGACCATCACGATCGTCTGGCCCAGCTCGTCCACGGACCGCTTGAGGAAGCCCAGCACCTCGGCACCGGCCCGGGAGTCCAGGTTCCCGGTCGGCTCGTCACCGAAGATGATCTCGGGGCGGGCGGCCAGGGCGCGGGCCACCGCGACGCGCTGCTGCTGACCGCCGGACAGCTGGTTCGGACGGTGCCTCAGCCGGTCGCTCAGGCCCACGGTCTGCACCACCCGGTCCAGCCAGCCCCGGTCGGGCTTGCGGCCCGCGATGTCCATCGGGAGCGTGATGTTCTCGATCGCGTTGAGCGTCGGCAGCAGGTTGAACGCCTGGAAGATGAAGCCGATCCGGTCCCGGCGCAGCTGCGTCAGCTTCTTGTCCTTGAGCCCGGTGATCTCGGTTTCGTCGATGAAGATCTGCCCCGAGGACACGGTGTCCAGACCCGCGAGGCAGTGCATCAGCGTCGACTTGCCGGAGCCGGACGGGCCCATGATCGCGGTGAACTGGCTGCGGGCGATGTCCACGTCGACGTGGTCCAGCGCGACCACGCGGGTCTCGCCGGAGCCGTAGGCCTTGACCACCTGGCGTGCCCGGGCGGCGACGGCCGTATGTCCTCCGCTGCCCCCGGTCTTGGGAATCGATACGGCCGTTGTCACGGTTTGCTCCTTTTTTCGTCTATGTCGGATCCGAGATGATCGTACGTATCCGACCGGCGGTAACAACAGTAAGGAGCGGTACGCCCCGGCTCGTCCTTCCCCGGGACGAACCCTGGGTAGGAGGAAAGGCAGCCCATCCCCTAGGGGAGTAGGCCCTGGGGTGGAGCGCGTCTCGGGGCCGACCCTGAACCCGGACGTAGCGGAAGGCTCGGGTCCGGCGCCTCAACAGCCCTGATGCGTTCTTCCCCTGCCCCGAGGCCGCATGGAATGGTGGGTCGTACAAGAACTGGACACCAGAGTCGGCGCGGGCGACCGGCGGAGGGAGTGCGTCACGGTGGGCGGCACCGCAGAAGGGCCTGACGCGGACTCCTCCATATCCCCCGGGCCCGAGGACTCCCCTCCCCGGGACAACTCCCGGGAGACTCCCCGGGAGATCCCCCCGCCCCGCGGCCGCCGCCCCGTCGTCGCCGCGCTGATGCTGGGCATGGCGCTGACCGCGCTCGACTCCACCATCATCTCGACGGCCGTTCCGCAGATCGTCGGCGATCTCGGCGGCTTCTCGGTCTTCTCCTGGCTGTTCTCCGGCTATCTGCTCGCCGTCACCGTGACCCTGCCGGTGTACGGGAAGCTCTCCGACACCTTCGGCCGCAAGCCCATCCTGGTGGCGGGCACCATCGTCTTCCTCATCGGATCGCTGCTGTGCGCCGGGGCCTGGGACATGGCCTCCCTCATCGCCTTCCGCGTCGTCCAGGGGCTGGGCGGCGGGGCGCTCCAGGGCACCATCCAGGTGGTCGCCGCCGACCTGTATCCGCTCAAGGAACGCCCCAAGATCCAGGCCCGGCTGTCCTCCGTTTGGGCGCTGTCCGCGGTGACGGGCCCGGCTCTCGGCGGTGTGCTCGCCGGATACGCCGACTGGCGCTGGATCTTCCTCATCAACCTGCCGATCGGGGCGCTCGCCCTCCTCCTCATCGTGCGTCACCTGCACGAACCGGTACGGCCCCGGGCGACCAGGCCGCGTATCGACTGGGCGGGCGCCCTGGCCATCTTCGGCTGCGGCGGGCTGCTGCTGACCGCGCTCGTCCAGGGCGGCGTGGCCTGGGCGTGGCTCTCCGGGCCCTCCCTCGCGCTGTTCGCGGCGAGCGCCGCGTGCGCGGCCCTGACCGTATGGATCGAACGGCGCGCGGCCGAGCCCATCATCCCGGGGTGGGTGTGGCGGCGGCGGACCATCTCGGCGGTCAACCTCGCGCTCGGCGCGCTCGGCCTCCTCATGATCGCCCCGACCGTCTTCCTGCCCACCTACGCCCAGTCGGTGCTGGGCCTCGGGCCGATACCCGCCGGGTTCGTGCTGTCCGTGATGACCCTGAGCTGGCCCATCTCGGCCGCGCTCAGCAGCCGCGTCTACAACCGCGTCGGCTTCCGGAACTGCTCCATCATCGGCATCGGCGCCGCCGCGCTCATCCTGGCCGCCTTCCTCCTCCTCCCCTACCCCGGCGCCGCCTGGCAACCCGCGCTGATCATGCTGCTGCTGGGCGCCGCCCTCGGGCTCTTCCAGCTTCCGCTGATCATCGGCGTGCAGTCGTCCGTCGACTGGGACGAGCGCGGCACCGCGACCGCCTCGATCCTCTTCTGCCGCCAGGTCGGCCAGTCCATCGGCGCGGCCCTGTTCGGCGCCGTCGCCAACGCGACCCTCGCCACCCGGCTCGCCGCCGCCCCGTCCGGCATCCGCGACGGCCTCCCCGGTGACCTCGACTCGGTCTCCCACGCCCTCGACAGCCCCGGCGCGCTCACCGCCGAGGCCGCCGACTATCTGCGGCGCGCCGTGGACACCGCCGTCGACCGCGTCTACCTGGGCGCCGCCGGGGCCGCGGTGCTCGCCCTCCTGGTGCTGCTGTTCCTCGCCCCGCGCCGCTTCCCGGTCCGCGCCGAGGCGGGAAGCGGAACGGAAGCGGAGCATGACGTCCATACGGAAGCGGGGTCCGCCGCCGACCAGCTGACGGCGAACCCCGCCCGGGAGAACTGAACCCGCTGCGCGGCAGGGATCAGTTCTCGGGGTGCGGAGCCGCGTCCTCCACGACCGGCTTGCCGGTCAGGGCCGCCAGGCTGCCGCGTACGTGCTCCAGGTGCGCCTTCAGCTCCTCGCGGCGCTCCACGTGTTCGCGCAGCGTCCGCTCCGTCTCCCGGGCCAGCCGCTCCTCCCGGGCCCGGGCCTGCGCGATGATCTCCGCCGACTGCGCCTGGGCGTCCTCCTGCCGCAGCCGCGCCGCCTGATCCGCCATCGCGTACTCCCGCTTGGCGTCCGCCAGCCTCGCCTGGGCGTGTTCCTCCATCTGGACCAGCCGCGCGGTCATCGCCGCGTCGCGCTCGACCAGCTCATGCCCGGCCGCCTCCCACCGGTCCGCCTGCTCGCGCTCCTGCTCGGCGAGGAGCGCGGCGGTGCGCCCGCGCATGTCCTTCAGCGCGGCCAGGGCCTCGCCGCGCCACTCCTTGACGTCCCGGCGCGAGGCCGCGCGCAACTCCTCCACCTGCGACTGGGCCGCCTCCAGGGTGCTGCGCGCCGACGCCTCGGCGGCCTCCCGCACCCGTTCGCCCTCGTCGCGGGCGGCGTCCCGGACGAGCCGGGCGGCGCCCTGCGCGGCCTCCCACTCCTCCTGCGCCGCCGCCTCGGCCGCGGCCCGCAGGCAGCCGACTTCCTCCTCGGCCGCCATCAGGATCAGCTGCGCGCGGTCACCCAGCGATTCGTACGTCTGCGGGGCCAACTGGGCGATCACCTCGCGCAGCCGTTCGGCGTCGGCGGCCAGCTCGTTGGCGAGAACGGTGAGGCGCGCGGCGCGCTCCCACGCCGCGTCCCGCGCCTCGGACAGCTCCGCCACATAGCGGTCGACCTGCGCGGGGCGGTAGCCGCGGCCCCGTCCGCCGATGGTGAAGCCATGACGTGACACCGATGCGCCCATCCTTGGAACCCCTTTGTCCGGTAGGCAACGCGCTCCGGCGCACATCTTGATGGATGGTGTCTTATCGCCCATAACGCGACACTCCGCCCATCTCCCCGGCCGGGGCCCGCCCGGGTACCACAACGACAAGGCGCCCGCCCCCGTCACGGGGGTCGGGCGCCTCGATGGGGCACGCGCTCAGCGCGCTCCGGCGGGATTCATGCGGGCTGGGTTCAGAGCAGGCCGTCCCACATCTGCTCCAGCAGCACCGCCCACCAGTTGTCCGGCGCGGACAGCGCCGCCGGGTCCAGCGCGGCGAGCTGCGCCTGGAAGTCGACCGTCCAGCGGCCCGCCTGGTCCGGCGTCAGCCCGTACCGCAGCCGCCACATCCGGCCCAGCAGCCCCATGCAGCGCACGAACTCCGGCAGACCGGTGTTGACGAACTGCGCGGGCACCGGCTGCGGCGCCGCCTCCAGCGGCACGGCCACGATGTGCGCCGTGCCGTACTGCACGCACAGCTGGCGGCCGAAGTCGTTGCCCATGACCAGGTACGACCCCGCGTCGGCCGCGGGCTGTACGCCGCGCTCCGCCGCCAGTTCGGCGAGCGTCGGCACCGGGCGGCCCTGCTGCGCCTGAGCCCAGAAGAACGGGCCGAAGTCCGCGGGGAGCCCCGCCCATACGAGGGTCTGCGCCACCACCTCCGGTACGCCCTGCCGCGACACCGCGCGCTGGTCGAACCGGACGATGGCCTGCGGCCCGAACGCCTGGCCCAGCTCGTGCGCCAGCCCCTCCGGCGGCACCGGCGGGATCGGCTGCACCTGGCTGGGGTGCGGCAGCGGCACCCGGTTGGGCGCCGGGCGCGCCGGGCCGTCGGCCACCTGGTGCAGTTCGCCCTGGTGCTCGATCAGATGGCGTACGCCCTGCTGCCGGGTCGCGTGGTCCCGCCCGTACGGCGCCGTGTGGCTGATCCGTACCTGCGGCCACGACTCGCGGATCATCCGCGCGCAGTAACCGCCCGGCAGATCGCACGACTCCAGCTCGGTGTGCAGCTCCAGCACCTGCTGCGGCGGCACGTTCATCGCGCGCAGCTCATGCAGGATCTGCCACTCCGGGTGCGGGGTGCCCGGCGCCGAACGGCGGATCAGCTGCTGCTCGGAGCCGTCCTGCGCACGGTAGCGGAGTACGGCCATGTAGCCGGGCCCGACCGTCGGCATCCCGGCGGGCGGCGGCGGATACGCGTACCCGCCACCGGGGGCGGGGGCGGGGGCGGGGCCGGGGCCCGGGCCGGGGCCGGGCGGCATGCCGGGCGGCGGCGTCCCGGGCTGCGCCACCCCGTGCGGCGGGGTGATCCCGGGCACCGGCGGACCGGCGGGCGGCGGCATGTTGGGGACTCCGGGCGCGCCGGGGGGCGGCGGGGTCTGGCCGCCCGCGCCGCCCGCGCCGCCCGCCAGCATCGTCGCGGCCGCGTGGACGCCACCGCCGGGAGCGCCCGGCGGTGGGGGCGGTGGCGGCGGGGTGTGCGGACCACCCGCACCGGGGACACCGGGAGGGCCGGGCGGGTGCGGGCCGGATGGCCCAGCCTGCCCGGGAGTACCCGGAGCACCGGGCGGGCCAGGGGGGCCGGGCGGACCGGGCGGACCGGGCGGCGGCGGAAAGCCGGGCGCGCCGGGGCCGGGCGGGGGCGTGTTCGGGCCGCCCGACAGCATCGTCGCGGCCGCGTGCACCCCACCGCCGGGGGTGCCGGGAGCGGAAGGCGGAGGCGGCGTCTGGCCACCGGGCGGCGTCTGCCCGGGGGTACCGGGTGCGCCGGGGGTACCGGGTGCACCCGGACCACCGGACAGCATCGTCGCCGCCGCGTGCACTCCACCGCCGGGCGTACCGGGGGCGGGAGGCGGAGGCGGGGGCTGCGGACCGCTCTTCCCACCCGGGATGCCGCTGCCCACGCTGTCGTCCAGCTGCGAGACCATCTGCGTCGGTACGTACCCCCCGGCCGGAGCGCCCGGGGCGCCGGGGCCGGACGGGCTCGGCGGCGGGGTCGCCGGGCTGCCCGGCTTGCCCGCCTTGTGGGTGGCGGCGTTCGCGATGTCGGCCGCGCCGGATGACGTATCGGAACCGCCCGGCGTCGCCGGGAAGTCGAAGGGCGGCGAGACCGCGGTGGGCGGCAGCGCGCTGCCCGCCGACATCAGTTCGGTCTTGGCATCGGGCCGCACCCCCGGAGGCGGGGTGTCCTCGTCGTCCGAGCCCGCGAGCGGCGGGGCGAACACCGTGGCGGGCGGGGCGACCGAACGATCGCCGTCGTCGCTCGCGGAGTTGGCGTCGGCCCACGGCGCACCGGGACCCGTCGGCGTCTCGCCGGAACCGGAACTGGAAGCGGATCCGGAAGCGGGCGGCGGTGCCCACGGGCCACCGGCGCCGGGCGCCGGAGCGGGCGGGTCCACGCGCGGCCGCGCCACCCCGTCGGTGGGCCAGTCGTCGTCACCGTCCCGCCTCGGCGGCACCACCGGCGCGGGCGGCACGGGCGCGCCAGCGCGCGGCGGCGTAGGCGGACCGTTACGCCAGCCGTCAGCAGCCGAACCGGACGCGGGCGCATCGTTGCGCGGCGACGGCACGCCGCCGGAAGGCCAGTCATCCACCGGCGCGGCAGCAGGCGCATCGCTACGCGGCGACGGCCAGTCATCGACCGGCTCCGGCGCGGGCGCCGCATCGCGCGGCTCGCCACGACCCGGCGGCGGCGTAGACGAACCGCCAGGCCAGCCCTCACCAGCCGACCCAGACGCGGACGCGGGCATGGGCCCGGGACCGGGCGCATCGGCGCGCGGCGACGGCCAGTCATCCACCCGCTCCGACGCGGACGCCGCATCGCGTGGCCCAGACGCATCCGTACGCGGCGACTCGCCGCCACCCGACGACGGCCAGTCATCCACCGGCCCCGACGCGGACACGCCGCCAGCCGAACCGGACAGGGGCGCGTCCGTGCGCGGCGACGCCGCACCACCCGGCGACGGCCAATCATCGACCGGCTCCGACGCGGACACCGCATCGCGCGGCTCGCCGCGACCCGGCGGCGGGGCAGACGGACCGCCACGCCAACCCTCGTCAGCCGACCCGGGCGCAGACGCGGGCGTCGACGGCGACCCGGACGCGGGCCCGTCGCCACGGGGCGACGGCACACCGCCAGAAGGCCAGTCGTCCGCCGACGCGGATGCAGGCGCGTCCCTGCGCGGCGACGGCCAATCGTCCACCGGCTCCGGCGCGGGCGCCGCGTCGCGCGGCTCGCCGCGACCCGGCGGCGGCGTAGGCGGACCGTTACGCCAACCCTCGTCAGCCGACCCGGACGCGGGCGCGTCCGTGCGTGGCGACGCCGCGCCACCCGACGACGGCCAGTCGTCCACCGGCTCCGACGCGGGCGTCGACGGCGAACCAGACGCAGCCGCAGGCACATCCGCGCCGCCGCTCATCGCGTCCGCCGCCTCCTGCAGCCACTCCGGCGGAGTCAGCAGGAAGGACGTCACGTTGAGGTCGATGCGCTGCTGACGCCCGGAGGTCTCCTGGGCGCGGTCGTCGTTGGTCCCGTACTCCTCCTCGTACCGGCGGATCACCTCACCCACCGGCAGCCCGGGCCACAGCGTCGTCTCGCCGCTGTCCCGCGCGATCACCAGCCGGGCGCCGTCCACGGGCGCGCCCGAGACCGCCCCGTCCGGGCGGTCCTCGGCCCAGGCGACGAAGCCCAGGTCGAACTCCCGCACCCGCACCTCGCGCTGCTGGTACGCGGGCAGCTCACCGTTGATCCAGAGTTCGGCGCGCTCCTGCGCCTGTGCGAAGGTCACCATCGCGCTCAGCCCTCCACGGGTACGGCGTACGCGAATCCGCCGTCCACCATCAGGTTCGCCACGGTCTCCAGCTCCGGCGGGTTGCCCGCGAGCCGCAGCAGGAAGGCGTCGAAGTCCTCGCCGCACGGCAGCATCAGCCGCTCCACCCGCTCCCGGACCGTCCAGCCGTCGCGGTCCCGCGCGTCGTCGTACGCGCAGAACCACACCGAGCCGATCGCGTCCCCCTTCACCTTCACCGCGATCACCCCGCCCTGGACGAAGCCCACGCCCAGGTAGTCCTTGGTGAAGTGGTCGCGCAGACACTTGTTGATGTAGACGAGGTCGTTGGCCGCCGCCTCGTCGCGCACCGTGAAGAACGGCTGGTCGACCAGGAGCCCCAGCTCCGGGTCGAGCGCCGCGCCCACCGGCGCGCAGCCCCCCGCCGCCTTCAGGAACGCGCGGTACGACTCCGGCAGCCGGTAGCCGAGGTCCTCCTCCACGCCCAGCACCTGCTCCTCGGTGACCGAGAGCCCCCGCACCGGCAGCCGGAAGTGGATCGGCCGGGTGTCCTGCAGCGGGCGGGTGCCGCGCTTGGTGTGGTCCACCAAGGCCGTCGCGAGCCCGCCGTGATGCCGCAGCAGCGCCTTGACCTCGACCGGGATCAGCACCATCCGGCGGCGGCCGGGCACGTGGTGCCACGTCCAGCCGTGCGGGGTGGCCACCGCCGAGGCATCGTTCCACAGCTCATGCCCGGAGGCGTGCAGCGCGGCGTTCGCCGATACGAAGTCGGTCAGCCGCAGCTCGTCGACCCCGAACCCCTCCGGGGGCTCGGCGATTTCGGCGGCCGCGCGGGCGTACGGCGAGAAGTCCGGAAAGCCGTTTTCGTCCACCCGGACGCCCGCGGGGTGGCGGGCGGCCCGAACCGGATCCGGGAAGTGCACGACCTGCCCGGCGTAGGCCGTGTTCGGTGGCGCGGCATGCTGCCCGAGCCGACCTGTCGTCATGGCGGTTGCCCCCTGCTGATGCTGGCGTATGGGGCACAGCCTATGCGGTGGGACAACAAGCGGAACCGGTCGGCCACCACCCCGCCCGCCTACCTGGGCCGACGCACCCGGACTACCGCATTTCCCGTGGCATTTGGCAGGCTGATCTTTCGCAACCGGGGGATTGCGGTGGATTGCACAGGGAGGGACCCACCACATGCACATCACGCAGAGCAACGGGGGCGGCGACGGCGCCGCCACCGCGGCCAGCGACCCCCGGCTCAGATGGAGCAGCGTCGATCCCGACGCGGGCCCGCCCCCACTGCACCACCGCCGCGATACGCTCCTGCCCGCCGTCGCGGCCGCGCTCTCCGTCCGTGGCGAGACACTGACCTGCACCGGAGGCAAGGCCGACCAGGCGCCCACCCTCCACCCCCTGGTGCAGGACTTTCTCGACGCCCTCACCAGCGGACAGCGCGAACGCTTCACCGGCCGCTGCCCCGAAGCCGTCCTGCTCTCCCGGCACCTGACCGCCGTCGAGGCGACCCGCACCAAACGCGCGGCCCGAAAACCCCTCACCCACGGTGAGGCCCGGCGCTCCCTCAAGCAGTCGAAGCTGACCGCCCGGCGGATCCGCGAGGCGGGCGACCCGCAGCACGGCTCCTACGCCCCGCCCTGCCTCTCCTGCACGGCGCTGCTGGGGCACTTCGGCGTACGGGTGGTCGAGCCGACGTGACCCGCCCCTTCGAGCGCACCGACACCACCCGCTTTCCCGTGCCCGTCGACGCCGCCCTGCGCGACGCGGGCTGGCAGCCGGGCCGCTGGGACATGGAACGCGCCGAACGCTGGGCCGACACCCTGTCCGCCCACACCTCCCCCGCCGGGCACCGGCACACCGTCTTCCCGGCCGCCGTCGAGGCCTGGGCCGAGTTCGGCGGGCTGCACATCCAGCCGCCGGGGGCCGGGCGCCAGATCGCCCCTACTCCGTTTCGTGTCGACCCGCTGCACGGGCTCCACCTGGCCCGCACCCTCGGCGACTTGGGGCGCGCCCTGGAGACCGAGGTCTGCCCGCTGGGCGAGGAGGCGGATGGGCAGGGGCTGCTGACCATCGACGCGGAGGGGCGGATCTACAGCCTCGACCACACCGGGGACTGGTACCTCGGCCCCACGCTTGACGCTGCGCTGGCGACGCTGATTACGGGGACGCTTCCGGCTCGGCTGTCCCGGGCCTAGTCGCCGTCCGGCGCGGGGGCCGTGATGCGCGCCGTTGGCCCTCACCCCGTCGGCCGTGTGCGGCGCCGTTGTGGCTGGTCGCGCAGTTCCCCGCGCCCCTTCGGGGCGCTAGGTGTGCTGTTCCGAGAGGTTGGGTTCGGCTGGGGCTGGGCGGGTGCGGTCTGGGATTACCGCTGAGACTCGGAAGCCACCGGCGTCGGTCGGGCCCGAGACGAAACCGCCGCCCAGTGTCGAGACCCGCTCCTTCATCCCCACCAGGCCGTTGCCCCCGCTCGGCAGCCCGGCGTCCGCCGCACCCCGGTCCGAGGGGCCGTTCTCCACCAGCACCGCGATCTCGGCGCCCCGGTGGGCCAGGCGGATGCGGGTACTGGCGCCCGGGGCGTGCTTGTGCACGTTGGTCAGCGCCTCCTGGACCACCCGGTACGTGGTCTGCTCCACCCGCTCCGCGTACCGCCGCTCCTCGCCCTCCACCGACAGTTCCACGGCCATCCCGGCCGCCCGCGACTGGCCGACCAGGGCCTCCAGCTCCGCGAGCCTCGGCCCGCCCGCTTCCACGTCCGTGTCCGCCGCGTCCGAGACCGCCGCCTCGGCGGCCGCCGAGGCGGCGACGGCCACCGAGGCCAGCGGCACCGGCTTCTCCTCGGCCGGGCCGCCCGACCGCAGGACGCCCAGCATCTGCCGTAGCTCGGTCAGCGCCTGCCGTCCCATGTCGCCCACCAGGGCCGCGTTCTTCGACGCCTTCTCCGGGTCCTTGAGCGCCACCGCCTGGAGCGCCGCCGCGTGCACCACCATCAGGCTCACCCGGTGCGCCACCACGTCGTGCATCTCGCGCGCGATCCGGGTGCGCTCCTCGTTGCGCGCCCACTCGGCGCGCTCCTCGGCCCGCTCGGCGAGCAGCGACAGCTCGCGCTCCAGGCCGTCCGCCCGCTCCCGCAGGCTCTCCACCAGCCGCCGCCGGGCCCGGACGTACAGCCCGAGCAGCACGGGAGGCGAGGTCAGCGCCAGGGTGATCGTCAGGGAGAAGAGCAGCGCCTCCCAGGTGGCCGAGCCCCACTCGGCCTGCAGGTTGTCCTGCCGGAAGCGGATCATCGTGACGAGGAAGGTCCCGGCGCCCGCCATCCCGGCCAGCACCGCCGAGATCCGGCGCGGCACCTCGGACGCGGCGAGGGTGTAGAGCCCGACGACGCCGAGCAGCAGCCCCATCTCGGCGGGGGTGACGGCGATCGATATCAGCACCACGGCGATCGCCCAGCGCCGCCGCAGCACCAGCGTGGACCCGACGATCAGCCCGAACACGACCCCGAGGGCGACCGGCATCCGGGCGTCGTGCGCGAACCCGACGCCCTCCGCGGCGCATTCGGCCGCCGACGCGACGCCGAGCATGATGTCCAGCACCATGCTCCGACGCCGCGGCCACCACAAGGGCCCGGCTGGCGCGCCGCGCGCACTCGTCTCCTCAGATGCCCCCGTCGCACTCATAGCGACCAGCCTACGACCGCATGCCAGCCCTTTTCCGGGGGACACGGCCGCACATGTCTCACTCGAACAGTCGGGATATCAACGGTTTTAACTCGAACGGTTGAATCGACCACGTTTTCGATGGCGCGTCCGCATGACGCACGGGCGGCACCGACCCATACCGTCGCATCGGAGGCCGGTGGTACGGCATAGTGGTGGGGGCCAAGTCGGCGGCCTGACCGGCCGCCCGACTACGGCCTGTTTGCTATCCCCTGTGGTGTAATTGGCAGCACAGTGGCTTTTGGTGCCATTAGTCCGGGTTCGAGTCCTGGCGGGGGAGCCTTCACACACGGGTCCTGATCCTTACGGTCGGGACCCGCGGTCGTTTCTGGCGGGAAACCTCTCGGTATCCTGCGGGTGTCCACCCCCGACCCGAAGCCGAAGGGCACACCCGTGAGCGCCAACCGCCCGGCAGCCGTCGTCGTCCTCGCAGCGGGTGAGGGCACCCGCATGAAGTCGGCTACCCCGAAGGTTCTGCACGCCATCTGCGGCCGGTCCCTCGTCGGGCATGTCGTCGCCGCCTCCCGCCAGCTCTCCCCCGAACATCTGGTGGTCGTGGTCGGCCACGCCCGGGAGCAGGTCTCGGCCCATCTGGCCGAGATCGACGCCGACGCCCGCACCGCCGTCCAGCACGAGCAGAACGGCACCGGGCACGCGGTCCGGATGGGCCTGGAGGAGCTGTCCGACAGCGGCGTGGCCCTCGACGGCACCGTGATCGTCGTCTGCGGCGACACCCCGCTGCTGACCGGTGAGACCCTCCAGCAGCTCGCCGGGGCGCACTCCGCCGACGGCAACGCGGTGACCGTTCTCACCGCCGAGGTCCCCGACGCCACCGGCTACGGCCGGATCGTGCGGGACGAGGCGTCCGGCGCCGTCACCGGCATCGTGGAGCACAAGGACGCCACCGCCGCCCAGCGCGCGATCCGCGAGATCAACTCCGGGGTCTTCGCCTTCGACGCCCAGTTGCTCACCGACGCGCTCGGCAAGGTGCGGACCGACAACAGCCAGGGTGAGGAATACCTCACCGATGTGCTCGGCATCCTGCGCGAGGCCGGGCACCGGGTCGGCGCGTCGGTCGCCGCCGACCACCGCGAGATCGTCGGCATCAACAACCGCGTACAGCTCTCCGAGGCCCGCCGCCTGCTCAACGACCGACTGCTGGAGCGCGCCATGCTCAGCGGCGTCACCGTGATCGACCCCGCCACCACCTGGATCGACGTCACGGTCACCGTCGAGCAGGACAGCGTGATCCACCCCGGCACCCAGCTGCTGGGCACCACACACCTGGCCACCGGCGCCGAGGTCGGCCCGAACTCGCGGCTCACCGACACCACGGTCGGCGAGGGCGCGGTGGCGAGCTTCACCGTCGCGGAGGACGCGGTGATCGGCGAGGGCGCGTCCGCCGGGCCGTACGCGTATCTGCGCCCGGGCACCCGACTGGGCACCAGGGCCAAGGCCGGTACGTACGTGGAGATGAAGAACGCCGAGATCGGCGAGGGCACCAAGGTGCCGCATCTGTCCTATGTGGGCGACGCCACGATCGGTGACTTCACCAACATCGGCGCCGCCAGCGTCTTCGTGAACTACGACGGCGAGAAGAAGCACCGCTCGACCATCGGCAGCCACTGCAAGACCGGATCCGACAACATGTTTGTGGCTCCTGTCACAGTCGGGGACGGGGCGTACACCGCCGCCGGCTCCGTCATCACCAAGGATGTGCCCCCGGGCTCGCTCGCCGTCGCACGCGGACAGCAGCGGAATATCGAGGGCTGGGTCGCCCGCAAGCGCCCCGGAAGCGCCGCGGCGCAGGCGGCGGAAGCCGCCGCTGCCGCGCGCCAGGAGGACGAGAGCGGGGAGTGACCTGCGGACCGGTGCGCCCGTGCGGGGGCGTACCGTAAAAGCGCGCACCAAAGTGACATCCAAGGAGACTTGACGTGACCGGGATCAAGACGACCGGCGAGAAGAAATTGATGCTCTTCTCCGGCCGCGCCCACCCCGTGCTGGCCGAGGAGGTCGCCCACGAGCTGGGCGTCAGCCTGGTCCCGACCAAGGCATTCGACTTCGCCAACGGAGAGATCTACGTCCGCTTCCAGGAGTCCGCGCGGGGCGCAGACTGCTTCCTGATGCAGAGCCACACGGCTCCGATCAACAAGTGGATCATGGAGCAGCTCATCATGATCGACGCGCTGAAGCGGGCCTCCGCGCGCTCGATCACGGTGATCGTGCCGTTCTACGGCTACGCCCGCCAGGACAAGAAGCACCGCGGCCGGGAGCCGATCTCGGCGCGCATGATCGCCGACCTGCTCAAGACCGCGGGCGCCGACCGCATCCTCACCGTCGACCTGCACACCGACCAGATCCAGGGCTTCTTCGACGGCCCGGTGGACCACCTCTTCGCGCTGCCGGTCCTCGCGGACTACGTGGGCGCCAAGGTCGACCGGTCGAAGCTGACGGTCGTCTCGCCGGACGCGGGCCGGGTGCGGGTCGCCGACCGCTGGTGCGACCGGCTGGGCGCGCCGCTGGCGATCGTCCACAAGCGCCGTGACCCGGATGTGGCCAACCAGGTCACCGTCCACGAGGTCGTCGGTGACGTCCGGGGCCGGGTGTGCGTCCTGGTCGACGACATGATCGACACCGGTGGCACGATCTGCGCCGCCGCGGACGCGCTGTTCGCGAACGGCGCGGAGGACGTGATCGTGACGGCGACGCACGGCGTGCTGTCGGGTCCGGCCGCCGACCGGCTGAAGAACTCCAAGGTCAGCGAGTTCGTGTTCACCAACACCCTGCCGACGCCGGGCGAGGTCGAGCTGGACAAGGTCACCGTGCTGTCGATGGCGCCGACCGTCGCCCGCGCCGTGCAGGAGGTCTTCGAGGACGGCTCCGTGACCAGCCTCTTCGAAGAGCACGCCTGATGGGCTTAACCGCGGGCGCGACCGCGGACCGATCCAGCTGAGGCCACTCCCCCGAGGGGTGGCCTCAGCCATGGGCGGACCGTTGGTAGACTCGTGGGGTTGCTCGGCGAGGGAGGCTGTGGTTCCCACAGCTCATCCGTTATCGACGCGCTCTTCGTAGCAGGTCTGTCGTGGGCCGGGTGACGGCCACATGTACACGATCTACGAGGAGTGCCCCATGGCCGAGGTCAAGATCCCCGCCAAGCCCCGCACCGAGTTCGGCAAGGGTGCCGCCCGTCGCACCCGTCTGGCCGACCGCGTTCCCGGCGTCGTCTACGGCCACGGTGCCGAGCCGCTGCACGTCACGCTTCCCGCGTACGACCTGCTGATGGCGCTCAAGACCCCGAACGTCCTGCTGCGCCTGGAGATCGAGGGCGGCAAGAGCGAGCTGGTCATCCCCAAGGCCGTGCAGCGTCACCCCATCAAGATCGGCATCCTGGAGCACGTCGACCTGCTCCTGGTGAGCAAGGGCGAGAAGGTCACCGTCGAGCTGCCGATCAACGTCGAGGGCGACCTGGCCCCCGGCGCCAACCTGCTCGAGTACGTCCTGAACACGCTGCCGGTCGAGACCGAGGCCACCCACATCCCCGAGGGTGTCACCATCTCGATCGAGGGCCTGGACGCCGGCGACACCGTCTACGCCAAGGACATCGCGCTGCCGAAGGGCACCACCCTGGCCGTCGAGGACGACGCGCCGGTGCTGCACATCGTCACCCCGCAGGCCGAGGCCCCGGCCCCGGAGGCCGAGGGCGAGGGTGAGGGCGCCGAGGCCTGATCCTCGTACCGCATCGCCTGGCGACCGCCGTCCCGCTGCTGCCAGCGGGGCGGCGGTTCGTGTTTGCGAGCGGTCCCGCCCAAGAAAACACTGCTAAGACACCCTGCGCATACGAGAGCCCCACTCCAGGAGAACGAGACGATGAGCGAAGCGGACCCGAGCAGCCCGTGGCTCGTGGCGGGCCTGGGCAACCCCGGCCCGGAGTACGCGGCCAACCGCCACAATGTCGGCTTCATGGTGGCCGAGCTGCTGGCCGAGCGGATGGGCGGGCGCTTCAAGGCGCACAAGTCCCGGGCGCAGGTGGTGGAGGGGCGGATCGGACCGCCCGGCCCTGGCAGCCGCCGGGTGATCGTCGCCAAGCCGATGACGTTCATGAACCTGTCGGGCGGACCGACGACCGCGCTGCGCGACTTCTACAAGGTGCCGGTGGGTCATGTGGTGGCGATCCACGACGAATTGGACATCGACTACGGCGCACTGAGGCTCAAGCTCGGCGGCGGTGACAATGGCCACAACGGGCTGAAGTCGATCACCAAATCCGGCGGCCCCGACTACTTCCGGGTCCGTTTCGGCATCGGCCGTCCGCCCGGCCGGATGGATGTCGCGGCGTTCGTGCTGAAGGACTTTTCCGCCGCTGAGCGCAGGGAGTTGGACTACTTCGTGGACCGCGCGGCGGACGCGGTGGAGACCCTCATCGTGGACGGTCTGGAGCGCGCGCAGGGCACGTACAACACCTGAACGAGACTCGCGCGACGGTGCGGTTGGAGGTTGACCCCGGGCCCGCCGATGGCAAAGATCTACCGCCATGGCATCCACCGGCATCACCAAGCGCAGCCGTACGCGCCGGGCGGGCGAAAGCATGTACGGATTGCTCTTGCTCGCGAAGAACGTGGCGATGACGCTCGTCGCCCTGCTGATCCTGGTGGCCGGGGTGTGGTCCTCCTGGAGCGACGCCAAGCCCACGATGCTGACCAAGGGGCTGGAGAGCGGCACGCTCACGGTCTCCCGCTGCGACGACGACTGGTGCACCGGCCGCTTCACCCCCGGCTCCAGCGGCGCGGAGGCGCGGGCCAAGGTGCGGGTCGACGCGGCGGTCTCGGTCGGGACGGGCGAACGGCTGCTGGTAGCCGTCAAGCCGGGGACGAACGAGGTGGTGCGCACCGGTACGGCGGGCATCCTGCACGCCTGGGTCCCGTTCGGCGGTTCGCTGCTGCTGGCGTCGCTGGTCGTGGCGGGCGGGCTGCGTATGCGCCGTACGGCCTGGGGTCTTGGCCTGGCGGGCGCGGCGGTGCTGGTGGCGTCCTTCGCCACGCTGACGTTCTGAAGGGGCACAATGCGGCGGCCCGCTCCTCCGGGGAG
>NZ_JBHWJI010000094.1:0-22713 GCF_042731515.1 Streptomyces sp. NPDC059850
GCCACTAACCCGGGGGGGCCACCCTCGTACCCCCAACCGGCCAGGGTGGGGGGGTGGGGGAGCCGCGAACGCCGCCGCCGTTCGCGCGAGGGTCAGCCCTCTACGCCCAGCTTCTGCAGGATCAGCTCGCGCACGCGCGCCGCATCCGCCTGCCCCCGCGTGGCCTTCATGACGGCACCGACAAGGGCACCGGCGGCGGCGACCTTGCCCCCACGGATCTTGTCCGCGATGGCCGCGTTGCCCGCGATCGCCTCGTCCACGGCCGTCCCCAGCGCACCCTCGTCCGAGACGACCTTCAGGCCACGGTCGGCCACGACCTGATCCGGGTCGCCCTCACCCGCCAGCACGCCCTCGATCGTCTGGCGGGCCAGCTTGTCGTTGAGGGAGCCCTCGTCGACCAGGGCGCACACCCGGGCGACCTGGGCCGGGGTGATGGGGAGGGCGGCAAGCTCGACGCCGTCCTCGTTGGCGCGGCGGGCCAGCTCGCCCATCCACCACTTGCGCGCGGCACCCGCATCCGCGCCCGCGTCCATCGTCGCGGTGATCAGATCGATCGCCCCCGCGTTGAGCACGGACTGCATCTCGTGCTGCGAGATGCCCCACTCCTCGCGCAGCCGGGTACGCCGCACCCTCGGCAGCTCCGGAAGCGTGCCGCGCAGCTCCTCGACCCACTCGCGCGACGGCGCGACCGGCACGAGGTCGGGCTCGGGGAAGTACCGGTAGTCCTCGGCCTCTTCCTTGATCCGACCGGACGTCGTGGAGCCGTCCTCCTCGTGGAAGTGACGGGTCTCCTGGATGATCGTCCCGCCATCACCCAGCACCGCCGCATGGCGCTGGATCTCGAAACGAGCGGCGCGCTCGACGGACCGCAGCGAGTTGACGTTCTTCGTCTCGGAGCGGGTGCCGAACTTCTCGGCACCGTGCGGCCGCAGCGACAGGTTCACGTCGCACCGCATCTGGCCCATCTCCATGCGCGCGTCGGAGACCCCGAGAGCCTTGATCAGCTCGCGCAGCTCGGCGACGTACGCCCGGGCGACCTCCGGTGCCTTCTCCCCGGCCCCGACGATCGGCTTGGTGACGATCTCGATGAGCGGGATCCCGGCCCGGTTGTAGTCCAGGAGGGAGTGCGAGGCGCCGTGGATGCGGCCCGTCGCGCCGCCCACGTGGGTGGACTTGCCGGTGTCCTCCTCCATGTGAGCGCGCTCGATCTCGACGCGGAAGATCTCGCCGTCGACGTCGACGTCCAGATAGCCGTTGAAGGCGATCGGCTCGTCGTACTGCGAGGTCTGGAAGTTCTTCGGCATGTCCGGATAGAAGTAGTTCTTCCGGGCGAAGCGGCACCACTCGGCGATCTCGCAGTTCAGCGCGAGACCGATCTTGATGGCGGACTCGACCCCCGTCGCGTTGACGACGGGCAGCGAGCCGGGCAGGCCGAGACAGGTGGGGCAGGTCTGCGCGTTGGCGTCGGCGCCGAGCGACGTCGAACACCCGCAGAACATCTTGGTCTTGGTGCCGAGTTCGACGTGGACCTCAAGCCCCATCACGGGCTCGTAGGCGGCCAGGGCGTCCTCGTACGACACCAGTTCAGTGACGGTCACGGAAAACTAACCTCTCAACCCGCGAGGACGTCGTCGTCGCCCAGGCGCTTCAGCTCGCGGACGAGCAGGGCGACGCCGGTGGCGATGGCGGCGGCGGACACCACCGCGTCGGCCAGCTGCAGCTTGTCGTTCTCCAAGCGGGCCTTCTTGGCCTGCTTGATCACGCTGACCGCGCCGAACAGCGAGGTCGCGATGGACAGGTAGGTGCCGGGCTTGGACTTCTTGAAACCCTTGGCCTTCTTGATCGCGCTCATAGCGACGGTGCCTCCTCGATCAGCGGGTGGCCCCAGCGTTCGGTGAACGCGGCCTCGACCGCGGCACCGACCCGGTAGAGCCGGTCGTCGGCCATGGCGGGAGCGATGATCTGCAGTCCGACCGGCAGACCGTCCTCCGGCGCCAGACCGCAGGGCAGTGACATGGCCGCGTTCCCCGCCAGGTTCGACGGAATCGTGCACAGGTCGGCGAGGTACATCGCCATCGGGTCGTCGGCGCGCTCGCCGATCGGGAAGGCGGTGGTCGGGGTGGTCGGCGAGATCAGTACGTCGACCTGCTCGAACGCCTTCTCGAAGTCCTGGGTGATCAGGGTGCGGACCTTCTGCGCCGAGCCGTAGTACGCGTCGTAGTAGCCGGAGCTGAGCGCGTACGTGCCGAGCATGATCCGGCGCTTGACCTCCGCGCCGAAGCCCTCCGCACGGGTCAGCGCGGTGACCTCCTCGGCGGACTTGGTGCCGTCGTCGCCCGCCCGCAGCCCGTAGCGCATGGCGTCGAAGCGGGCCAGGTTGGACGAGCACTCCGACGGCGCGATCAGGTAGTACGCCGCCAAGGCCTTGTCGAAGGACGGGCAGGAGATCTCCACGATCTCGGCGCCCAGCTCGCGCAGCAGCTCAACCGACTCGTTGAAGCGCTGCATGACCCCGGCCTGGTAGCCCTCGCCCGCGAACTCCTTGACCACGCCGACGCGCATCCCCTGGACGCTGCCGTTACGGGCGGCCTCGACGACCGGCGGAACCGGAGCGTCGATCGAGGTCGAGTCGAGCGGGTCGTGCCCGGCGATCACCTCGTGCAGCAGGGCCGCGTCCAGCACGGTACGGGCGCAGGGGCCGCCCTGGTCGAGCGAGGACGAGAAGGCGACCATGCCGTACCGGGAGACCGCCCCGTACGTCGGCTTGACGCCGACCGTGCCGGTGACGGCGGCGGGCTGCCGGATGGAGCCGCCGGTGTCGGTGCCGATGGCCAGCGGCGCCTGGAAGGACGCCAGGGAGGCGGACGAGCCGCCTCCGGAGCCGCCGGGGATGCGGGTGAGGTCCCACGGATTGCCGGTGGGCCCGTACGCGCTGTTCTCGGTCGAGGACCCCATGGCGAACTCGTCCATGTTGGTCTTGCCGAGAACGATCACGTCCGCGTCGCGCAGCCGCTGGGTCAGCGTCGCGTCGTACGGCGGAATCCACCCTTCGAGGATCTTGGAACCGACCGTGGTCGGGATCCCCTTGGTGGTGAAGATGTCCTTGAGCGCGAGCGGAACCCCGGCCAGCGGGCCCAGCTCCTCGCCGCGCGCCCGCTTCTCGTCGACGGCGCGGGCCTGCGCGAGCGCGCCCTCACGGTCCACGTGCAGGAAGGCGTGCACCTTCTCGTCAACGGCCTCGATACGGGCCAGATGGGCCTCGGTGACCTCTACGGCGGTCAGCTCGCCGGAAGCCACCTTGGCGGCGATCTCCGCCGCGGTGAGCCTGATCAGATCAGTCATGCGGGTCAGTCCTCCCCCAGGATCTGCGGCACCTTGAAACGCTGCTGCTCCTGGGCCGGGGCGCCGGACAGCGCCTCCTGCGGGGTCAGCGACGGACGGACCTCGTCCGGCCGCATGACGTTGGTCAGGGGCAGCGGGTGGGAGGTCGGCGGTACGTCTTGGTCGGCGACCTCGGAGACGCGGGCCACCGCGCCGATGATGTCGTCCAGCTGTCCGGCGAAGTGGTCTAGCTCTTCCGCCTTGAGCTCCAGACGCGCCAGCCGTGCGAGGTGGGCGACCTCCTCGCGCGTGATGCCAGGCATGCAGCGATCCTCAGGGTGAGTGTGAAGTGTTTTCCGGCCCCAATCCTATGGCGCCCCCACCACGCGGCGCGAAACGCTTTGGTACACCTGGTTGTGGGCAGCTGTTCCGCCGGGGGGCACCTCCCAGCGGTAGCTGGGGGAGGAACGGGTGGGCACAACCCACCCACCGGCCCGCACCCGGCAACGAAACCGCAAGCCGCACCCAGAGCCCCCGCACCCGGTTACGTGACCGGCTGATCGGCGTCTTCCTCCGCGGGAGCGGGGGCCCGCTCCTCGCGGTGCCACCCGCTCTCCCCCCGGGCCCGCAACCACGCCGTGGTCTCATCCGGCGGCATCGCGGCGGCGACCAGCCACCCCTGCACCGCGTCACACCCCAGATCCCGCAACCGCTCCCACGTCTCGTCGTCCTCGACACCCTCGGCCACCACCAGCAGACCCAGCGAATGCGCGAGATCCACCGTGCAGCGCACGATCTCCGCGTCCTCGTTGTCCACGGCGAGCCGGGCCACGAACGAGCGGTCGATCTTCAGCTCGCTGACCGGCAGCCGCCGCAGATGGACCAGCGACGAATACCCGGTGCCGAAGTCGTCCAGGGACATCTTCACCCCGTGCCCGGTGAGCCCGGCCAGGGTGTCGGCGGCCCGCTGCGGGTCCTCCAGCAGCACGTGCTCCGTTATCTCCAGCTGCAGCGCCCCGGCCGGGACCCCGTGCCGGGCGAGCCGCCCGGCGACGGCTCCGGCGAAGCCGGGGGTGTGGACATCGCGCGGCGAGACGTTGACGGCGACCGGCACCTCGAGACCGGCGGCGCGCCAGCGGGCGACCTGGCCGAGCGCGGTCTCCAGGACGTACTCGGTGAGCCGGGGCATCAGCCCGGAGCTCTCGGCCATGGAGATGAACTCGTCCGGCGGGACCTTCCCCCGCTCCGGGTGCACCCAGCGGACCAGCGCCTCAAGACCGGCGACATGGCCGTCGAAGCCGACCTTGGGCTGGTAGTGCAGCTCGACGTCGCCCGCGTCCAGCGCGCGCCGCAGGTCGCCCAGCAGACCGAGCCGGTCGGGGGTGTTGCCGTCGCGCCGCGCCTCGTACAGCTCGACGCCGCTGCGGTCCCGCTTCGCCTGGTACATGGCGACGTCCGCGCGGCGCAGCAGCCCCTCCGCGTCGAGCGCGTGGTCGGGGTAGACGGCGACCCCGGCGCTGGCCTCCAGCACCAGGGTCAGCCCGTCGAGGTCGAGCGGGGAGCCGAGGTCGCCGACCAGGACGCGGGCGCTGCGCTGGGCGCTGGTGAGCGAGTCGGTGGTGGGCAGCAGCACGGCGAACTCGTCGCCGCCGAGCCGCGCCACCTCGGCCCCGCGCGGCAGCGCCAGCCGCAGCCGCTCGGCGATCTGGAGCAGCAGCCGGTCGCCCGCGAGGTGGCCGAGGGTGTCGTTGACCGAGCGGAAGCGGTCGAGGTCGAGCAGGACGAGCGCGGTGCGGGTACCGGCGCGCTCGGCCTCGTCCAGCGCGGTCCAGGTGCGCTCCAGCAGCCACTGGCGGTTGGGCAGCCCGGTGAGCGGGTCGCGCAGCTGCTCCTCGGCGCGCACCCGGGCGATCCACAGCGTGGAGTCGAGGGCGACCAGCGGGACGGCGAACAGCGGGAGGAGCAGCGGGGTGTCCCCGGCGACGACGACGATGAGCGGGGCGATGCCGAGCAGCGCGATGCCGACGAGGGCCTGCCGGAGGAGGGCGGTGCGGGCGACGGTGGGCAGTCCGGCGCCGGGCGGGGCGAGGGAGTACCACAGCAGGCCGCGGGTGATCGCGAGGTAGACGGCGGCGGCCAGGATCGTCTGGGGGATGGCGGAGACGTGCCAGGTGTCGGTGTGCCAGGGCTCTTCGACGGAGGGGGTGGTGCCGAAGGCGGCGAGGGTGAGGGCGGCCGCGCCGACGCCCAGGATGTCGACCGTGCCGTGCATGACGGCCTGCCGCCAGCGGTGCCGCCTGGCCGCGCCGACCAGGACCACCACGGCGAGGCTGACGAGCATGGCGGGCATCCAGCCGTAGAGCAGGAGCGCGGCCAGGGTTAACGCGGCGCCCGATCCGGTGCCGCCCCACCAGCGGTCCCGGCCGAGGGCGACGAGATGCCCGACGATGATTCCGGTGAGGACCGCGAGCGACCAGCCCTCGGTGCCGTCGGGAAAGAGCGCATGGCCCGCGTCGAGCACTCGGAATACTCCGATGCCGAGTGCGAAAGCGGCCATGGCGACCGCGGCGGCGGGCAGCGCGGGCAGCAGAAGCCGGCGCAGCCGCTGCGCCGGTGCGGCGCTTTCGGTCGGTTTCATACCCGTCCCTCTCACAGCCGGCGGTGCCAGCGCCACGGCAGGCGCACACCTTCAACAGTAGGCGGCAGAAGGGCATGGCGGGCCGCGATCGGCAGCGGTTGCCCGAATGCCGCCCGACGATCCATAACCTTCTGGTATGCGCTGTAAGGGTGATGCCCGCTGGCTGTGCCCGGGAAGTGCTCCCAGTCGTATTCCGGCCAGCTTTACGGGGCCGTGGCACCGAAGATGGCCGGACTACTGCGCCGGACGAGTGTCCGGACTACTCCTCGTGAGCGACTTGACTGCCCCTCGGCTACTCCTCGGCCTCTCCCCCGGACTCCTCCGGGGGTGTTACGGCGGCGTCACGTGCGGCGTCGGGGCCCTGTTCGAGGAGGACGGCAAATCCGTCGTCATCGAGGACCGGCACCTTCAACTGCATGGCCTTGTCGTACTTCGATCCGGGATTGTCCCCGACGACCACGAAATCAGTCTTTTTCGAAACAGAGCCGGTGACTTTCGCACCTCGGTTCTGCAGCGCCTCCTTGGCACCGTCCCGGGTGTGCGATTCCAGCGTGCCCGTGACCACCACGGTCATCCCCTTGAGCGGCAGCGGGCCCGCTTCCTCGGCGGCCTCCTCCTCCAGCCGCACCCCGGCGCGCCGCCACTTCTCCACGATCTCGCGGTGCCAGTCCACGGCGAACCACTCCTTCACCGAGGTGGCGATGATTCCGCCGACGCCCTCGGTGGCCGCCAGCTCCTCCTCGCTGGCCTCGGCGATCCGGTCGAGCGAGCGGAATTCGCGGGCCAGCGCGGTGGCCGCGACCGGGCCGACATGACGGATCGAAAGGCCGGTGATGATCCGGGCCAGCGGGCGCTGCTTGGCTGCCTCGATATGGGCCAGCATCGCCAGGGCGTTCTTCTTCGCCTCGCCCTTCTGGGTGGCGAAGAAGGTGACGACCTTCTCCTCGCCCGTCTCCGGATCGCGCTTGGGCAGTCCGCTGTCCGGGTCCAGTACGTACGAGCGGATGGGCAACAGTTGTTCGATCTTGAGGTCGAACAGATCGCCCTCGTCCCGCAGCGGCGGTTCGGCGGGCTCCAGCGGCTGGGTGAGGGCGGCCGCGGCGACATATCCGAGGTTCTCGATGTCCAGGGATTTCCGCCCGGCGAGATAGAAAATCCGCTCGCGCAGCTGCGCCGGGCAGGACCGGCTGTTGGGACACCGCAGATCGACGTCGCCCTCCTTGGCGGGCTGCAGCGGCGTCCCGCACTCGGGGCACGCGGCGGGCATCACGAATTCGCGCTCGCTGCCGTCCCGCAGATCGGCGACCGGGCCCAGGATTTCCGGAATGACATCGCCCGCTTTACGCAGCACGACGGTGTCACCGATCAGCACACCTTTGGCCTTGACCACGTCCTGGTTGTGCAGTGTCGCGAATTCGACCTCCGAGCCCGCGACTGTGATCGGTTCAACCACCGCATAAGGCGTCACCCGCCCCGTGCGCCCCACGCCTACCCGGATGTCGACCAGCTTGGTGTTGACCTCCTCGGGCGGGAACTTCCACGCGATCGCCCAGCGCGGTGCCCGCGAGGTGGAGCCGAGCCGCCCTTGCAGCGGAATCTCGTCCAACTTGATGACCGCGCCGTCGATCTCGTGCTCCACCGAATGACGGTGCTCGGTCTCCCCGTAATGCGCGATGAACTCGCGGACACCCTCGATCGTGTCGACCACCCGGAAGTGGGCCGCGGTCGGCAGCCCCCACTCGTGCAGCAGCTCATACGCCTGCGACAGCCGGTCGATGGCGAAGCCGTCGCGCGCGCCGATGCCGTGGACCACCATGTCCAGCGGGCGGCTCGCGGTGACCTTCGGGTCCTTCTGGCGCAGCGAACCCGCCGCCGCGTTCCTCGGGTTGGCGAACGGCGGCTTCTCCGCCTCCACCAGCCGCGCGTTCAGCTCCTCGAACGCCTTGCGGGGCAGGAAGACCTCGCCGCGCACCTCCACCAGCGCCGGGATCCGGTCGCCCGTCAGCCGGTTGGGGATCTTGGCGATGGTCCGCACGTTGGGCGTGATGTCCTCGCCGGTACGCCCGTCGCCCCGGGTCGCGGCGCGGGTCAGCCGCCCGTGCTCGTAGGTGAGGTTGACCGCGAGGCCGTCCACCTTCAGCTCGCACAGGAAGTGGTACGCGCCGGTGCCCAGCTCCTTGGCGATGCGGTCGGCCCAGGTGCCCAGCTCGTCGTCGTCGAACGCGTTGTCCAGGCTGAGCATCCGCTCCCGGTGCTCGACCTCGGTGAACTCCGTCTCGTACGCCCCCGCGACCTTCTGGGTGGGCGAGTCGGGCGTGCGCAGCTCGGAATGCTCCTCCTCCAGCGCCTCCAGCCTGCGCAGGAGCCTGTCGAACTCCGCGTCGCTGACGATCGGGGCGTCCTTCACGTAGTACCGGAAGCGGTGCTCCTCGACCTGCTCAGCGAGCTTGGCGTGCTCATCCCGTGCCTCCGCGGGCACTGTCGACTGCTGTTCGCCGGCCACCGTGTCGTCCTCCCAGTTACTCAGGGTTGTCCGCGAGCGATCTCGCCGCCCGGACACAGTGGGCCAGCGCGGCGCGCGCGTACGCGGGCGAAGCGCCCGCGAGCCCGCACGACGGCGTGATCACCACGGACTCCGCGAGAGTCCCCGGTGACAGCCCCAGCCTGCGCCACAGCGTCCTGACACCCCCGACGCTACCGGCAGGGTCCGACAATGCGGCCTCCGTGCCGGGGACGGCGCCGACGAACAGCGCCGTTCCTCCCTCGACGGCCTCCCCGATCGTCTCTTCCTCACGCTCGGTGAGCAGCGAGAAGTCGAACGAGACCCCGCTGGCCCCCGCGCGCCGCAGCAGCGCGAACGGCACGTTCGGCGCGCACGAGTGCACCACGACCGGCGCCTCGGCCGCCGCCACCAGATCCCGCAGCGCGCCCTCCACCACGCCCCGGTCCACCGCGGCGTGGGTGCGGTAGCCGCTGGCGGTACGGACGGTTCCGGTCAGCACGGCCGTCAGCGACGGCTCGTCCAGTTGCAGCACCACCTCGGCGCCGGGCACCCTGCGGCGCACCTCGGCCAGATGCGCGCGCACGCCCTCGGCCAGCGAGGCCGTCAGGTCGCGGCAGGCGCCCGGGTCGCTCAGCGCGACCTCGCCGTTCCGCAGCTCCAGGCCCGCGGCCAGGGTCCACGGCCCGACGGCCGACACCTTCAGCGGTCCGCGGTGCCCCTGGGTGAACTCCTCCAGCGCGTCCAGGTCCTCGCCCAGCCAGGACCGGGCCCGCCGGGTGTCCCGCCCCGGCCGGTCGCTGATCCGCCAGCCGCTCGGCTCCACATGGGCGTACACCTCGACGAGCATCCCGGCGGTCCGCCCGAGCATGTCCGCCCCGGGCCCCCGGGCGGGCAGCTCCGGCAGATACGGCAGGGCTTCGAGGGACCCGGTGACGGTTTTCGCGGCCTCTCGCGCGTCCCCGCCCGGCATCGACCCGACACCGGTCGCGGCTCCCGCGCCCCAGCTGTGCTTGTTGGTCTTCTCGCTCACCCCGAAAGCCTATGGGGTGACGGCTGTCAGCCCCGGGGGCGGATCTGGAGGTCCGTGATCTCCGCGTCGCGGGGCAGGTCGAGCGCGGTGAGGACGGTCGTGGCCACGGTCTCCGGGGCGATCCAGCGCTCCGCGTCGTACTCCTTGCCCTCCTGCTGATGCACCTTCACCTGCATCGGCGTCGCCGTGCGCCCCGGGTAAACGGTGGTGACCCGCACCCCGTTGCCGCTCTCCTCCCAGCGCAGCGCGTCGGCGAGCGCCTTCAGCCCGTGCTTGCTGGCCGCGTACGCGCCCCACTGGGCGTTGGCGCGCAGCCCCGCGCCGGAGTTGACGAAGATGACATGACCCTGGGCCAGCCGGAGCTGCGGCAGCAGGAGCCGGGTCAGCTCGGCGGGTGAGACGAGGTTGGCGGCGAGCTGGCGGTTCCAGGCCTTGGGGGTCAGCTCACCGATCTCACCGAGGTCGACCACGCCCGCGATGTGCAGCACCGAGTCCAGCCGCTCGGGCAGCGACTGGTGGCTCAGCGCCCACGACAGCTTCTCCGGGTCCCCCAGGTCGCCGACGACCGTACGCGCCCCCGGGAACCGCCCGGCCAGCTCCTTCGCCCGCCCGGCGTCCCGCGCCAGCAGCCACAGCTCGTCGCCCCGCTCGGCAAGCCGCTCGGCGACCGCCGTGCCGATGCCCGAACCTGCCCCAGTGATCAGATGCGTTCCCATGCCCCCAGCTTGCCGCACCTTCTGCGGCCGCACGGCATCACCCTCTTGACGCCCTGCCCGACTTTGCGTTAGAACTTCTAACAGACACAAGAAGTCCTAACTGGAGGCTCCCATGCCGAGCACTCGTCCGTTACTTCGTGCTGCCATCACCGTCACCGGCATCCTCGCGATCGCCGCTCCCGCCCAGGCCCAGACCGCGACCCCGAGCCCTTCGTCCACCTGCCGGGGCGAGGGCGTCGACCCCGGCGCGCTCATCCGCCACCGGACCGACACCCTGATCAAGGCACCGCTCAGCACCATCTGGAAGCTGCAGACCGACGTGGAGGCGTGGCCGGACTGGCAGGCCCCGGTCCTCACGATGAAGCGCCTCGACCCGGGCCCCCTGCGCAAGGGTTCGCGGTTCCGCTGGACCACCCCGGCCCAGGCCACCCCGACGACCCCCGCCACGACCCTGACCATCACCTCCACCGTCCGCCAACTACAGCGCGGCTCCTGCATCCTGTGGAAGGGGCCTGCGGTGGGTGACGGGTTGCGCATCGACGAGGGCGTCCACCTGTGGACGTTCACCAAGGTCAAGGGCGGCGTGCGCGTGCACACCGACGAGACGTGGACCGGCGACCAGGTCGAAGCCGATGTCCCCATGGCGACCGAAGCGCTCGGCGCGGGCCTCGAACAGTGGCTGCGCGACCTGAAGGCCACCGCCGAGGCCCAGTGAAAGCGAGATCAGACTGCTTCGAGGTACGTCATCGCCTCCACGCCGTTCTCCGCGACGTGGACGAGGTCGCTACGACGGGGTTGGCAACGTCAACGCTCAGCGTTTCCCGCGAGCGGGACTCGGCGTTCGCGCTTGGGGATCCCGTGAGCTCGGATGGGACTCCTGATGCGAGCTCTCCGCGGTAGATTGACGGGCGGGATAATGACGCACAGAATCCCAACTGGCAGTTGCCACGGACTGCTGCGAGGAGGCGTGAGGGCCGAGGTAGTCCCTGTTATAAATTTCCTGCTGGTGTTGGGCGTTTTGGATATATACGCTCGGACCTATGGGGGCCATTACCTTGTCAAGTTTCCCTACGTCGGCCCAGGTGCGTATTCGTTGGCCGTTGAGCAACTCGTTCAATCTCTGCCATTTTCCGCTGACTGCGACAGCCATATCATGCCGACTGACGGCGGACGCCAAGTGAGGCTGAACTGAACCAGGGTTGAGCGAACCAATGACTTCTTCGATCCGGACCACCTCCCACTGGGCTGCGCCAAAGGCGTCTTCCACGGCTGCGGCACGGGTCCGGGCGGGACGCCCGTGCCTGTCGTATAGCTTCTGCCCATATTTGGCAGATTTAAGATATGCGGATGCACCCCGTTCAGGACTCATTCTCGCGTCGTTGGTATTTACGTCATCCTGGGTGTGTATTTCGTGCTCGGAAAAGAAGTCGTTCGCTTTCGTCCACCCATCTCTCATGCCGGTAGCAAAATCATGCCAATTTTTGGCCTTGTCGTGTGATGGACCAGCTGCGTCGAGCGAAGCGTCGTAGGCCCGGGCCACCTCCCGCTCGGCTGCATACAGGCTAACTTTCACTTCTGCACCCGGGTAGGCTGTGTAGTAATTTTGCCGCTGCTTAAGGGCCTCGTTGAGACGCGTGACCGCGCCCTCCCGGCCCTCGGCGGCGTCATGGGCCTCTGCGTCCTTCCAGGTCTCTATGCGTCCCCAGTCCGAATCTTTCCCGGAAAAAACCTTGTTCGCCAGCCGCCATTGAGTCATGACCTCCGTAGCTTGGGCATGTTGTTTTATCGCCTGGGCGAGCGCCTCTTGGACCTCTCGGGCCTCTCGGGCCCGGATCTCCTCCTGCTTGGCCGCATCCAGGGCGGCTTGCACGAGTTCGCGAGGGCCCTGTGGAGGGCCCTGTGAGGGTGTCCTTGGCAGATAATCACCTGCAGTCGGCATCGATGTCGTTCCCTTCCGTCCTGCGCTGGCGTCGATATGGCGGGTGTCGGAGTCAACTCCCGCCCAGCTGCGTCTGGTTGGGACAACGGGCGCGCGCTGGAGACGGTTCATGGGAAGCGCTGCCGCAAGGGATTTCCGAGGAGCGGCGCAGGCGTTGTCAACTTGTCGGGGGGTGTTGGGGTTGCTGGGGTCTGCTGGAGCTGTGTGCCGGTGTGGTGGTCAGGCTGCTGGTCAGGCCGGTGACCTGGTCCCAGGTGGTGAAGCGGTTGGACCGCCAGGAACTGCTGCGCTCGGCTGGGTGAGCGGCGACCAGCGGGATCGGCCCGACTTCACCGCTCGCCTGACCGGATCATCGAGCCCAGCACCGCCGAGCCGCGCGAAACTCCCGCCCTCCGGGGAAAGCGGCGGCACGAGCCGCAATCTCCTGGGTGACGAAGCGGCCTTCGGCGAGCCCGGCGGCCGCATCGATGGCATTCGTGGAATCCACATCAGGGCAACGAAGACAAGCCTTCGGGATTCCGCTGACGGCGCCCGTATCTCGATCAGACCCCTACGAGCCGGACTGGGCGCATTCCCGGCTCCGCGCCACGCGGATCGCGTCGTACAGCGCCTCGGCGAGACGGGAGGAGAGGAAACGGAACTCACCGAGCGGAACCTTCGGATCGGCGAGCATCGCGCGGGCGTGGGCCAGGAGTTCGTCTCCGGTGGAGAGCTGCATGGCCTCCATCTCGTCCGCCAGGGCGGCCACGGGGCCGTCGCCATCGGTGGAGAGATAGCAGGGACGGCCGTCGGGAGTCGTCCAGGGTAGCAAGCGGAGACCGGTCTGTGGGGTGACTTCGCGTGACATGTGCCTACTGTCACAGGTCGCGTCTAGCCTGGTCACAGAATCGGTGTGACGGTGCGTGACATCGCCACGACGGTGCGATTTGTGCGATGTGGAGGGGGCATGACCCAACGGAAGAAGAAGCCGTCACCGGCCGCGAGGGTGTTCGGTGCGCAGTCCCGCATGATGCGGGAACGGCTCGGATGGACCATGAAGGACCTGGAGAAGCGGGTTCCTTACACCGAATCGATGATCGCCAAGGTGGAGCGCGGCGAGCGCGTGCCGAAGCCGCCGTATGTGGTGGCGGTGGATGAAGCGCTGGCCGCGCAGGGGCTGCTGCTGGAAGCGGCCAAGCTGTTGTGGGAGGACGGCCCGCCGGAGTGGACGCAGGAGTATCGCGAGTTGCAGGCCCAGGCCCTGTCGCTCTACGTGTACTGCACCCACATCCTGCACGGATTGCTCCAGACCGATGACTACGCGCGGGCGGTGTTGCGTTCCCTGCGCCCCAGCCTGGACGAGGAGGAGATCGAGACCGCCGTCCAGACGCGCTTGGAGACGCAGCAGCTCTTGCACCGCAAGCCCGCCCCCCGGTTGGCCTTCGTGCTGGAAGAGGCAGTGCTGCGGAAGGTGATCGGCGGCGCGGAGGTATGGAAGGAGCAACTGCGCCACCTGCTGAAGTGCGCCGAACTCCACAACCTGCAACTACAGGTCATGCCGGACTCCCGGGAGACCAACGCCGGTGTCGCAGGGCCGTTTGTCCTGCTGGAAACGCCGGTGCACCAGACCATCGGCTACGTCGAAGGCCAGCAGGGTAGTTACTTCCTGCCGGACCCCGAGGACGTGAGCGTGCTCAGCCACTGCTATGGCACGATCCAGTCGCAAGCCCTGGACCCCGAAGCATCGGTGGACTTCATCAAGCGCCTGTTGGTGGGAGATCAATGAGTAGAGAACTGCACTGGTTCAAAAGCAGCTACAGCGGCGCCCAAGGCGAGGCCTGCATCGAGGTCGCCGCGTGCCCTGACGCCGTACATGTCCGCGACTCCAAGGACACCGCCCTACCCGCCCTCACCGTCACCGCCCCCGCCTGGGCATCCTTCGTCGGGTTCGCCGCCCGAATGTCAGTGGCCCCTTCTAAGGTCTGAGGAATGGGACCCGCCGGACAAACCGGCGGGTCCATCCCAGGGAAGGGTCTGACGTGTCGACGACGTATCTGGAGCTGTCGCAGGATGGCGAAGGCGCGCACAAGTTCTACGAGGTCGCCGTCGACGGCCTAACCGTGACGGTGCGGTACGGGCGGATCGGCGCCGCCGGGCAGACGCAGACGACGACGTGCGCCACGGCGGAGAAGGCCAAGGCCCTCGCCGCGAAGAAGGTCGGCGAGAAGGTCCGCAAGGGGTACGCCCCGGCCGTTCCCGGGCAGCGGGCCCCGCGCCAGGTGACCCGCCGCCAGGTGACCTCCGCTCCGTCCACCGCGCGGGCCGTGGCCCCCGTGCTGTGGCGGTTCCGCACCGGCTCGTCGGCCTTCGGTATCCACGTCGATGACGACCGGTGCTGGGTCGGCAATCAGGCGGGCGATGTCTTCAACCTGGACCACGACGGTGACGTCCTGGCCCGCTACAGCCTGCCGGACGGGGTGATGTGCCTGGTTGCCGACGAGTTCTGGATCTACGCGGGCTGTGACGACGGCAAGGTCTACGACCTGTCCTCGAAGCTGCCGTTCGCGGCGCACGACATCGCGGCGGACGCCGACATCTTCTGGCTGGACATCCACGAGGGCGTCCTGAACGTCTCGGACCTGGAGGGTCGGCTCACCGTCATCGACCACGAGGACGAGCACCAGTGGGCCCGCCACAGCCAGGGCCAGAGCGGTTGGATGGTCCGGGCCGACGACCGGGCCGTCTACCACGGCCACAGCGAGGGCGTGACCGCCTACGCACCCGACGGCGGCCGCGAACTGTGGCATACGCACTCCATCGGCGCCGTCCTGTTCGGCTGGCAGGAGGCCGACAGCGTGTACGCGGGCACCGGGCACCACAAGGTCCTGCGGCTGTCGAAGGCGACCGGCGCGGTCGAGGGCACCTATGCCTGCGACGGCACCGTGTACTCGTGCGCCACCTCGCCCGGTGGGCGGTTCGTCTTCGCCGGTGACTCGGAGTCGTCCGTCTACTGCTTCGACCAGGACGGCACGCGCCTGTGGAAGCTCCGCACGGGCAGTGGCTCGGCGCTGTCGATGCAGTACCACAACGAGCGGTTGTACTTGGTGACCACAGACGGCTCGCTGGTGTGCGTCGACGCGAGCGAGGCGGCCATCTCGGCGGCGCACCAGGGCTCGGTGCCCGCTGTGCGCGACGTCAAGCTCGCCGCGGCCCTGCCGACCTACGCATCCGCCACGGCCGTGGACGCGGTGACCACCGTCGCCCAGGCCCAGGCCGGGTCGATCGTCGTCGAATGCGTCCAGGACGGTGGCCGCGTCCGAGTACACGTGGTATCCGAGGGCTACGAACCGTCCTGGAACGTCCAGTTCCCGCGCGCGATACGGGAGCCCGGGGCGCGGTACGTCGTGGACACCCTCCATGCCGCGGCAGGCGGCTTCTACCGAGTCCGCGGAGACATCCGACGGCTGATCTGACCAGGCCCCTCAGGCATGCGCTCGTAGGACGCGGACACCGCCGATCAACGCGGCTCCCGCTCTCGGTGCCACGGCCCTCACCAACGGCCCGGCGGTACCGCGCTCGCGCGGCGCGGGAGTGCGGGCAGAGCACCGAACCCCGGCTGAGGCAGCCAATCTCACCGTGCATCCAGCCTACTCAAACTGGCCTAAAACGCTCACTGAACCGTATCCACATCCGCACCGTAGTGCGGGTGAAGGCTGCCGCCGCGGTGGGGCGGCCTCGTGCCACTCGGGACTCACATCGAGAGGAACGGGGCGGGTAGTTGAGGACAATGGCCAGCAAATAGGGAGCAGACTTATGCCACACCATCCGGGCGAAATTCGCCAAGCGATAGATACATACCTTCTAAGCGACGCAAACGACGGCCTCGCCCCTCCACAGAGCTGGGATCACACTTTAGACGATGGGACAGTAATATCACCGGGCATCCTTCTGCGCAATTGGAGGCGAAATATTCCCGATTACATCACCAAAGACAAGAATCTCCTTGAAGACCTTGAACGCAGGGGATGGATCGCGAACCCCAGGCCACGGGGATACCCCGGGACAGGCGTTAGCCCGAATGAGGACAGGCATTGGTCGTACTGGGAAAAGGTATACGAGGCAGCCACCTATCTCGCATCCCTATACAACCCTTCGAGTTTGGATAACATCCCATCCCGTGACCACAAATCATATACGCTCGCGGGCGCGGAATTCGCCATCGGGGAATGGCTCCAAGACTGCCGGGATAATGGGTTCCGTCACGGCTGCCCCCAAGATCTCCAGGACCTTGTGACGGGCATGGGCTGGATGCGCCAGCCCACCGGCCAGGGCGCCGGGCAGTACGCGCCCCAACAGAACGAAGCCGCCGCCAACACGTTGCCCCCGCAACAGGCGCAGTACACGGCCCCGCCCGCACAGCAACAGGTCGCCGCCTACGCCACGCTGGGGCCGCAGAACCCAGCTTATTGGGGGCCCGGGCAGCCGGGCCAGGGGAACCCCCCACCCGGACAGCCGGACCAGCCGAGCCGCCCGCTCGGACAGACGGGCCGGGCAAGCACCCCACCCGGACAGCAGACCCAGCGCTCAAAGTAAGCCACACAACCCGCCTCACAGCCATCGGCACTCACCAGCGGGTCGCACCCCACCACCAACCCCGGTCAGCCCCGTCCTCACCCTGCATCTGACCTGCTCAAACTGACCTCGGAAAAGGCCCACTGAACCGCATCCACGCCCGCACCGTACTGCGGGTGAAGCCTGCCGCCGTGGTGGAGCGGCCTATTGTCGTCCGAGGCCCGAATCGAGAGAAATGGGCGAGGCGACTGAGAACAATGGACAGCTGAGAAGGAGAAAACCTATGCCACGTACACCACCGGAATCCCCGGAGGACCTTGCCCTAGCGAGGGATGTATTCCTCCTTAGCCTCAAAAACGACGGCTTCCCCCCTGGGCGGAGCCCGAAGCAACCCGTAGACAACGGGAGGCAAATATCACTCGGTTCACTTATTAGAAATTGGCATAACGCAAATGTTCCCGATTACCTCACCACAGACAGTTATCTCCCTCTCTATGCAGACTTTGCACGAAGGGGGTGGATCGGCGAGGCTGTGGAATTCAGACCGCCAGGAATTCACCAGGATGTTCACCCGAACGAGCCCAGGCATTGGTCGTATTGGGAAAAGGTATACGAGGCAGCCACCCATCTCGCGTCCCTATACGACCCTTCGGGCTTGAACAACATCCCGACCCGTGACCACAAAGCATATACGCTCGCGGGCGCGGAATTCGCCATCGGAGAATGGCTCCAAGACTGCCGGGATAATGGGTTCCGCCGCGGCTGCCCCCAAGATCTCCAGGACCTTGTGACGAACATGGGCTGGATGCGTCAGCCCACCACCCAGGGCGTCGGGCAGTACGCGCCCCAAGAGAACCAAGCCGCCACCAACACGTTACCCGAGCAACAGCCGCAGCACACGGCCCCGCCCGCACAGCAACAGGTCGCCGCCTACGCCACGCTGGGGCCGCAGAACCCAGCTTATTGGGGGCCCGGGCAGCCGGGCCAGGGGAACCCCCCACCCGGACAGCCGGACCAGCCGAGCCGCCCGCTCGGACAGACGGGCCGGGCAAGCACCCCACCCGGACAGCAGACCCAGCGCTCAAAGTAAGCCACACAACCCGCCTCACAGCCGTCGGCACTCACCAGCGGGTCATACTCCCACCGCCAACCCCGGTCAGGCCCGCCCTCACCCTGCACCTGACCTGCCCAAATTGAGTTGACAGAGGCTCGCTGAACCGTCTCCACACCCACACCGTCGTGCAGGCAAAGGCAGCCTCCGCGGCGGAGCGTCCTCGTGCCACCCGAGGCCCGGATCGAGAGAAATGGGTGGGGTGGCTGAGGACAATGGACAGCAGACAGGGAGAAAGCTTATGCCATATACGCCACCGGCGTCCCCGGAGGACCTTGCCCTAGCGAGGGATATATTCCTCCTTAGTCCCAAAAACGACGGCTTTCCCCCTGCGCAGAGCTCGAAGCAACCCGTAGGCAACGGGAGGCAAATGTCACTGGGCGCACTTATTAGAAATTGGGACCAAACGAAGATTCCCGATTATCTCACCACAGACAGTTATCTCCATATCTATATGGACTTTACGCGAAGGGGGTGGATCGGCGAGGCTGTAAAATTCAGACCGAAAGGATCTCCCCAGGGTGTTCACCCGAATGAGTCCAGGCATTGGTCGCATTGGGAAAAGGTATATGAGGCGGCCGCCCATTTCGCGTCTATGAACAGCGCTGACCACGTCCTATCCCGTGACGACAAAGCATATACGCTTGCGGACGCGGAATTCGCCATCGGGGAATGGCTCCACGACTGCCAGACGAATGGGTTCCGTCACGACTGCCCCCAACACCTCCAGGACTTTGTGACGGACATGGGCTGGATGCGCCAACCCATCGGCCAGGGCGCGGGGCAGTACGCGGCCCCGCCGACAGGCATGCAACTCACACCGGAAGATAAGAATTCACAACGCACTCGCGAGGCTGTGGACGCATTCCTCCTAGACTGGAAGAAGAACGACGGCGGCCCCCCGCCGAAGAGTTGGAGCCACACCGCGAGCGACGGCATAGAAGTCTCGCTGGGCCGAAATATACTTTATTGGCAAAGCTTTTCAGAGACTCCCCGTCATCTCGCCAAGGATATCGTCAAAGACTTTATCGACAGGGGGTGGATCGGCGAGAACGCTCTCCCCAGGGGGTTGCGCCGCAGCGCGCATATCAGCCAAGATGAATCCAGGGATAAGTCGTACTGGAAAAAGGTTTATGAGGCGGCCGCCCATTTCGCGTCCATAAACAGCACTTTGGGCTTGAACCACGTCCCGTCCCGTGGCGACAAAGCATATACTCTTGCGGGCGCGGAATTCGCCATCGGAGAATGGATCGAAGACTGCCAGACGAATGGGTTCCGTCACGGCTGCCCCCCATATCTCCAGAAATTTGTGACGGACATGGGCTGGATGAACCAGCCCATCGGCCAGGGCGCAGGACAGTACGCGCCCCAACAGAACCAAGCCGCCACCAACGCGTTGCCCCCGCAGCACCCGCAGCACACGGCCCCGCCAACACAGCGACAGGTCGCCGCCTACGCCATGCTGGGGTCGCAGACCCTGCAGCCGACCGCCGCCAACCCGGCAGGACCCGACCAGTCGCAGACACCACTGCAGGTGGGAGCGTTCGGCGTGGCCGGGACGCTCTTTCACTCTCTGTCGGTGGAGCCAGCGTATTGGCAGCCCCCGGTGCCGCAGCCCGGGCAGCCGGGCCAGGCGAGCCGCCCACCCGGGCAGCCGGGCCAGGGAAACACCCCACCCGCGCAGCGGCGCGGAAAGTAAGCCACACAACCACCTCACAGCCATCGGCACTCACCAGCGGGTCGTACCCCCACCACCAACCCCGGTCAGCCCCGTCCTCACCCTGTATCTAACCTGCTCGAACTGACCTTGGAAAAGGCTCACTGAACCACATCCACACCCGCACCGTAGTACGGGTGAAGGCTGTCGCCCCGGCAGAGCGACCTATTGTCACCCGAGGCCCGGATCGAGAGAAATGAGTGGGGTGACTGAGGACAATGGACAGCAGATAGGGAGAAGTCTTATGGCACCACACGACCCAAAATATTATTACCGAGCGGTGGACGAATACCTCCTAAGCAAAGACAACGATGGCTTTTGCCCTAAACAGGATTGGGCACACATAAATAACGGTAAAAAAATATCACTTGGCTCCCTTGTTAAAGATTGCAGGATGGGCAATGCTCCCAAGTGGCTCACCAAAGAGGAGAATCTCCTTAATGACTTCAGGAGCAGGCGGTGGTGCGGCGAGGATGCGACCAGCAGACCGACGGGAAGCCATGCGCCTATCGACCCGAATGCGCCCAGACATCCGACGTACTGGAAAAAGGTACATGAGGCGGCCACCAATTTCGCGAACCTTTGCAAATCTTGGGAATTAGACTATATCCCGCCCCGTGACGACAAAGCATTCACGAATGCGCATGCGGAATTCCCTATAGGGAAATGGCTCGAGGGCTGCCGAGAGCAGAACGGATTCCCTGAAGGCTGCCCACAAGAACTTAAAGACCTTGTGGCGGAAATGGGCTGGATGCGCCAGCCCGTCGACCAGAGTGCGGGGCAGTACGCGCCCCAACAGGACCAGGCCGCCGCCAACGCATTGTCCCCGCAGCAGGCGCAGCACTTGGCACAGCAACAGGTCGCCCACCACGCCATGCTGGGGTCACAGAACCCGGCACCGCCCGCCGTCAACCCGGCAGGACTCGACCAGTCACAGATACCAGCGTTCGGCCTGCCCGGGCGGCTCATTAACGAACTGGCGGTGGACGCAAGGTATTGGCAGCCCCCGCAGCCGGGCCAGGCGAGCCGCCCGCCCGGGCAGCCGGGCCAGGGAAACACCACATCCGGACAGCGGCGGAGCTCAAGGTAAGCCACACAACCCGCCTCACAGCCGTCGGCACTCACCAGCCAGGTCATGACCGCCCCCGGTTGGCACTGAGTCTTGGCAAACCGGGCCGTTGGGTTGGCCGGTTGTCCGGTGGCCGACAGCCGGTGGGGTGGAGCCAGGTGCCGGGGAGCCGATTGCCGGTGGGGCCGTGCCCTACCTAAGAACTCTGGGAAAGAACTCCCACCCCACCCCACCCAACTCATCACCCCATCGGGTGACTTGGGCGCGAATATGCCAAGGGTCGCGTTAGTCTCGCCGCAACAACCGCACACAGACGTCGGCCCCCGCCGGGACTGCCATCCCGATACGAGGGCCTGACCAACTAGGAAGTTGCACCTTCCCGATGGCTGACTCGCAGTCTAGTGCGCCCCTGCGCGCTCGCGCCGACGCTCCCGCGTCCGGCGTCATCCACGTCCGCACCCGGCACACCGCCAACTTCACCGTGCTCTCCAACCGGCTCGCCCAGCGGGCGGGCAGTGCGGTGACCGTCGGGGTCGCCGCGTACATCCTGTCGCTGCCCGACGGCGCCTCCATCCGCATCGACGCGCTCTGCGCCCACTTCAAGGAGGGCCGGACCCGGATCTCCGCCGCGCTCAACGAGCTGGAGGCGGAAGGCTGGCTGGAGCGGCGGGTCGAACGGGGGCCGGGCGGGCGGATCGTCACCCGTACGTTCGTGTACGACGCGCCGGGCCGTACGGAGTGCGACGCGCCCCCGGCCGTGGCCGTGCCTGAGGCGCCCGTCGCGGAACCGACACCGAAGCCGGGCCCCGGGCGGGAGCCGGGCGCCGCGCCCGATCCCCGCGCCGCCGCCGTCCTCGGCTCCCTGCGCCACCGCGACCGGCGGCTCGTGCTGTCCGAGCGGGAGACCGCCGCGCTGGCACCCGCCGTCGCGGAATGGCTCGACCGTGGGGTCGGCCCGTACGAGATCGCCGAGGCGCTGACCTCCGGGCTCCCCGACCGTATCGACCGCCGTCCGGCGCGGCTGCTCGCCTACCGCCTGGCCGCCCTGCGCCCGCCCGAGTCGGCCGCCGCCCCTGCGCCGACCCGCGCGGTGCCCTTCCAGGACTGCGACGGCTGCGACCGCGTCTTCCGCGCGCCACGGCCGGGACGGTGCCGCGACTGCCGGGAAGGTGCGGCGGCCGACCCGGCGCCGCTCGCCGCATGACCCTGAACCAACGCTTCAGCCTGAAAGAGGTACGACCGCATGACACGCATACACGGCGGCACCCGACTCCGGAAGGATCATTACGCCTCCTTACGACGCCACCTGCTGGGGTCACAGGGCGCCGGTAGGCTGGAGCGGTCCGACGAGCGAGGGGATGCCTTCCGCATGAGCAGCCAACCTGTGAATCACGACGGGCCGATCATGCCGATGCCGGCGCTCACGCTCCCCGCTCTGCGCGCTGCGGTCGCCAGCCTGGCGCCCGGCAAGCTGTCGGAGCTGATCGCCGAGATGCAGCAGGCATTCGACCGCGCCGGTCAAGACGGCAACACTGCGCCTATCCGCCTGTTCTACCGCCGTTGGGCCACCTTCGTCGCCATCGAGAGAATCCCGGAGCGGGCAGCTCGCATGCATGCTGCGGAGCAGCTTCTGCACGTCAGCGACAGCGCGGATGAACGGCAAGCGGCGATCCACGAGATCGGGAGCATCGTGCGGGCCGCGGAGCGCGAAGTCGAAGCGCTGGAGACCGGGTGAGCGACTGGACGTGGGAATACATTTCCCACGATCTCGGCGAGAGCCTGCCTGCCCCCGTCCGAGCAGAGGTTGAGCGAATAGCGGCCGAGCTGGCCGTGGTCAACTCCATGGTGTACCTGGAAGGGGCCGCCTACCAGGGCCTGTCACCAGGGCTACGGGTCGAGTACGGCAGTGCCGCCGACGGGACTCACGTCATGCTGAGCTTTCTGACCAACGTGCGTGGAGAACGCATTGTCATCGTCAGCGTGCAATCACTCTGACAACTGGCACCGACCTACAGGCGGGCGGGGGGGGGGGGGGGGCGCGCCCCCGCCCCGGGGGGGGGGAGGGGGGGGGGCGGGGGCGCGGGGGGGGGGGTTTAGGGCGCCCCCGCCGGGGGGTTT
>NZ_JBHWJI010000095.1:0-22439 GCF_042731515.1 Streptomyces sp. NPDC059850
GGCCCTGCTTTCATGCCCGCTTCGGCTGGAGATCACCCAACCGAGTCGCCGCACTCGAACCAGTGATCACCGTGATCGATAGAGCAACGGCTTCTTAGCCGCTGAGCTGCCGGGCGATGTCCAGCGCCGCGTACGTCACGCTGGCGTCGGCTCCGGCTCGCTTGAGCATGGTGAAGAGTTCGATGAGCCTGCGCACGTCTCGTTTGCCGGTCTTGGAGTCGAGGGACGAGAGGGTGGTGTACTCGCCGGACACGGAGAACGGGAAGAGCGGTGTCCCGGTGTGCTGCTTGAGGTGGGTGAGCACGTCGGCGGTGAACATGGCGGGCTCCAGCAGGAGCATGTCGGCACCGTCTTGGACGAGCTGGAGTGCCGCGTCGATGAACTGCTGGGGCTTGCCGGGGTTGATCTGGAACTCGCGGTCGACGCCTGCCTTGGGCGTGGCACCCATGGTGCGTCGGAAGCCGTCGTAGAGGCTGCTCCAGAAGATCACGTGCGGCATGACGGAGACGCTGCTGAATCCCTCGTCGTTCAGCGCGGTTCGGGCGCCCTGCGTGGTGCCGAGCACCATGGAGGCCGGCCCCACGATGTCGGCTCCTGCCGCCGCGTGTGCAACGGCTTGCCGGGCGGTGACGTCGATGGTGGCGGGGATGTCCGGGCGGCCGTGTACGTCGGTGACGTAGCAGAGCCCGGAGTCGGTGTACGAGCACAGACACGTCTCCGTCATGACCGCGAGGTCCGGTTCAGCGTCCTTCGCGGCACGGACGGCCCGGGCCATGAGCGCGTCGGGCACGAGCGAAATCTCTCCCGTGGCGTCGCGTCGGGTGGACTCGGCGAAGATCTTGACCGATCGGATGCCGTGTAATCGTGCTTCGTGCATCGCTGCGGGGATCTGCGGGACCGTGACGGTCGGCATGGGGCGGTCGGCCTGCTGCTCGGTGACGAGCAGCACCATGGACAGGTCCGCGGGGGTGAGTGCCGGGCCTTCCAGGAAGCGGCGGACGGCCGGACGGCTTCGAAGCGGGTTTGTGGTGCTGCGACTTCGTGCTGGTGGCGTCGCAGTAACGGTCATCTGTCCCTCATTTCGTTGGGTGCGCGGACGCGCTGGCTATCGGTTGGTTCCTCGCGGGCACTGGTGCTGGTGCTGGTGGTGATGGCGCCGATCAGGTCGAACACCTCGTCGCCGTCGTCCAGGGGTGCTGTCAACGCACCTCTCCTTGTGGTGGCTTCGTGCGGGTCCCGCCTCGCGCTGTTGACCTGCCCTTGCGAGGTCGGGGGAGCCTCCAGTTCACACAGCGGAGACGGGACCCGGACCCCGCCCCGGCCACCAACGTGCCTTCCTCGCCGCATGGCGAGGCTTCCTGCGGCGTCGGCGGCCGGAGCGGGGGCATATGGGGTTCGCTGCCGTGGCACCGAGCGTGTCCTCCTGCGGAGTTGGGAGGCTTACGGGCCAGACGGTCAGCGAGTAGTGTCCAGTGTGGTCGGCGGCAGTGAGCCTGAAGGGCTTTCCTGCGGCAAGTTGAGTGAGGGCGGCTTCCTGCTGCACCTCGTCGTCGCACCAGGTGCGGAAGAGCGCTGGTACGTCAGGCAGGCCGTCGCTCACCGGCTGCATGGGGGCAGTGCCGAGCCAGGGCGCCTCGGGGCTGGGGTCGAGCCCGTCGGCGATGTGAAGCGCATGTCCACGGACGCGTCGAAGGGCGAGTCGGCGGCTCCTGGCGTCGTGGTGGCCGAGCACGACGCGCACGACCTGGCCGTCCACCGGCCCTTCCCCGGTCGCCTCTACCCAGTAACGCAGCACTGGCATGCACTCCCTTCTGGGGCTGCGAGGGCCATGGGAAGGAAGCGGACGGGACGCGCGTGCCAGACGAAGGCGTGCGGTCCGGCGACGAGGGGGAGGGTGAAGTCCTCGCCACGTTCCAGTGCTGCGGTGGCATCGCGCCAGCCATCGGAGAGCCAGTCCCAGAGATCCGCAAGGAGGGGTTCTCCGATGGTGGAGGCGATGACTCGCATTTGGGTGCGGGCCCAGCTGATCGCCGAGGTCGGCTGGGGAGATGCGCATGCGGCGAGGCGTTCTCCGTCGGCCCCGCGCCACTCGCACCAGAATCCGGGTGTGATCCGCATCGGTGCCGGGGCTGCGATGGTGGCCCAGGTCCTGCTGCCGTCGTCGGTCGTTCCCCATTCGTCGGCGAGGGTGTCGACGATGAGCATGCCGCGCCCCGTCTCCTCGTAGGAGGCAGGGCGCTTCACTCTGGGGTGGCCGGGGGATCCGTCGCCCGCGTCGATCCGTACCTCTCCCTTGAGGTGGGAAAGGGAGAAGCTGATCTCGTCTCTCTCGCCGTATCGGACCGCGTTGGTGACGAGTTCGCTGATGAGCAGGGTCGCTGTCTCGACACACTCGCCGAGCCCCCACAGGCGCAAGTGCGCCGCGCTGATGCGCCGGATCTGGGCGACCCGCTCAGGACTACGGGTGCAGGACATGACGAAACGGTCGGGATAGTCCATGCGGCTCTCCGGAGCGTCTGTTTGCGGAGTCCTCCCCTGCTGCGGGTGGGCAGGGGGTATGCCGTCGTTGAACGCGCCCGGTAACTTCCCGCGCAACTCCCGGGGAGCGGTTGCGCTCGGCGAAGCGAGAGTGATCACACCGTCCTCCACGAGGTCGGGGAAGAGAAGCTGGCATCGAGGGATGCGGAAGCGGCCCGCACCGCTCATGGTTGGAGCGTGCTCAAGCCCTGGGGGAGCGGCATTTCCGCTCTGGCGAACACCCCATCGCATCCGTGATCTGACGCTCGCGGTCTCGTACCGCCAGGAAGCCGCCGGCCTCCTCGACCTCAGCCACGATCTGGTCGTACTCGTCCTGGCGTGGCGAAATCATGGAGCGGTACGCGGTGAGGATCGCACCGGCCTCGTCGGCTTTGATGCGTTCGATTGCCTCGTACAGACCCGTGCGCCCCTGTGGGGCGGAGAGGCCGGTGTTGTCCACGATGGTGGCCACGACGTCCCAGCCGTACATCTCGGCGTGCTCGATGCACTCCTGACGAGGCAAGGTGGGATCCGCGTTCGCGGCGGTGCACACGTAGACGATGACCTTGAATCGCTCGACCCCAACGGTCGCGTCGGTCAATTCCCGCCTTCGCCATCGTTGTTGTGGCGTGAGGCGAGGTGACCGGGCAACAGGCGCCGTCGTGTGCGCGTTTCCAACCATGCGCCATATCGTGTCGGCGCGCTCACGCGGGGTGAACGGACGGAGCGTACGACTCTCCAAGGTCGTATGGGCGTGACTCGTACGCTGCGTACGACTTAAACGATCAAGGGCACGCCGATGATCTCGCTGATCGAATGAACCTTCGACGTGGAGACCTTGGCCAGCCGCCTGCCGATCACCCCGGGAAGGGCCTGGTGCTTGATCCACTCCGGCGCGTCGAGCCCGACCTCGATGAGGGTGTCACCGGCCTTGTCGTAGAGCTTGGCTTCGACCTGGGCGAGCGCGACGTCCAGCTTGTAGCGGTTGCGCGCCAGCTTCGGCATGGACTTGGGGAGAGGGGTCTCCTTTTCGAGCTTCAACGCCCGTCCGAAGTCCCCGAGCGCGACCCGGATGCCCACCGCTTCGGTGTTCGCCGCGGTCGGGCCGAAGTGGGTGCCGTAGAGCGACTTGTCGCGGCCAACGCGATAGGCCGCCGCGTGTGCTCGTGAGAGGTACTCGTTCGCCGCCGCTTCGCCCCTGCCCTTCTCGAAGCGTGAGGCGGCGACGGCCGCGGAGATCATCAAGCGACCGTAGGCCAGCAGCTCAGGGCCGGGTGCCTTGCTCAGCGGCGGTTCGATCCGGGCGGCTGCGCGCTCGGCAACCATCATCGCCTGCTCGACCTTCGCATCTCGGAGGTAGGCCCACGAGAGCGTGGAGTCCAAGAGAGCCGACAGTGCCGGATCGCCCGCCTCCGCACTGAGGTGATGGGCGGAGGTGAGCGCGGCGAACGCGAGATCGCGCTGACCGAGCAGGATGGCGTTCGACGCGGCGGCCTGATAGGTGCTCGCGAGCAGGCGGCCGAGCTGTTCCCGCTCCCAGCCGGAGACCTGCTCGTACCGCGCGCGTCCTTCTCTGAGGATCTTCGAGGTCAGATTGCTGAACTGCCCGTTCTCCCCCTGCCAGTACGCTTCGTAGGCCAGCCCGTGAGCGCGGGTCAGCTCATCCAGACTGCTCGGCTCCCCGATGCCCTTCCAGTCGCCGAGGGCACTCTCGTGTACGGCGTCCGCGAGCTGCCGCAGCGCCGCGCGGGCCTCCAGGCTCATGTCGTGGCGCGGTGCCTGCTGGCCGAGGATGACGGCGACGTCCGTACGCAGGCCCGCGGCGAGCTTGAGCAGGTAGCCGATGGACAGCTCGCCCTTGTTCTGCTCGGCCTTCTGCACGGTGGCGACAGAGATGCCGGCCAAGTCGGCGAGCTGTGTCTGTGTAAGTTCCGCAGTACGGCGGAGGTACTTGATGCGCTCCCCCGTCGTGCGGCTGGCCCAGTCGCTCACGTTCACCCCAGCGGGTTCGGTCAGGCATGGTCGCGTATTCCGATGGTACGGCTCACGCCCAGCGCTGCGAGGGGCAAAGGGGACAGAAAGATCGAGCCCGACTCAGGCGCTTGACCACGAAGGACGACGCTTGCCCGTGACTCGGCTGCCTAGCCAGGAACGAACTTGCCTGGATTTTCGGGCGGTGATCCTGATCGGAAACCTCGTCGACGGCGCGCAGGCGCATGGACGCGGTCCACCTCGGGCGGACCGTACCCGGACAGCCTCTTGGGTCACCCGGATACTTGGGTGACCTGGCGTGATGCCGCAACATACGCCGTCTGGTGCGGCAAGCTGCTACCGAACAGCGCGCGATGGGAGAAGCCGCCCGTGGCCTGCTGAGGTATGAAGCGGGCGTGATCCTCGGCGTAGCCAACGCGCCCCTACTGCACGAGTCGTAGGACAGGGCGTTGTTCTTGGACGCCCAATAGGTCGCGGACGCGCTTGGTCGTCCAGGCCAGCTCATGGGCAAGTTTGGCTGCTGACAGGTCCGTTTCCTTGCAAGCCAGTTCGAAGGCTTGCCTCAGTAGGGATGGCTGCTCGCCTGAGAAGTTGGACACGGCCTCAGGTGCGAAGCCGGGCTGGCCGTCCAGGGCCCTGAGACGCTGGTAAGTGCGGCTCGCGGTGGCGTCGGAGATCAGCCCTAGCTCACGGCATCGGTAGACCAGCGAATGGATGGATACACCCCATACCCGCCGGAGCTCGGCCAGCTTCGCTAGATCCATACGCTTGGGGAGAAGCGGCAGGATGCTGTCCTGAGGGGTCAAGAATTCAGCGGCGAAAGCGTCGGCTTCTTTCTCCTGCCGACTGTCGCCGGTGGCGTCGCCGTGGAGTACGAGATGGCCGAGTTCATGGGCGGCTGTGAAGCGGTGGCGATACACGTCGTCGGCCCGATTGGCTGTGAGGATCACGAGTGGCCGGGCCGCTCGTGTGGAGAAGGCGTCCACGGTCGCAGCCGACGGATCGGATGCTGGCGGCATCACGACGATGATGCCGTGTGACTCCATGCGCCGCACCAGGTGTGTGACCGGACCCTCTCCCAACCTCCAACGCCGCCGGAGTTCGCGTGCCGCTGCTGCCGGGTCGGTAGGAAGCTCCGCCCCAGGGTGGACCTCTCCACCGGCGAATCCAGGCAGGTCCACGAGGGGCAACTGGATCCTCTGCTCCAGGGCATAGGTGAGTTCCCAGATCTGCTCGGCAAAGGCCAAGGCCCGCTCCCGCTGCGACTTCGGTGTGCTGCGCAAGCTGCGGAAGTGGGCCATGGAGGCATCGAGCCGGTTTGCAGGACGGCCGACCAGGAAGAAGGTGGCGGGTACGCCCAGTACTTCAGCTAGACGGGGGATCAGGTCCGGACGGGGGCGTGAGACCCCCGTCTCGTACTGGCCCACAGCGGCTGGTGTCACTCCCAGGAACGTTGCGACATCCTTTTTTGTCATCTCGGCCAGCCGACGTGCCTGCGTCAGCCGAGCAGGGTCGAAGCCATCGGAGATGGCACGGGGTGTTGCGCCCCGCTCCTCCAGGCCCGGGATGAGGTCTTGCTTAGTCGGTCGCATCGTCTTCGCTGGTCTGGTCCTCGACTGGTTCTGGCTCGGTCAGCGGCGGAACGTCGTCCCGCTTCCGGTCCACGTTCGGGCGCGAGGACAGCGTAAGCGCTGGCTCCGTCCCATGATCGAAGCTGGTGTGTTCCGCGGCCGGGGCCATCGACTGGCTGGGAATGCTGACCAGACGCTGTCCGTGGGAGGTGACCGTCACAGGCAGGGTGAGTGGCTCGGGACCGGTCCTCCACTCCAGGTGCCGACTCGCGCCCAAGGAAGCGATTCCCCAGTGCGCATCCAACAGCTCGGAGACGTTGCATGCGAACGGCACGAGGACCAGATGGGTGCCGGGTGGAACGGTCGCGAGGCCGCCGCGCGGCTCCACTGTCTCGACTCCATCGTCGAAAGCGAAGAAGTCGAAAGCGTCCTGCACGTGTGTCGGCTCGGGCGCGAAGGTGAAGAGTTCCTTGATCAGCTGCGACTCGTAGGGGATGCGGGCCGAGCGGACGTCCGACTTCTTCTTCGAGTATAGGAACGGGTAGAGCAGTCCGTTCCCGATGAGCATCAACTCGAACGGGAAGCGGTACGGCTTGACCGACCTTGCTCCCGGGAGATCCTTCAGCTCGTCCTGCATCCGCTCAAACTGGCCCTGCCAACGAGACACCCCGTAGGTGTGGTTGGTGCGCGAGCCGACCTGCTCCTGCGCGGCCTGAGCATCACTCTGCATGTTTCGCAGCGACTGACCCAGGGCGACGCGGACCGCCGGTGCTTGCTTGCCGAACACCTCGGTCGTCCAAGGGGGAAGAGCAACATTCATGCGGACGACTCCTCGGGTCGAACTTCGCATTGCAGCACCTTGCTACCGAGTGCACTTTAGTTGATGTCAAAGTTCTTGCACAAGTGCTTGTGTGGAGTGCGGAATTCGTACTCACCCCCTCACGGTGGCTAACAAGGTCTCCCTGCCGGCCGTGAGCCGGTGACAGGGGGCAAGGGCCCGAGCTGGCGACTGGTCCTGCATCATCGGCGAGGCCGAAGTGCAGGAGCGTGCAGGTTCCTCGGGGGCTGGCTAATCGGTACGGGCTGGAGTCGCCGCGGCGAGGCAGCGCTGCGAGCTTGCGCCGCGAGGGCTCGCGCGCTGGGCACCGGCCTTTCGGCGAGGCGGTGGACACGCCAGACCAGGACTTGGGCCGGGGAACGGGCGTCGTCGAGCGCACGCTCGTTGGCGGCTTGCTGGAGGATTCGCGCGGGGACGTGGCCGGAGTGCTCGGCATCTGTGAGAGCGGTGGCGAGAGCGTCCCACGCAGGATCGCTGAGGACCTGCTCCGCGTATGCGGGTACGACCTGGTGCAGCTGGCGGGCGAGCCGGTCGACCACCTGTTGGGGCGGTTTGCGCTGAGCGAGGGCGGCCAGGGGCGCTGCGGCGGCCTGTTCGTAGGCGGTGCGCAGGTGGAGCAGGGTCTGGTGGGCCGCGGCGACCTGCTGGTCGTGTTGGCGGAGCCGGTGCCAGCGGGCGGCGGCGGTGGCGACTAGGAGGGCGACGTCGAGGAACATCGCGAGGCCGGCCCCGTCCCCGGTGACGGGAGCCGAGCGCAGGGTGCGGATGGCGCTGCGCAGGGCTCGGGCCTGGTCCTGCTGGGCGCGGATGCGGGAGCGGGTGGCGCGTTCGAAGACGATCGCGGCTTGCTGGAGTTGGGGTCGGAGGTCCTTGGGAGCGAGGAGTGGCAGGGCGTCGAGGGCTTCGCCGAAGGCGGCGATGTGGGCCTGGGCGGTTGCGTCGTCGGATTGTGCGAGGCGGGTGGGGATGCGTTCGGCGGCTGCGGTGGCTTGGTGCCAGGGGTTGGGACGACGGTGGGTTTCCGGTGCCGTCGTTGGTGGGGTGTCGAGGTCTGTGAGGCGTTCGCGGATCTTGGGGAAGGACAGGTCGGGGGCGAGTTTGGAGCCGGAGTGCCAGATTGGGTCGCCTGCGGCGTTGGTGTCGCCTGCGAGGGCGATCTTGTAGCCGCGTATTTCGCCGGACGGGAAGTACTGGATATCCACGTGCACGTTGTCGGTGCGGGTGAGGATGTCCAGGAATTCTTCGGGGCTGGTGGCGACGGAGACCGCGGTGCGGACGGTGGAGCGCAGGCGTTCGCGGGCGGCCCGATGGTGACCGGTGCGGTGGGCCTTCTCCTGCTCGGCTCGGGTGGGGCGTTTCGCGGCGGTGCGGTCGCCGCGTATGACCTGCTGGAGGCCGTAGTCCTTCTCGATGGCGGCTAGTTCTTTGTCGGCGGTGAGGTAGTCGTTCCAGTGGCGGGCGGTGCGCAGGTCGCCGCGGACCTTGGTGGCGGCGATGTGGATGTGGTCCTCCGCGTGGCGGACGGCAACCCAGCGGCAGCCGTCCGGGTCGCCTTCGGGGGCGATGCCGGTGGCGGCCACGATGCGGCGGGCGATCGTCGCCCATTCGTCGTCGCTGAGGGTCCGGTCCTCGGGGGAGGCGCGGAGGGAGCAGTGCCACACGTGCTGCTTCGGCGCTCGACCAAGGCGCTTGGCCTGGTGGAGGCGTAGGTCGAGGTCTGCCACGAGGAGTTTCCTGGTGGCGTTGGAGTCGTTGCTGCGGCCGGGGTCGGGGGCGAAGCCGTCCCAGGAGGCGACCAGGTGCGGGTCGGTGTGCTCGTTGGCTCGGCCGGGGCCGTAGAGGTACCTGATCAGGCCGGCGGTGTCCTTGCCGCTGCTGATCTTCGCGATCATCAGGCCGCCTTCGCGGAGACGGCGTGATTCATGACCGCCGCGATGTTCTGGATCGTTTCGCGGACGGTGTCCAAGGTGTGCTCCGCCTGGGTCAAGACGGTGGTGTCCACAGGGTGTGGGTCGCCTCCGGCGTTGAGGCGGAACGCGATCTGGTTGACGTTGTTGCCGATCGCGGCGACTTGGGCGCGCAGGTTGGCCAGCTCGTCGATCACGTCGTCGAACTGGGTGCGCTGGCCGGGGAGGCGGAGGTTGCCGTCGAGGTAGGCCATGACTAGGGCGCCGACGAGGTGGGCGCTGGCGATCTCCATCTCCCGGGCCAGGGCGACGATCGCGCGCTTCTCGTCGACGCTGTAGCGGACGTCGACACGCTCTTTGCGCTGGACGTCTTCGCGGGCACGACGGCGGGCGACACGGTGCACAGTGTCGTCGGCGCGGGCGACGGGCGACTGCTCGGGGGCGTCGGCGGGCTGTTCCTCCTCGGGTACCCCCTGGTGCCCGAGGTCCTCCGCCGCCCCCGGGGCGGAGGCATCCGCGTTGGACCGGCCCTTGGACGGTCCAACGCCATACCTTGCTGCGCTGGTTGCGGTGGTGGTCATCTCCTGCTGGTTGGTGGCGGGTTCGTTGTGCGGGTTGTGCATGGAAGCGTCTCCGTGGACGGGGTGGCGGGGGTTGATGTCGGGTGGACTCGTCACGGGCTGGACACCCGTCCCCGTGTTGACCTGCGCGGGGACGGGTGGGACGGGTCAGCGGCGGGCGGGACGAGTGCGGTCTTCGAGGTCAGTCGGCCTTGGCGCGGGCTGTGTCGAGTTCGGCTTGGAGGATGTGGGTGGCTTCGTCCAGGCGGGCTCGGCCGACGCTGTGTCCCTTGGCGCGGATCGCCGTTTCGACGGCGCGGCGTGAGATGCGGCCGTCGCGTCCTGGAGGAGCGGTGCGTCCGATGCCGACGAGTTCGTCCATGGTGGCGCTGGGCTGTCGGCCCTTGGGCTTGGCGGGCGGTTCCTCCGCCACGTCGTCGGCGTCTCCCGCCACGTCCGTGGCGCTGGTCGCTGGCGCGGTCTCCAGGCGTTCCGGCTCGTCATCGGGGTGAGTGGGGTGTGGGCGTCCGGTGGGCTGGTGGTCGTGGCGGCTGGTGTTGATGTGGCGGTGCGCGGCGCTGTCCTCCTGGTGCCGGACGCTGGTGGTGTGGCGTTGGATGACGAGGTAGAGGTGGACGGCTCCGGCGAGGGCGAGTGGGGCGATGGCGGACAGGGCGCCCACGGTGAGGTCGTCGAGGTGCAGTCCGGTGTGGCGGGTCTGCTGGTTGAGGCGGATGGCGTGCAGGGCGTTGGCCCAGATGCTGGTGGCGGTGGCCAGTCCGACGAGCGCCCATACGTACAGGCGGGAGCGCGAGGGGGCGGTGCGCAGGATGAGCAGGGCGCGGACACCGATGGCGATGAAGCCGTCGATCACGAGGGGGAAGGCGTAGGTGAGCAGTCCGCGGATGTGGATGGCGACGGCCATCTGGCGAAGCGCGTCGTAGGAGAGGGCGAAGCCGATCGCGCCGAGCAGGGCGATACCGACGCGGATCGCACCGGTCCCGGATGTGGGAGCCGGGGCGGTGGTGGAGCTGAGGGAAGGCAAGCGGTGGCACTCCAGGAGGTGCGGTGACTCGTCCCACCCGTCGCATGCCTGGTCAGGGCAGGTACGGGTGGAACGGTGATGTCGGGTCGACCCGTTGCGGACCCCACACCCGTCCCTACGCTGACCTGCGCGGGGACGGGTGGGACGAGTGGAGTCGGGTCAGGCGGCGGTGCCGTCGGAGCACGTGCTGGCCTCGGTGGGCTCGGGGGCTGGTGCGGGGCAGTAGCGGGCCCACGCGTCGAGGAACTGGGTGCGGGCGAAGCCCTTGGCCTGGGTGCCGCCGGGGAAGCGGTGGTTGGCCGAGCTGATGCCGTAGTCCTTCAGCAGCACCCGCAGGCTGCACGGATTCAGCCCGTGTGGGCCGTATCCGGCCCAGGGGGCTTCGGTGTCGGCGTTGAGCTGCTCGATGAGGCGGCTCGTGCGCAGGATGGCGGGGTCGTCCTCGGCGGCGAAGACCTGGCGGATGTCGACCAGGATGCGGGTACGCAGTCCGGCGTTCTCGTCCTGCCCGGCCTCGTGGGCGGACATGGTCCGGCAGGCGGTGCGGGCGAGCGAGGGCCAGTCGCCTCCGGCGAGGTCGGCGACGATGACCAGGGGCTCCCAGGTGTCGGCCGCGCGGTCTTCGACGGGCATGTCCGGCTCCATGTCCATCGCCTTCGCGTGCAAGCGGCGGAGCCAAGCGGTGAGGCGGTCGCGGATGGCGTGGAGGGCGGGGGTGTCACGGCCGGTACGGAAGGCCGACACGCTTTCTCCGGCGGCTCGTCGGCGCATGCGGACGACCACCGACCGGTCCATGATCGTGTCGGGGAGGTCGCCGATGCCTGCGAGGGCGGCCATCGCGAAGGTGGGGAAGGCCACGGGGGTGTGCTCGGGGCCGGTGACGCGCAGGGTGGGCCGGTTGCGCTGGTGTCCGGCGTTGAGCAGGCCGCGCAGGTCCTCGTTGCGCTCGGCGGCCTTCTGGCTGCCGAACAGGGTGTCGGCCTCGTCCACCAGCAGGGTGGGCGGGCTCTTCTCGGTGATGGACCGGAAGATCGCCGCAGGGCTGGCGTTGACCGTGATCAACGGGGCGCGGACGGTCTCGGTCACCACGTCCAGCAGCCGCGACTTGCCGCACCGCTTGGCCGGACCGACCACGGCAAGGCGCGGGGCGTGCTGCCACGCGGTCTGCAGATGCGTGGCCGCCACCCACAGAGTGACCGCGGTGAGGGCTTCCTCGCTGGGCGGCACGACGAACCGCTTGATCTGCGCCCGCAGATCGCGCAGCACTTCCTCGCCCGCGGGCGGTGAGGTGGGAACGTCGGTGGGGTCGCCGGGCGGGGGGAGGGATGGCGTGTTCGGCTGGGCGTCGTCCATACTGGGCGTCGAGCTCCTCTGCTTGCGGGCCATATGGGACGGCAATCCCGGCCTCGCAGGTTGATCGCTAGGGATGGCGGTTGAGAGGTTTGCGCTTCAGCCCCCCGGTAGTCGCCGGGGGGCTTTGCGTTGTGGCGTGAGGGTCGGGTCGCGCTCCTGGTGTGTGATGCGGGGGTACTACCAGCATGCCACATGAATTGCGAATCGCAGAAGTGTTCTGCATCTCGCAGAAGCCATGTTACTCTTGAGGGGTCCTTGCGAATGGCAGGGGCTTGCTACGCATGGAAGGAGGTGGCTGTGGTTGACGACGACGCTCCGCAGGGAGTCCTGCTCAGCGGCGAGGAGAACGTCGCGGTACGGATCAAGCTGGAGCGCGAGGCGCGCGGCTGGAGCACCAACGCCCTGTCCGACCGCCTGAACGAGGCCGGCTTCGAGATGAACCCGTCCGGAGTCTGGCGCATCGAGAACCGCAAGCGCCGCATCAACCTCGACGAGGCCATCGGGTTCGCCGAGGTCTTCGGCCTCGACCTGCGCAACCTCGTCGGCCCCCCGAAGCTCGCGGCCAAGGCCCGCGCCATGGAACTCATCAACGCGGTCGTCGACACGTTCCGTGAGACGCAGCGCGCGAATGCCGACCACACCCGTGCCCGCGACGCCCTCGACGCCTACCTCACGGAACACCCTGAGATCCGCGAGGAGGCCGAGGTGGCGGTCTCGAACGCCATCGCCGAGGCCAGCGCCGCCCACCTGATGGAGACGTACGGACCCCCGCAGGGCGACCACCCAGACGCCGGAAGCGGATCCAGCGACGAGGCATAGCCCGTCGCCCCAACCCGTCCTGGGCCCGCAAACCCCCAGGACGGGAGCCACACCACATCCCTCACGATCGACCGGCAGGCCGGTGTTGCCGCACCTACGCCTGCCAGAAGAGGACTTCACCCTTTGCGCCCACTGGCGATACCCCATGCCTCCACGCGGATTCCGAGCGCCGCGAAGGAGGTGATCATGCATGGCTGAACGCCTCCTCACCGTGGAAGAGGCCGCCGAGCGCCTCGGCACCGGCGTGCGCTTCGTACGGCGGCTCATCGCCGAGCGGCGTATCCGCTACGTCAAGATGGGCAAGCCCGTCCGCATCCCTGAGAGCGTGCTGGCCGAGTACATCGAGGCCCACACCGTCGCGTCCCGCCGCGATATGCGCTCGCGCTACAGGAGGGCGGCTTGATGGCGGGACGCAAGCCGCAGCGGCGGCGCGAGTTCGGCACGGTGCGTCAACTCCCCTCGGGCCGATGGCAGGCCCGGTACTGGGCGCCGGACGGGTCCCGGCGGAAGGCGCCGGAGACCTTCGACACCAAGACCGACGCGCAGACCTGGCTCACGCTGACCCAGGCCGACATCGAGCGCAATCACTGGGTCGATCCGGACGTCGGAGCCGTGAACTTCGAGGCGTACGCGCTGAAGTGGGTGGAGGAGCGCGGCCTCTCCGCGACCACGGATGAGCTGTACCGCAGGTTGCTGCGGCTGCACGTCCTGCCCGCCTTCGGTGACATGGACCTGGACGAGATCACGCCGCCTGGCGTCCGGAGCTGGCGAGCCGAGCGGCTCAAGGCGACGGGTGCCACGACGGTCGCCAAGTCCTACCGGCTGCTCAAGGCCATCATGGAGACCGCGGCCGACGACGAGCTGATCCGGCGAAACCCCTGCCGGATCAAGGGCGCTGGCATCGAGAAGGCCAGGGAACGGCCGACCGCGACCGTCGAGCAGATCGACGTACTCGCCGACGCCATGGGCCCGAGGTGGCGGCTGATGGTGTACTTCGGCGCCTACGGCCCGATGCGCCCAGAGGAGCAGGCGGCTTTCCGACGGTCCGACGCCACGCTCGACCCCCTCGCGGTGCGGGTGCGAGAAGCGGCCCCCGAGCTGACCACCGGCCGCCGGGTCGAGGGCGACACGAAGTCGGACGCCGGTGTGCGCACCATCTACCTACCCGGCTTCCTCTACATCGAGGTGAAGCGACACCTCGATTGGTTCGCCGAGAAGGAGCCCGACGGCCTGCTGTTCGTGGGCGAGAAGGGCGCCCCGTTCCGGCGCTCCTCCTTCGGCCGCAAGTGGCGAAGGGCCCGTGCCAAGGTCGGGCTGCCGGAGGACTTCCGCTTCTACGACCTCCGCCACACCGGCCACAGCCTGTCCACCCAGTCCGGGGCCACGCTCAAGGACACGATGGTTCGGGCCGGGCAGTCGTCGGAGAAGGCTGCGCTGATCTACCAGCACTCCGATGACGAGCGGCAGCAGGAGGTCGCGGAGGGCATCGACGCGAGGGTGCGAGCGGCGCGCGACAGGGCGCTGTCCCGGCCACCGAAGGCGCGGGAAGCCTGACGGCTAAGTGCGGGGCTGGGGCGAGTCGATGCGCCCCAGCCCGCCTGCCCTTCGCTCAGGGCTGGTGCGTCAGCCGGGTGGCAGTGGCCGCGAGGGTGGCCAGGGCGAGGCAGACGGTCATCACTGCTGCCATCGGTGCGGGGCTGTGGGTGCCGAACAGCCCGACCAGCGGGGAGGCGGCCGCCCCGAGGAGGAACTGGCCGCCGCCCAGGAGGGCGGAAGTGGCTCCGGGCGCTGTGCGCCCGCGGCTTTGGGCGACGGTGACCACGGTAGGGAAGAAGACCCCGAACGCGGTGAGGGAGAGCAGGAGACACAGCCACGTCACGGGCATGGTGCTGCCGACGGTCACCTGGACGAGCAGCAGGGCTGCTGGGCCTGCCATCGCCAGCACGGCACTGGCGATGAGAAGGGTTTCGGCGGACCAGCGTTTGGCCAACCGTCCGCAGGCCAGGCTGCCGGCCATGTTGCCGATGGCGTTGACGCCGTAGACGAGGCTGGCGAGAGCCGGGGCGAGGTGGTAGATGTCCTGGAAGACGAAGGTGGTCCCGGCGATGTAGGCGAAGACCGCTGCCCCGCCGAAGGCCAGAGTCAGTACCGGGGCGATGACGGTGCGCTGGGCGGCGACCTGTCCGATGGTGCGAAGGCTGGCGGCCAGTCCTCCGGTCAGGCGCGCGTGTGGCGGATGGGATTCCGGGACCCAGCGCAGTACGCCCAGGACGAGGAGCAGGCCGATGAGGGCGAGCGCTGCGAAGACGTAACGCCAGGACACCACCAGCAGGATGGCTCCCCCGGCCAGCGGGGCCAGGACCGGGGCCGCGGCGCTGATCGCTCCTAACCGGGAGAAGGCCGTGGCGAGTTCACCGTCGTCGAACAGATCGGTGACCACTGCGCGGGCGATGACGATTCCGGCCGCTCCCGAGAAGCCCTGCCCGACCCGCGCCGCGTTCAGTACGGCCAAGGTCGGGGCCACGGCGCACACGACGGAGAAGAGGGCGAACAGCGCGGTCCCCGAAACGAGGACTGGGCGGCGCCCTATTGCGTCACTGAGCGGTCCCAGGACGAGCTGTCCGGCGATGATGCCCGCCAGGAAGCCGGTCAGGGACATCTGCGCGCCCGAGGCATCGGCCCCCAGTGAACGGGCTAGGTCCGGAAGCCCGGGAACGTACATGTCGGTCGCCAGCGGACTGGCCGCACTCAGCCCGGCCAGTACCAGGAGCAGCCGTGCCCGTTGTGGGGCCGCGACGCCAGGAGTGTGACGAGGTCGGGCCGCGTTCTCGGTGCGGCGAACGGTCATAGCGGGGGAGCCGCCCCCTCCGCGTCCGCGGATGCGTGCGCCAGCCTGTCTCGCGGTTCAGTGGCGACTTCGGCCGCGGCCACCTGCTCCAGCAGTCCGGCGGCGATCTGCAACACGCCGCGCTCGGCAGGCGACAGCGTCTGCCTCAGCGCCTCCGCCAGCCATCTATTGCCGTCTCGGACGTGCTCTTTCAGCGCTTCCCGCCCCGCGTCCGTGATCGCGATGTTCTGGCGGCGCGCATCCACCTCGCTGCGCGAGCGGTGAATACGACCCTGCTCCTCCAACTCGTTGAGCACTCGGGTCAGGGACTGCACCTGCATACCTTCGATGGCGGCCAGTTCGGAGGGTGTCAACGCGCCGCTGTGCCGAAGGTTGGCCAGCACCGAAGCCGCCAGCCGCGTCAGCGTCCGGCTGCTTCCCGGCTGCTCGGCGCGGAGCCGGGACGCCAGTCGGGAGACCCCCCACCTCAACGACTCGGCCAGCAGGAGATCTGTGTTCGCTTGACTGCCTGCGTCACTATCCACAAATAGCAAGCTAAGCCTTGGTATTAAAGAACCTCAACCCTTGGAAGGGCGCCTGTTTGTGAAGCGTTAGCTTGTTTTCGGGTCACCGCTCGTCTTGGTCGTGTGGGGCAGGCAGCGTCAATGCCAGTGCGGCGACGCCCGCGCACATGGCCGTGATGGCCAGGAACACTGCCCGGTAGGAGGCGGTCGTATCGGCAGTGGTTGAGGCGAGGGTGACCAGGGTGGCCAGGCCGAGGGCGCCGCCGATCTGCCGGGTCGCGTTCATCAGCCCCGAGGCCGCTCCGGCGTCTTGCGCGGGGATGCCGGAGGTGACGGTGGTGGTGATGGGGGTGATCAGCAGGCCCATCCCGGCGGACATGATGACGCCGGACCCGAGCATGCCGTCCAGGTAGCCGCTTCCCGTCTCGATCCGGCTTTGCCACAGGAACCCGGCCGCGGACAGCAGCGCGCTGCCCACGATCAGCGTCCGGGGTCCGGTGCGCCGCATGACGGCGGGGGCCGAGCGGGCGGCGGCGATGCCGACCAGGGTGTGTGGCAGGAATCCTGCCCCCGTGGTCAGCGCGCCGTAGTGCAGCTCGTCCTGCATGTAGAGCGACAGGAAGTACCACATGGGGATGAAGCAGGCTCCGGCCAGCAGCATCACCGCGTTGCCTGCCCAGACCGGGTGCATCCGCACCAGGCGCGGCGGCAGCAACGGTGCTGTCGCGTACCGGACTTCGACCGCCGCGAATGCGGCCAGTGCGGCAACGCCGACAGCGAGGCCGACCAGGGCTGTCGGTGCGTGCCAGCCGTGCGTGCCGGCCTGGGTGACGCCGTGGACGAGCGCGCCCACGCCGAGCGTCGCCAGCATCGCCCCCGGCAGGTCGAGCTTCCCGACCTCGGCGCGGGCGCGGTCGGCGGGCAGCAACCGCGCCGCGGCGAACAGGGCCACCGCGCCGATGGGGACGTTGATCAGCAGGATGGACCGCCAAGTGAGGGTGTCGGTCAGGACGCCGCCGATCAGATTGCCCGCGGCCCCTCCGGCGGAGCTGACCGCGGTCCAGGTGGCCAGCGCCCGGGTGCGGTACGGCCCTTCGGCGAAGGTGGTGGTCAGGATCGTCAGCGTCGCCGGGGCCAGCACCGCGGCACCCAGCCCTTGCACGGCCCGCATCGCGATCAACAGCCCCGGCGTGGTGGCCACTCCGCCCGCCAGACTGGAGGCCGCGAACAGCGCCAGCCCCCACAGGAAGACCCGGCGGCGCCCGTACAGGTCCGCCAGGCGCCCGCCGAGCAGCAGGAACCCGGCGAAGACCAGCGCGTAGCCGCCGACGACCCACTGCAACCCCACCGCGTCGAACCCCAGGGCGTCCTGGATCGCGGGCAGCGCGACGTTCACCACCGACACGTCCAGCACCACCATGAACTGGGCCGCGCACGCGAGCCACAGCACCGCTGAGTTCCTGTGGCCCGTAGCTGGTTGGGGCGCGGTGTCCGGTGTGCCACTGCCTCCATGTGTCGCACGGAATCCCATGACCCTCCCGTCGTCACCGCCGTCGCGATTTTTTATCGTACAGCGGTACTATGAAAATCTGGGGCGGAGACAGGAAGGAGGGCGGGGTGCCGAAGCGGGTCGATCATGCCGAGCGCCGCGCGCACATCGCCGATGCGCTGGTCCGGGTGGCCGCGGCCGAGGGGCTGCATGCGGTGACGATGCGGGCCGTCGCGGCGGAGGCGGGTATGTCGCTGAACCTGGTGCAGTACTACTTCGACTCCAAGGCGAAGTTGATGCACGCGGCGCTGGAGCGACTGGAACGGCAGAGTCACGAACGATGGTCGGCCCGGCTGGCCGACCTGCCGCAGCCGACGACCGCGCACGCCTTCATCGCGGCCTTCTGCGCCGAGGCCCTGCCCACTGACGAACCCAGCAGTGCCTTCCACCTGGTGTGGACCTCGTACGCGGTGCTGGCGATGACCGATCCGGACCTGGCCGCGCAGCCGTTCATCGAAGGTCCCAACCGCCTGGAGCGGCAACTCACGGACGTCCTGCGGCAGGCCCAGCGCGAGGGCGAGTTGGCTGCCGATCTGGACGCATCTGTTGAGGCGGCGCGTCTGCTGGTCATGAGCCACGGTCTGGGCACCAGCGTGCTGGTCGGTCAGCGCACCCCGGAGGCGGCGGAAGCCGTGCTGCGCCATCACCTCACCGGGCTGTTCAGCCTGCCCGCCGAGAGGTGAGACCGAGGGTGGGTGTCACCGCGTCTTGGTGAGGCGTTGAAGCCTCGTCACTGGGAATGCTGTGCCGAGGTGAGGCGCTCGCTCAGTGTGGCGGCGAATTCCTCCGCCCGCGCCAGTTGGGTCCGCAGGTCCGCCACCCGCTGCTGCGCGGCCTCGTGGAAACCGTTCACCCGCTCCAGCAGGTCCTCCCGCTCACCGGGCGGCAACTGCGTACCGGAGTCGAGGCGGTCGGTGGCCTCCAGTAGGTCGCGCATCTGATCCAGGGTGAAGCCGAGCGGTTTCATGCGCCGGATGACCATCAGCCGGGCGACATCGGCCTCGGTGTAGAGGCGGAAGCCGCCCTGGGATCGGGCGGAGGGGACCACGAGGCCGGTCTCCTCGTAGTGCCGGATGGTGCGCAGGGACAACTCGGTCCGTGCGGCGACCTCACCGATCTGCATGTGCTTGCCGTCCACGCCCGTGATCCTCTGGCCCTTCTCGTCCCCGGCAGGTCGCATCCGGTCGCGACCCCTCCCGATCTCTACCCTAACGTTAGGGTAGAGTTGCTAGCGGCGCGGGCGGCCTGTCGCTGCCCCGCTGTTGCCGTGCCGGGGCCGATGGCGCCCCCGGCGAAAGATTCGATTCTTGCAGGAGAACCGCGTGCGCGAGCCCAAGACGCCCGCCGCCGCGCCCTGCCCGCCGTGACGCCTTGCCCCTGGACGTGAGCCCCGCCGCACCATCGCGCCACGGTCCCCCTCTCCGACTTCCGGCCCGCGCCTGCACGCGGCCGTGCGCGGAGGGTCGGCCCGGCCCTCCGCACCGTTCCCCGCACGCCCAGCCTTGCTGAAAAAGGGGCGTGCCCGAGCACGAGGTTCTTACCCCTTGTCTGGTTCCGCTGTGTCCCCGGCCGCGCGCCTGCGTGGTCTGAAGCCCGATTGGCTGACCGATCCGAAGGTCTGGCGTACCGAGGTCCTGGGCGGCCTCGTGGTCGCGCTCGCGCTGATCCCCGAGGCGATCTCGTTCTCGATCATCGCCGGGGTCGACCCGGCCATCGGCCTGTTCGCCTCCTTCACCATGGCCGTCACCATCTCGCTGGTCGGTGGGCGCCGCGCGATGATCTCCGCCGCGACCGGCGCCGTAGCGCTGGTGATCGCTCCGATGAACCGTGAGCACGGCCTGGGGTACCTGGTCGCCACGGTGATCCTCGCCGGTGTATTCCAGATCGCGCTGGGTGCGCTGGGGGTGGCGAAGCTGATGCGGTTCGTGCCCCGCTCGGTGATGGTCGGCTTCGTCAACTCTCTCGCCATCCTGATCTTCATGGCGCAGGTGCCGGAGATGACGGATGTGCCCTGGGCCGTCTACCCGCTGATCGCGGCCGGGCTGGTGCTGATGGTGTTCTTCCCGAAGGTCACCACGGTGATCCCGGCCCCGCTGGTGTCGATCGGGATCCTCACCGTCATCACGGTCGCGGCCGGGATCGCGGTGCCCACCGTCGGCGACAAGGGCGACCTGCCGTCCTCTCTGCCGGTGCCCGGCCTGCCCGACGTGCCGTTCACCCTGGACACGCTGACCACCATCGCGCCGTACGCCTTCGCGATGGCGCTGGTCGGTCTGATGGAGTCGCTGATGACGGCCAAGCTGGTCGACGACATCACCGACACCCACTCCAGCAAGACCCGCGAGTCCATCGGTCAGGGCATCGCCAACATCGTCACCGGCTTCTTCGGCGGCATGGGCGGCTGCGCCATGATCGGCCAGACGATGATCAACGTGAAGGTCTCCGGCGCCCGCACCCGCTTGTCCACGTTCCTGGCGGGCGCGTTCCTGATGGTGCTGTGCGTCGTCTTCGGGCCGGTCGTCTCCGAGATTCCCATGGCCGCCCTGGTCGCCGTCATGGTCATGGTGTCGTTCACGACCTTCGACTGGCACTCCATCGCCCCCAAGACGCTCAAGCGGATGCCCGCCGGGGAGATCGCCGTCATGGCGATCACCGTCGCGGTCGTCGTGGCCACCCACAACCTGGCCATCGGTGTCGTCGTCGGCTCGATCACTGCCATGGTCGTCTTCGCCAAGCGGGTCGCCCACCTCGCCGAGGTCACCGCCGTGACCGACCCCGACCACGCCACGGTGGTGTACCGGGTCACCGGCGAGCTGTTCTTCGCCTCCTCCAACGACCTCGTCGGCCAGTTCGACTACGCCACCGACCCGAAGAAGGTCGTCATCGACCTGTCCGCTGCCCACATCTGGGACGCCTCCTCCGTCGCCGCCCTCGACGCCATCGAGGCCAAGTACGCCCAGCGTGGCAAGACCGTCGAGATCACCGGCCTGAACGACCCCAGCGCCCACCTCCACGGCAAACTCAGCGGCGAGCTCACAGCCAACCACTGACGATCACCCACCAGAGCAGAGGACCCCTTGCCATCAAGCGGGGGTCCTCTGCCGTCTCAAGAGTGCGCCGTGAGTTGTCGGTCCAACTGCTGATACGTGTCTTCGTCGCCCACGTAAGAGGCGCAGGGCCTTGGCGCGCACTTGGTGGACGCGGTGTCGAGTGGGGTAGAGCCGATTGTCCGCCGCAGGCCCCTCGTTCAATTGCCCTCAGACTCCGAAGGGGCTGAGGTGGGGTGTGAGTGTGGCCTCCAGCCGTTGCACTGCGTCTTCGTGGTCTCGTAGGTGTGGCTTCATGATCCATAGATCTTCGCGAAACGGTTCGAAGCCCAACGATTCCCACGTGCGCTGAACTGCGGACTTCTCCCGAAGTACCCGGTCCTCGTCGTCGCGTTCGTCAACGGGGATGTCGATGGGGAACGGGTGGGTTGCCACGAGAGCGGCGTGTACGGATGTCCAGCGGAGCATGCGAGCGATCAGCAAGCGCCCGACTCCGCCGAGACCGCGCCACGCCGGCGCGATGCGAGCTCGGTCGATGATGACGACCTGTGTGCCTGTGACCAAGCAGTCATCCAGATCTGGATGGAGGCCCAAATCTCCTGACGAGTCGAAGAGCCGGGCGAAATGCTCGTAGTCGGAGTCGCGTGAGTCCAGCGAGTCGTAGATGCGGCCGATGCGCCAGAGGTCCAGTGTGAGGCCGGACATGGAGAAGACGGTCAACTCCGTACTGTCGTCGTGAGCGGTGCGAGACAGCGACACGTCCTGAGCCAAAAGCCGTTGGTTGGCGGCCGCCTCTTCTTCGTCGTCGGCGTTCCACAGGGGCAGCACAGCGCGGCAGTCCCACTCCAGCGTCGCGGGGTCGTCGTCAGCGTCCATCGCGACGAGCGAGGCGCTGGAGTTGAAGCGCAGTTGCAGGCGATGGAGGGATGGCAGGAGAGCGGCTCCGGCCGGTGCAGCAGCGGTCATGGACCGTCACGCTAGCCCTGTCCGGGTGATCGTTGATGGTGTTTCGGTGGGTAAGGGACTGCGTCATCGGGTCGACTGACCACGGAGCGCGGAACGACTGGCGCTTTGCGGGCGCAACAGCACGCCGATGCGACAGAGGGTGGCGCAGGTCACAGAAAATGCATCTCGCTCTGTGAGATTGACATGTATGCGTCGCCCCGTGCGGGCCTGTACCGTGCCCTTCGGCGGTGTTCCGTACGCCAGTTAGGGCACGCGGAGGGCATGGTGGCCTGTAAGAGGTCTAGACAATAAACAAGGCCCGGGTCTGTGACCTGGGCCTTTGTGCTGGAGCGGGTGACGAGAATCGAACTCGCGCTCTGAGCTTGGGAAGCTCATGTTCTACCATTAAACTACACCCGCGAGACGGTCCCGATCCCTCGGTGCCGCATCGTCGCTCACTGTACCCCATGGTTGACCCCGCCGCATTCGCTGTGGGGTTTTCGCGGTTTTCGGGGGGAGTTCGAGGGGCTTCTCGGCGGGGTGGAGTGGGGGAAGGTGCTGTGGGGGTGCGGGAGTTGGGGCGTACCGTGTGGGGGCGGAGTGCCGCTTGGAGTGGTCCGCGGTTGATCCCCTAATGTGGCTTTTGTCGTCCGCTCATCCACGTTCATGGGGAAGGGACTCAATGGAGCGCACCGTCGTCCGTTGTGCCGAAGGGCATGTGTTCAGCACCGCTTCGTTCCCGATGCGGCACCTTACGGTCGACCGCATCGGGCCCGGGCGGCTGCTGCGGTGTCCGCGTTGCGCGAGGCTCCGGCATTCGGTGCCGGTGGCGCGCGAGTCGCGGTAGAGCGGTAGCAGCAGCGCGTAGTCGCGGATAGTCGCGGGTAGTTGCGGTAGTCGAACGAAGATCGTGGGCGCGGGCCCGGTCCCTGGTGGGGCCGGGCC
>NZ_JBHWJI010000096.1:0-22278 GCF_042731515.1 Streptomyces sp. NPDC059850
GGCGACATGCCAGGAGACAGGCAGCCGGGCCCGGCTGATCGACGTGGACTACGCCTCACACGGCCCCCAAGTGGACGAGATCACCGACGAGCTGAACGACGTCCTGGCGGGCATCAAGCCGGTGCGGTCCGGGGTGGCGTTCTACTCGGCGGTCACAGGCGGCCGCATCGAGACGAGCGCTTTGGACACCGCGTACTGGGTGACGAACCTGCGCGAGCGGGTCCGGTTCGCCGATGCCGTACGGGCCCTGCTGGACGACGGCCACCGCGTGTTCATCGAGGCCAGCACCCACCCCGTCCTCACCGTCGGCCTGCAGGAGACCTTCGAGGAAGCGGGCGTCGGGGCCATCACGGTGCCCACCCTGCGCCGCGACCACGGCGGGACGGCGCAGCTGGCGCGGTCGGTGGCCCAGGCCTTCACGGCAGGGGTCGAGGTGGACTGGTCCCGCTGGTTCCCGGCCGACCCGGCTCCACGCGTCGTCGAGCTGCCGACGTACGCCTTTCAGCGCGAGCGCTACTGGCTCGACGGCGAGTCCGGGCCCGGTGGAGATCCGGCCGGTCTCGGGCTGGTGGCCGCGGGCCATCCGCTGCTGGGCGCGGCCGTGGAAGTGGCCGACGGCACCACGCGTCTGCTGACCGGGCGGCTGTCGGCGCGGAGCCACCCGTGGGTCGGTGAGCATGTGGTGGCGGGCGCGGTACTGGCCCCGGGTGCGGTGCTGGTGGAGTGGGCGCTGCGGGCGGCCGACGAGGTGGGCTGCGGCGGCCTGGAGGAACTGGCGCTGCAGCGGCCGCTGGTGCTGCCCGCGTCCGGCGGGTTGCGCGTACAGGTGGTGGTGGGCGCCGCGGCGGAGGACGGGCGGCGTGAGGTGGCCGCGTACACCTGCCCCGAGGACGCGGGTGGTCTCGCGGAGTGGGTGTGCCACGCGACGGGTGTGCTGGCCCCGCCCGCCACCGCCCCCGACCAAGCGGCAGGGCTGGGTGGCGTATGGCCTCCGGCAGGCGCGGAACCGCTGGACATCGACGGGTTCTACGAGCAGGTGAGGGCGGCCGGTTACGGGTACGGACCGGCGTTCCAGGGGCTGACCGCCGCGTGGCGGCACGGCTCGGACGTCCTCGCCGAGGTGGTCCTGCCCGAGGCCGCCGGGGACACTAGCGGATTCGGGATCCACCCGGCGCTGCTGGACGCGGCGCTGCATCCGTCGCTGCTCATGGAGCGCCCGGAGGGGCAGGAGGACGACGACCGGGTGCGGTTGCCGTTCGCGTGGAACGGCGTGTCCCTGTGGGCCTCCGGGGCGACCAGTGTGCGGGTCCGGCTGGCTCACGACGAGGCACGGCAGGCGCTGCGGATGACGGTGGCCGACGCGGTGGGTGCACCGGTGCTGACGGTGGATTCGCTGGTCACCCGCCCGGCCGGGGCCGACGGGTTGCGGGAGGCCTCGGCCGGGCGCGGGGTGGACGGGCTGTTCACGCTGGGCTGGACGCCGCTGCCGGTGCCTGCCACCGCACCCTCGGCGGGGGCGGTGGTGGGTGATGGCGGATGGGTGGTGCTGGGCGAGGATCCGCTGGGCCTGGCGGCCTCGGTGGCGGAGGGCGGTCCGGGCCCGGTTGTCGTGCGCTACCCGGATCTGGAGGCGCTGATCGCGGCGATCGACGCGGGTGCGCCCGCTCCCTCGATCGTCCTGACGCCCTGTCACGCGTCCGGACCGGATGTCACCGATGCCCGCGACGGTCTGCGGGCTGCGGATGAGCTGCTGGGGACGGTGCAGGGGTGGCTGGGTCGGGCCGCGCTGGGCGATGCCCGGCTGGTGGTCGTCACACGCGGCGCGGTGGCCCTGCCCGATGCCGCTGAGAACACGGTGGATCCGGTCGGGGCCGGGGCGTGGGGGCTGGTCCGCAGCGCCCAGTCGGAGAACCCCGAACGGTTCCTCCTGCTCGACCTCGACTTCGACCTCGTTCCCGGTACCGATAGCGGCATCGCCGCGGAGGCGGTCGTCCGGGCGGTGGATCTGCACGAACCGCAGGTGGCGGTGCGGTCGGGGCGTGTCCTGGTGCCCCGGCTGGGGCGCGCGGGTGTCGGCGGCGCGTCCCTTGCGGACGCCCTGGAGGGCGGCGATGTCCTCGACCCGGATGGCACCGTGCTGATCACCGGCGGTACGGGCACGCTGGGCGGCCTGGTCGCCGAACACCTGGTGCGCGCCTGGGGTGTCAAGCATCTGCTGCTCGTCAGCCGCCGCGGCCCGCGCGCCCCCGGTGCGCCTGAACTGGTCGAGCGACTGGGCGAGTTGGGCGCCCAAGTCCAGACCGTAGCCGCCAATGTCACCGACCCGGCGGAGGTGGCGGGCCTGGTCTCCGGGGTCGATCCGGCGCACCCGCTGACCGGTGTCGTCCACGCAGCCGGTGTACTGGACGACGCCGTCCTCACCTCGCAGACTCCGGAGCGGCTGGCCCGGGTGTGGGAGCCGAAGGCCACGGCCGCGGCACAGCTGCACACGGCGACGGCGGATCTGCCGCTCGCCCTGTTCGTGACGTTCTCCTCGACGGCGGCCGTCCTGGGTTCGTCGGGGCAGTCCAACTACGCCGCGTCGAACGCGTTCTGCGATGCCCTGGCCGCCCACCGCCGCGCCCTCGGTCTGCCGGGAGTGTCGGTGGCCTGGGGCCTGTGGGCAGACGCCAGTGGCATGACCGGACACCTGGACGAGGCGGACCGGGCCCGGATGGCCCGCTCGGGTATCGGGGCCCTGTCCGGTGAACGGGCGCTGGGGCTGCTGGACGCCGCCGTCCGGCACGGGGCGCCGCATCTCGTCGCCATCGATCTGGACGTACGGGCGCTGGCTGGGCAGCCCGCGCTCACCCTGCCCGCCCCGCTGCGGGCGCTCACCGGTGGCGGTCCGGTCCGGCGCACCGCAGCCACCGGCCGGGCGCACGCCGACTGGGCCGGACACCTCGCGGCGCTTGCCCGGGACGAGCAGCACCGGGTGCTGCTCGATCTGGTGCTCACGCACGCGGCGGCGGCGCTCGGCCACTCCGACACCGGCCGGATCCCGGCCGGACGGGGCTTCCTGGACCTGGGGTTCGACTCGCTGACGGCGATCGAGCTGCGCAACAGGCTGACGGCCGTCACGGGGCTGCGGCTGGCCACCACCCTCATCTTCGACCAGCCCAACCCGGCCGCCCTCGCCGCACATCTGCACACCGAGCTGGCGCCCGGGGACGTGGACCCGGTCACCCCGGTGCTGGGCGAGCTGGAGCGGCTGGAGGGCACGCTGCTCAGCGTCGGCCGGGACGAGGCCGCCTGGGACGCGCTCCGCGAGCGCCTGCGGAGCACGCTGTCGAAGCTGGACGCCCTGCACGGCGCCCTGCACGACGCCCCGCACGGCGGCCCGGCCCCGGCGGAGGGCGGCGCGGCGCAGGACGGCGTGGCGGAGAACGGCGTGGCGGTGACCGGCCGCATCCAGGACGCCAGCACCGACGAGATCTTCCGGTTCATCGACCGGGACCTTGGCCGCGGGGACAGCGACGGAGAGCACATGGGAGCACACGTTGATTGACGAACGAAGCAGGAAGAAGCTCATCCTCGAGCACAGCCGTCGGCTGAACGCCGCGGACGTGGACGGCCTTCTGGAGTTGTACGCGGACGACGTCACCTTCGAGGACCCGGTCGGCTCGGGCCAGCAGAGCGGACGGGACGCGCTGCGGGCGCACTTCGAGGAGCTGGCTGCGGCGGGTATCGCCGAGGTCCCCGGGGAGCCGGTCGCGGGGCAGGACGGTGCGCGGGTGCTGGTGCCCGTCACCGCCACCATGGGCTACCTCCCGAAGGGGCCCGGGTTCGCCGACCGGGGCTGGCTGACGGCGCCCGACGCCCCCGAGGACGCGCGTATCACCTGGGATTACGTGCTGATGGTGCGCGCGGGGGCCGGAGGCCTCATCCAGGAGCTGCGGAAGTTCTGGGGGAGGTCCGACATTGGCATCCCGGAATGACAACCACCACGGCACAGGAGGCGTTCATGGCCGATGAGGCGACCCTCAAGAAGATGGCGGTGGAGTACGCCCGGCGCATGAACGCCGGTGACGTGGAGGACGTACTCGCCCTGTTCTCGGATGACATCGTCTTCGAGGACCCGGTCGGCGCTCCGCCGCTGATCGGGAAGGAAGCGCTGCGCGAACACATCGCGTGGTCCATCGAATGCCGGGTGCACGAGACGCCGGGCCGCCCGGTCACCTCGATGGACGGCCGGTGGGCGGCGGTGCCGACCACGGTCACGGTCTACGCGCCCACGAAACTGACCTTCAGCATCATCGGCGTCATTGAACTCGGTGATGACGGTCTGGTCCATCACGCCCAGGCGTTCTGGGGCATCACGGACACCAAAGTGGGTGATGGCCCCGAACTCACCGGCGTCGCACACTTCATGGCCGTCACCCAGAACCTCGCTCGGATGGTCCAGGCCAAGGGCAGCCCCAGTCCGATGTAGCCCCAGTCCGATGTAAGCGGTGAAGGGACGAAAGCAGAACCATGACCGAACCGAAGCGCGGAATTGTCCTGGGCGGCGGCTGGGCGGGGATGTTGGCCGCGCACGTGCTCGCCCGCCATCTGGAGAGCGTCACCGTCGTGGAGCGCGATGTGCTGCCCGACGGCCCCCGCCACCGCAAGGGCTCGCCCCAGGCGCGCCACGTCCATGTGCTGTGGTCGAGTGGCGCCCGTATCGTCGACGAACTGCTGCCGGGCACCATCGACCGGCTGCTGGGCGCGGGTGCCCGCCGGATCGGATTCCACGAGGACCTGGTGACGCTGACCTCGCACGGCTGGCAGCATCGCTTCCCGCCACGCCAGTACGCCATCATGTGCACCCGGCCGTTCCTGGACTGGATCGTCCGCGACCAGATCCTGGCGGGCGGGCGGATTTCCGTACGGTCACGTGCCGAGATCCTCGACCTCGCGGGCGACGGCAAGCGGGTCGCCGGGGTGCGGGTGCGGGACATGGACACCGGGGCCCTGGAAACCCTGGAAGCGGATCTGGTGGTCGACGCCTCGGGGCGCGGCTCGCGGCTCCGGCACTGGCTGTCGGCGCTGGAACTTCCCCCGGTCGAGGAGGACATCGTCGACGCGGGCATCGCGTACGCCACCCGGGTGTTCCGGGCGCCGCCGGGGGCCACCGCCGGGTTCCCGGCCGTCAACGTGGCCGCCGACCACCGGGTGCGCGAGCCCGGCCGCTTCGGCGTGGTCTACCCGCAGGAGGACGGCACCTGGATGGTGACCCTGTCCTGCACCCGTGGCGCCGGGCTGCCCACCCACGACGACGACTTCCTGCCGTACGCCCAGACGCTGCGCCATCCGCTCGTCGCCGACCTCATCGCCCTGGCCGAGCCGCTGACTTCGGTGGCGGTCTCCCGGGTAGGCGCCAACCGCCGACTGTATCCGGAGCGGCTGGACACGTGGCCGGAGGGGCTGCTCGTCCTGGGGGACGCGCTGGCCGCGTTCAACCCGATCTACGGCCATGGGATGAGCGCCGCCGCCCGCAGCGCCGCCGCGCTCGACGCGGAGCTGGGACGGTCCGGATACGACCCGGCGCGGACCCGGCGGGTGCAGCAGGCCGTCAGCGCCGTGGTGGACGACCCGTGGATCATGGCCGCGTCCAAGGATGTGGAGTACGTCAACTGCCGTACGGATGTGACGGATCCACGGCTGACCGGTGGCGCGGTGGCGCGGCAGCGCTTCTCCGACCTGATCTCCGACCGGGCGATCCGCGCCTCCGCGGTGTGCGACGTGGTGACCGATGTGATCAGCCTGACCGCCCCGCAGTCGGAGCTGGCGTCCAGCCGCTTCCTGTCGCTGATGCATCAGGACCGGCCGCTGCCCGAACTCACCGCGCCGCCGCTGCGCCCCGACGAACTCGCCCTGGTGGATCTGAATCCGCGCAGCACGGTGGCCGGGCGACCGTCATGACGAACGAGGAAAAGCTCGTCGACTACCTCAAGTGGACCACCGCCGAGCTGCACGAGGCCCGGCGGCAGCTGCGGGAACTGCGGTCGGAGCGGGAGGACCCGGTCGCGGTCGTCGGCATGGCCTGCCGCTTCCCCGGTGGCGTCCGCACACCGGAGCAGCTGTGGGATCTGGTGGACGGCGAACGGGACGCCGTTTCCGGTCTGCCCACCGACCGCGGGTGGGATCTGGAGCGGCTCCACCATGCCGGTCCGGGCCGCCGTGGCGCCTCGTACGTCCGCGCGGGTGGCTTCATCTATGACGCGGCCGCGTTCGACGCGGAGTTCTTCGACATCGGTCCCCGTGAGGCCGCGGCCATCGAACCGCAGCAGCGGATGCTGCTGGAGCTGGCCTGGGAGGCCACGGAGAGCGCGGGCATCGATCCGCAGACCCTGCGCGGCAGTTCCACGGGCGTGTACACGGGGGTGATGTACCACGACTACGCGGCGCGGCTGAGCGAGATCCCGGAGGATCTGCTGAGCCATGTGGGCAACGGCAGCGCCGGAAGCGTGGCGTCGGGCCGGATCGCGTTCACCCTGGGGCTGCGGGGCGCGGCCGTCACACTGGACACGGCGTGTTCGTCGTCGCTGGTGGCGATGCATCTGGCCGCGCACTCCCTGCGCCAGCGGGAATGTGACCTGGCGCTGGCCGGTGGCGCCGCCCTCATGTACACCCCGAGCGTGTTCCAGGTGCCCTCCGGGCAGAGTCAGTTGGCCACCGACGCGCGGTGCAAGTCCTTCGCGGACGCGGCCGACGGCATGGTGTACGGGGAGGGCGCCGGTCTGGTGCTGCTGGAGCGGCTGTCCGACGCGCGGCGCCACGGCCACCAGGTGCTGGCGGTGCTGCGCGGTTCGGCGATCAACCAGGACGGTGCCAGTACGGGGATGGCCGCGCCGAACGGCCCGGCCCAGCAGCAGCTGATCCGGGACGCGCTGGCGAACGCCGGGCTGTCGGCGGCCGATGTGGACGCGGTGGAGGCGCATGGCACCGGTACCGCGTTCGGCGACTCCATCGAGGTGCAGGCGCTGCTGGCCACCTACGGTCAGCAGCGGCCCGCCGACCGGCCCCTGCTGCTGGGGTCGGTGAAGTCGAACATCGGGCACACCCAGTCCGCCGCCGGGCTGGCCGGTGTCGTCAAGATGGTGCTGGCCATGCGGCACGGGGTGCTGCCGCGCTCCCTGCACATCGACCGGCCCACCCGGCTGGTGGACTGGCGCAGGGGCGCGGTGCGGCTGCTCACCGAGCGGACGCCGTGGCCGGTGCGCGACGAGGGTCCACGGCGCGCCGGGGTGTCCTCCTTCAGCGCGAGCGGCACCAATGCCCATCTGATCCTGGAGCAGCCGCCACCGGTCGTTTCCGCCGGTGGTGATGTTCCGCCTGCCGGAGTGGTGCCGTGGGTGCTGTCCGCGCGTGGTCCGGCGGCGTTACGGGGCCAGGCGCGGGCTCTGGCCGCCCAGGTGGCAGCGGACCCGGGTGTTTCACCCCGCGATGTGGGGTGGTCGCTGGCCACGACACGGTCGGTGTTCGACCACCGGGCCGTCGTGGTCGGCGAGGAGCCGGACGGGCTACGGGCCGGGCTGGAGGCGCTGGCGGCCGGTGAGCCGCATCCGGCCGTGGTCGGGCCGGGTGTGGTGCGTACCGGCGGGGCTGCGGCCTCGTCGGGCAGGACGGTGTTCGTCTTCGACGGCGAGGGCGGTCGGTGCCCGGCGGCGGGCCGCGAACTGTACGACCGGTTCCCGGTGTTCGCCGCCGCCTTCGACGAGGTGTGCGCGCTGCTGGGGATGGCGGGGGAACGTCCGCCACCGGACTCGGAGGCCGGGCTGTTCGCGCTCTACATCGCGCTGGCCCGGCTGCTGGACGCGGCCGGGGTTCGGCCCGACGCGGTGGCCGGTGTGTCCGTCGGTGAGATCGCCGCCGCGCAGGTGGCCGGTGTCCTCGACCTCTCGGACGCCTGCCGCCTCGTCGCGGCCGGTCCCGGCGCGCTCCCCCGGGCCATCGGCGCGGTGTCCCCCCGCCGCCCGGCGGTCCCGGTCCTCGACGGCCGCACCGGGCTGCCCGTAGACGAGCGGATCAGCACGCCCGGCTACTGGTACGACCGCGAGCGCGACCGCGACCCGGCCGAGCCACGTCCCGAGTCCCTGAACCCGGGCGAGCCCGGTGTGGTCTGGGAGCTGGGGCCCGGGGGTGGCCTGCCGGAGGGGGTGGCGCCGCTGGTGCTGGCGCCGCTCGGCGGCGACGACGAGGTGCGCGAGCTGATGTACGCGCTGGCGCGGCTGCACACCACCGGCGCCACGGTCGGCTGGGCCGCCCTCCTCGGCGGCGGCAGCACACCCCCGCGTACCGTCCCGCTGCCCACGTACGCCTTCCAGCGGCAGCGGTTCTGGCTGGAGAACGAACCCAAGGCCGGTGCCGCACCCGTGACCGAGACCTGGGTGGACACCGGGTTCTGGGACGCGGTGGAGCACACGGACGTGGCGGCCCTCACCCGTACTCTCGGCGTTCCGGCGGAGCGGCACGGCCTGCTGGCGGAGATCCTGCCCGCGCTGGCCGCCTGGCGGCGGCAGCGGCAGTGGCGGCACCGGATCGCCTGGCAGGCCATGGCCGAAGTGGTGGCGCCGGGGCTGTCCGGCACCTGGCTGGTCGCGTCGGCGGGTGGTCCATACGCCGACGCCGTCACCGATGCCCTGCGCGAGCACGGCGCCGATGTCGTCGTACTCGGTACTCAGTGCCCATCGGCCTACGACGCCCTCACCGCACGGATATCCGAGGCCGCCGCCGGGCGGTTCGTCGCGGGTGTGCTCTCGCTGTCGGCCCTGGACGAGACGCGGCCTCCGGCCGACGACGGCCGAAGCCCGGCGATCGCCTCCACCATCTCGCTGGTCGAGGCGGTGGAGCGGGCCGGGATCGAGGCCCCGGTGTGGGTGGCCACGCGCGGTGCGGTCGGTGTCGATCGCGGGGACCCGGTGACCCGTCCGGAGCAGGCCCAGCTCTGGGGTCTGGGCCGCGCCCTCGCGGTGGAACACCCACGGTGCTGGGGCGGGTCGGTCGATCTGCCGGACCGGTTCGACGCGCGGGCGGGACGGCGGCTGGCGGGTGCTCTGGCGGGCCTCCACGGCGAGGGCGAGGTGGCCGTACGCGCCGACTGCTGCTTTACGCCACGCCTGGTGCGCGACGTACCCGGGCCAGCCACTGCGGGGCCCTGGACGGCGCGCGGCACGGTGCTCATCACGGGTGCGGCCACCGCCCTGGGCGCGCACACCGCCCGGTGGGTGGCCGGGGCGGGCGCGGACCGACTGCTCCTCCTCGACACCACACCCCCGGGCGACGACCTGCTCGCCGAACTGACCGCTTCGGGCACACAGGTGTCCGTCGCCACCGTCGACCCGGCCGATCAGGACGCGCTCGCCGCCGCCGTGGCCGGTCTTCCGGCCGACGCGCCGCTGACCTCGGTGCTGCATCTCGCGGTGCCACCGGACCAGGAGACCGGGCCGCTGGACGTGGCACGGATCGAGGACACGTGGCCGACGGTGGTGGCGGGGGCGCGGAACTTGTGCGCTCTCAGCCTGAAGAGCGACCTGTCGGCTTTCGTGCTCAGTTCCTCGGCCGTGGGCGTGCTGCCCGGCCCGGGGCTGGGCAACCAGGCTCCGGCCCACGCCTATCTGCAGGCGCTCGCGCAGGAGTGCCGCGCGCGGGGCGTCCCGGCGACCTCGGTGTGCTGGGGCTCCGTCGAGCTGCCACGGCACACCGGAACGTCCGCACTGTCCCCGCGATCGGCGGCCGCCCTGCTGCGGCAGGCGGTCGCGGAGGACGCGGTGTCCGTCGTCATCGCGGACATCGAGCAAGCACCCATCAGGCGGGAGAAACGATGAACACCTTCACCGCGGTCAATGGCAGCGCCTCCGGCGATTCCTCCGACCCTCAACCGAACGGACCCGCGATGCCCACGGAACAGAGCGAGACCCATCTCGACGGCACGGCCCTGCACCAGGCGCTGGCCATCGCCACGGCCGAAGAGCGCGAGACCATCCTGCGGGAGACCGTACGGACACAACTCGCCGACATCCTCTCCCCCACCCCCATCGAGGACGACAGCAATTTCCTCGAAAACGGGCTCACCTCACTGACCGCACTCGAACTCACCCGCAATCTGATGACGCTGACCGACGTGGAAATCCCCCTCGTCGCCATTCTCGAATACCCCACCCCCGCCCGGCTCGGCCACTATCTCGCCGAGGCGTACACGGCGGTCAACAGCGGGGATGGCGCCACGGCATAGCGTGCGCCGCGATACGCCGACGCCGGGCGGGAGGGGGCCATCCCCTCCCGCCCGGCGTCTCGGCATACGCGAAAGAATCCTTAAGTGCCGCTAATGCACGGACACTTGCACCGCCGCAGTTCTCGAACCACCCACGGTGACCCGGCTAGAATTTCCGTATGGATCTTTCCGTGCCCGTAACCGACGATGTGAAATTACATTTCCGACACCGGCCTGGAACCGCATCCCCCGCATTCCTCCTGGTGCACGGCATGGCCTCGAACGCCCGTATGTGGGACGAGGTCGCCGACCAACTGGCCGCCGCGGGCCACCCGGTGTACGCGGCCGATCTGCGCGGCCACGGCGAGTCCGACACCCCGGAGAAGGGGTACGACACACCGACCGCCGTGGCGGACCTGGTGGCGGCCTGTGCCGCCCTCGGGCTGTCCGAGGTGCTGGTGGCCGGGCACTCGTACGGTGGCAACGTGTCGGTCCGGCTGACCGCCGAGCATCCCGAGCTGGTGGCGGGGCTGGCCCTGGTCGACGGCGGCTGGCTCGAACCCGCCAAGGCCTTCCCGTCGTGGGAGGCGTTCTGCGGCGCGCTGCGGCCGCCCGCGCTGGACGGCGCCACGGTGCGGAGCGTGAGTGACTACTTCCGGGCCATCCATCCCGACTGGTCGCCGGCGGCGATCGAAGCGGCCGTGGCCACCATGCGGGAGAACCCGGACGGTTCGCTGTCCCGGCGCATGTCCCTGGAACAGCACACGTCGATGCTGCGCAGCATCTGGGACGAGCCGCCGAGCCCCTGGTACTCCGCCATCTCGGTGCCCACCCTGCTGATGCCCGCCATCCCCAAGGGCGCGGACCGGCAGTGGGCGGACCGCATCCGCTCACGCATCGAGGCCACCACGGCCACGCTGCGCGGGGCGACCATGCGCGAATACCTGGACTCGGAGCACGATCTGCACGCCCAGCACCCCCGGCGGGTGGCGGAGGATCTGCTCGACCTGGCCCGTACCGTCCGGCAGGCCCCTGACCTTCGCTGACCCGGCCTCGCGAAGAACCCCCCGTACGGCACACCGTACGGGGGGTTCTTCGCGAGGGCGGCGGCTCAGGTGCCCAGTTCGCGGTCGATGAGGGCGAACACTTCGTCGGCGGTGGCGGCGGCGAGATCCTCCCCTGAAGCCCCTTCCTCCTCCTGCGCGGTGGCCGTGTACTTCCACAGCAGGCCCTGCAGACGGTTCACCAGTCCGGTGCGCCGCGGGTCTTCGGCCGCCAGTCCGGCCAGCGCCACCTCCAGCGCGTCGAGATGTCCGAGCCCGGGGTGGGCGGTGAGGAACTCCTCCGGGGCCAGCTGGGTCAGCAGACAGCCCGCCAGGGTCTCCGGTGTCGGATAGTCGAAGACCACCGTCGTCGGCAGGCTCAGCCCGGTGGCGGCGCGCAGCCGGTTCCTGAGTTCCACCGCCGCGATCGAGTCGAAGCCGAGTTCCTTGAACGGCCGTCCCGGGTCGACCGCCTCCGCCGCCGGATAGTGCAGTACGGCGGCCACATGGCCGCGTACCAGGGCGAGCAGCCGTCCGGTCCGGTCGTCTTCGCTCAGCACGGCCAGCTCCTCGCGCAGCGCCGCGGCGCCCTCCGGGCCGCTTTCGCTATCAGTGGGCTCCCGGGTGGCCTCGATCGCGTGGCGGGCGGCCGGGACCGTGTCGAACAGCCTGCTCGGCCGGGCGAGGGTGAACAGGGGCGCGAAGCGTTCCCAGGTGACATCGGCGATCGTCATCTGCGGATCGTCGTGGTCGAGCACCTGCCGCAGGGCGTTCAGCGCCCAGCGGGGATCCAGGGGCGACAGCCCCTGACGCCTGGAGCGCTCGCTGTGACTGTCCGAGAGATCCCACAGCCCCCAGGCGATCGAGACCGTGGCCCGGCCCTCGGCTCGCCGACGTTGGGCGAGTGCGTCGAGGTGGGCGGTGGCGGCGGCGTACGAACCGTGGTCCTTGCTGCCCCATGCCGTCGCGACGGTGGCGCAGTAGATCACGGTGTCCTCGGGCCCGAGGCCGCACAACTCCTCCATGTCCGCGTCCGAAGAGGCCAGTTGGGCGCCGATCTCTTTGGTCAGCCGCTCCGGGGTCAGCTCCGTCAGCGGCGCCAGTGCGCCGGAGACCGCGGTGTGCACGACGGTCCCGATCCGTACGCCCTCCGACGACAGCTGGTCGACGACACGGGCGAGGCCAGCCCGATCGCCGGGCGCCCAGTCCGCGATCGTCAGCTCGGCACCGTACGCGTCCAGCTCGGCCTTCAGCGCGGCGGCCGCGTCACCGTCCTGGCGCCCCAGGAGCACCACGCGCTTCGCCCCGTTGTCCGCCGCCCACCGGGCCATATGGGCCGCCGGGCCGGTAGTGTCGCCGGTGATGAGCACGGAGCCCTGCGGCGCCCAGGTCCGCGGTGGCACATCGCCGCCGGACGGCGCGGGGGCCAGCCGTCGCCCGTACGCTCCCGAGGTGCGCAGCGCCACCTGGTCCTCGTCGGAAGCCCCGGTGAGCAGGAGGCGCAACCGGTCGGAGTCCACGGCCTCGGGGCTCGCGGGGAGGTCGATCAACCCGCCCCAGATGGTGGGGTGTTCGAGTGCGGCGACCCGGCCGATCCCCCAGAGCTGGGCCTGCGATGGGGCGCTCACCGGGTCGGTGTCGTCCACGGATACCGCCCCACGGGTGGCGCACCACAGGGGCACGGTGACCTCCGCGTCCACCAGGGCCTGCAGCAGAGTGAGCGTGCCGGTCAGGCCGGTGGCCACGCCATCGGCCCGGTGGGGTACGGACTCGTCGAGTGCCAGCAGAGACAGGACACCGGCCGGTGGCGCCTCATCGGCGTACCGGGTGTGCAGCAGCTCTGCGAGCCGCGCCCGGTCGGTGTCCTCGGTGACGGTCAGCTCGTTCACCTGCCCGCCGCCCGCGCGGAGCGCCTGGACGCAGGCGGTCACCCAGTCGTGCGCACGGTCGGCCGGGCGGACGACGAGCCAGGTGCGCCCCGCGCCGTCCGGAGCGTCGTCGGCGAGGTCGGTGAGGGGCTGCCACTGGACGCGATAGCGCCAGGAGTCCACGGCCGACCGCTCACGCCGACCGCGCCGCCACTCGGAGAGCACCGGCAGCACTGTGTCCCACGACGACCGCGCACCAGGGGCGTCGGGGAGCCGTAGCGCATCGGAGAGCGCCCGCAGATCCTCGCCGTCGACCGCGGCCCAGAAGCGGGCCTCGTCCTCGTCCGCCCTCGGCACCGCTTCGGACGGCACCGAGTCGGGCAGCCAGTACCGCTCCCGCTGGAAGGCGTACGTGGGCAGGTCGACGGTGTGCGGGGCCGCCGGTCCTGTCGGGTGGAGGGTCGTCCAGTCGACATCGGCCCCGGCGGTGAACGCCTGGGCGAGGGACTGGACCAACTGCGCGCCGCCCCCGCGGTCACGGCGCAGGGTGGGCACGGTGACGGCCTCGATGCCCGTGTCCTCGAACGTCTCCTGCATGCCGACGGTCAGCACGGGGTGGGTGCTGGTCTCGATGAACGCCCGGTGGCCATCGGCCAGCAGCGCTTCGATGGCGTCGGCGAACCGTACGGGCTCCCGCAGATTCGTCACCCAGTAGCCGCTGTCGAGGGCGGCGGTGTCGATCCGTCCGCCGATGACCGTGGAGTAGAACGCCACCTTCGACGCGCTGGGCCGGATCCCGGCCAGAACCTCGGTCAGTTCACCGGCGATCTCGTCGACCTGTGGGCCGTGCGACGCGTAGTCCACGTCGATGAGCCGCGCGCGGTCGCCATTCTCCTGGCAAACGGCCACGGCGGCGGCCACCTGCTCCGGAGGGCCCGAAATGACGGTGGACGAAGGGCCGTTGACGGCCGCCACTCCGACCTCGGCGGCCCGGTCGCCGAGCCCGGACAGCAGCTTGGCCGCCTGTTCCTGGCCCAGGCCGAGCGATGCCATCGCTCCGCCGCCCGCCAGTCGGCGCAACGCCCGGCTGCGCAGCGCCACCACCTTCGCGCCGTCCTCCAGGGACAGCGCCCCGGCCACCACGGCCGCCGCGATCTCGCCCTGGCTGTGGCCGACCACCGCCGCAGGCTTCACGCCATGCCCGGCCCACACCGCCGCCAGGGACACCATCACCGCCCACAACACGGGCTGCACCACATCCACCCGGCCCAGATCGCCCCCGGAACCGCGCAGCACATCCGTGAGCGACCAGTCGACGTACGGCGACAGAGCCCGCTCACACTCCGCCACCCGCGCCGCGAACACGGGCGACGCGTCGAGCAGCCCGGCCCCCATGCCCGCCCACTGCGAACCCTGCCCCGGAAACACCAGGACCGGCCCGGACTCGCCCGCCACGGTGGCGACACCGGGGTGGACCACGCCCGGGTGCGCTTCTCCGGCGGCGAGCGCCGCGACGGCCGCCACCAGCGCGTCCCGGTCCTCACCGAGCACCACGGCCCGGTGGTCGAACCGCGACCGTGTGGTGACCAGCGACCAGCCCACATCGGCCACGGGCAGCCGCGTGTCCTCCGCCACCCGTGCCGCCAGCGCCGCCGCCTGCCCCCGCAGGGCCCGCTGGCTGCGGCCGGAGAGCACCCACGCGGTGACGCCGGTGGTCGCGCCCGGTGCGGCCTGCGCGGCAGGCTCGGGAGGCTCGGGCGCCTGCTCCAGGATCAGATGGGCGTTGGTGCCGCTGATGCCGAAGGAGGACACTCCCGCGCGGCGCGGACGCTCGCCCCTCGGCCACGCCACCGGTTCGGCCAGCAGCCGTACCCCGCCGCCCTCCCAGTCCACGTGCGGCGTCGGCTCGTCGATGTGCAGGGTGACCGGCAGCGTTTCCCGCCGGAGCGCCATCACCATCTTGATCACACCGGCCACACCCGCCGCCGCCTGGGCGTGGCCGATGTTCGACTTGAGGGAGCCCAGCCACAGGGGCCGGTCGGCCGGTCGGTCCCGGCCGTACGTGGCCAGCAGCGCGTGCGCCTCGATCGGGTCGCCGAGCGACGTACCCGTGCCGTGCGCCTCCACCGCGTCCACCTGGTCGGCGGCGAGCCGCGCGCTGGCCAGCGCCTGCCGGATCACCCGCTCCTGAGATACGTCGTTGGGCGCGGTCAGGCCGTTGCTGGCGCCGTCCTGGTTGACGGCCGAACCCCGGATCACCGCCAGCACCCGGTGGCCGTGGCGGCGTGCGTCCGACAGCCGCTCCAGCAGTACCAGCCCGACGCCCTCGGAGAAGCCGGTGCCATCGGCGGCCGCCGCGAAGGACTTGCAGCGCCCGTCCGGGGCCAGCCCGCGCTGCCGGGAGAACTCGGCGAACGCGGTCGGTGTCGTCAGCGCGGTGACCCCGCCCGCGAGCGCCAGTTCGCATTCGCCCTGGCGCAGCGCCTGGCAGGCCAGGTGCATCGCCACCAGGGACGAGGAACACGCGGTGTCCACGGTCACCGCGGGCCCTTCCAGCCCGAAGGTGTACGCCACCCGGCCGGACACCACGCTGGTGAGGCTGCCGGTGGTGGCGTACCCCTCGAAGCCCTCGGGGATCCGTGGCATCCGGGACAGATAGTCCTGGCTGGACACCCCGGCGTACACACCGGTCGGGCTGCCCTTCAGCGACGCAGGGTCGATGCCCGCCCGTTCCAGCAGTTCCCACGACACTTCCAGCAGCAGCCGCTGCTGCGGATCCATCGCCAGCGCCTCGCGCGGGCTGATGCCGAAGAACTCGGCGTCGAAGCGGTCGGCCCCGCGCAGGAATCCACCGTGCCGCACATAGCTGGTACCGGGGTGGTCGGGGTCCGGGTGGTACAGGCCCTCCAGATCCCAGCCACGGTCGGTGGGGAACTCCTCGATCCCGTCTCCGCCCGAGGACACCAGCTCCCATAATTCCTCGGGCGAGCCCACCCCGCCGGGATAGCGGCAGGCCATGCTCACCACGGCCACCGGCTCCTGGGACCGCTCCTCCAGGTCCCGTACCCGCTGACGGGCCTGCCCCAGATCCACCGTGACCCGCTTCAGGTATTGGCGGAGCTTTTCTTCCGTACCCGACATCAGTCCTCACTCACGCTACTCGTGGTCAAGAAGGCAGTTCCCGGTCGATGAACGCGAACAGTTCGTCGTCCGACGCGGCTTCCACGGCCTCGTCGTCCACGGTGTGGCCGACCGCGTTGGCGGCCTCCGGCGCACCGTCGCCGAGCCGCCACAGCAGGGCCTCCAGGCGCTTCGTCAGCCTGCCCCGGGCCTCGTCGTCGGGGGCGAACGTGGCCATCGCCCCCTCCAGCTTGTCCAGTTCGCCGAAGACGGGGCCGGACGTGTCCGCGGCCACGGGGCACAGTTGTGTGCGGAGGTCGTCGGCGATGGCCGCAGGCGTCGGATGCCGGAAGATGAACGTGGCGGGCAGGCGCAGCCCGGTGACCGCGGCGAGCCGGTTGCGCAGCTCGACGGCGGTCAGCGAGTCGAAGCCCAGGTCCTTGAACGGGGTGTCGCTGGACACCGCACCGGCATCGGTGTGCCCCAGCACCGCGGCCGCCTGGGTGCGTACCAGGTTGAGCAGTTCGCGGTGTTGTTCGTCCGGCGGCAGCGCGGTGAGCCGACCGACCAGTCCGGCGGCGGGCGCGCCGGTGGCGGCCGTTCGCCGTGCGGCGGCCCCACGGGCGTCGCTGGTGAGGGCGCGCAGCAGGGCCGGGAGCGCGTCGGCGGGCTGTGCGGACAGGGCGCGCACATCGAGGTCGACGGCGGTCGGCTGGGGATCGCCGTGCCAGCAGGCGGCGTCCAGCAGGCGCAGCGCCTGGTCGCTGGGCATCGCGGCGATTCCGGACCGGGACATCCGGGCCAGGTCCGCCTCGGCCAGATGCCCGGTCATCCCGCTGGCCTCGGCCCACAGTCCCCACGCCACCGATACGCCGGGCAGACCGGCGGCTTGGCGGTGGGTGGCGAGGGCGTCGCAGAAGGCGTTGGCCGCCGCGTAGTTGGCCTGCCCGGGGCTGCCCATGACCCCGGCGGCCGAGGAGAACATCACGAACATGGCCAGGGGAAGGTGTGCGGTGGCGGTGTGCAGGTTGGCCGCGGCGGTGGCCTTGGCTCCCCACACCCGCGCCAGCCGCTCCGGCGATTGCGAGGTGACGACGGCGTCGTCCAGCACGCCTGCGGCATGGATGACACCGGTCAGCGGATGCGCGGGGTCGATACCCGCGACGAGATCGTTGACGGTGCCGGGGTCGGCCACATCGGCTGCGGCGATCCGTACCTCGGCACCCAACTCGCTCAGCTGGATGGCCAGTTCCTTGGCGCCGGTCGCGTCGGGGCCGCTGCGGCTGACGAGGAGGAGATGGCGGACTCCCCAGATGCGGACGAGGTGTTCGGCCACCTGACCGCCCAGGGTTCCGGTGCCCCCGGTGATGAGCACCGTGCCCTCCGGATCCACCGGGGCCGGGACATCCAGCACCAGCTTCCCGGTGTGCTTCGCCTGGCTCAGATACCGCAGCGCCTCCCGCGCCCGGCACAACGGCCACGCCCGTACCGGAGGCGGCGCCAGAGACCCCGACGCGAACAACTCACCCAGCTCACGCAACATCCGGCCGATACGGTCCGTCCCGGCGCCCGTGATCAGGTCGTACGCCTCGTACCGCACCCCGGGATACTCCGTTGCGATCTGCTCCGCATCACGGATGTCGGTCTTCCCCATCTCCAGCAACCGGCCACCATCGGCCAGCAGCCGCAGCGAGGCGTCCACGAAGGGCCCGGCCAGGCTGTTCAGTACGACGTCCACGCCACGGCCGCCGGTGGCCTCCCGCACCACCTGCTCGAAGTCCAGGTCACGTGATGAGGCGCGGTGTGCCTGGTCGATGCCCATGGCTTCCAGCACGGTGTGCTTGGCCGGAGAGGCCGTGGCGTAGATCTCCACGCCCAGATGGCGGGCGATCTGCACCGCCGCCATCCCCACGCCACCCGTCGCGGCATGGATCAGCACCGACTGACCCGGCCGGAGCCCGGCGAGGTCCGTGAGCCCGTACCAGGCGGTGAGGAACGCCACCGGTACGGCGGCGGCCTGCTGGAAGGTCCACCCTGCCGGTACAGGGGCCACCAGCCGTGCGTCCGTGACCGTCAGCGGGCCGAAGGACTGGTCGAAGACGCCCATGACCTCGTCTCCCACCGCGACTTCGGTCACTCGGGGACCGATGTCCACCACCACACCGGCACCTTCGCCACCCAGCCCGGTCTGTCCCGGGACCATGCCCAGGCTCACCACGACGTCCCGGAAGTTGATACCGGCCGCGCGGACGGCGATGCGCACCTGGCCCGTTCCCAGCGGCTCCAGCACCTCCGGGCAGGCCACCGGCACCACGTTGTCCAGGGTGGCCGTGCCGACGGTGTCCAGCCGCCACGCGGCCGGTTGCTCCACCGGGCCCACGAGCCCCGCGCCACCCGCCCCGGCCCGGACGAGGCGGGGCACCAGGACCCGCCCTGCGCGGATGGCGAGCTGTGGTTCGTCACTCTCCACTGCGTGCGCGACGGCAGCCCGAACGGTGTCGGTGTTCGTGTCGTGGTGGGGGTCGAGGTCGAGCAGGAGGAACCGGCCGGGGTTCTCCGACTGGGCGCTGCGTACCAGGCCCCACACGGCGGCGGCAGCCACTTTCCCACCGTCCGTGACCGCGCCGTGGGTGACGACCACCAACCGGGCGTCGATCAGCCGTGGTTCGGCCAGCCAGCCCTGGAGCAGGGCCAGTGTCCGTTCCGTCATGGCCAGTCCCTCGGCCGCCAGCTCGTCGCCGACGCCCGTGGCCGGTACGTCGGCGAAGACCATCGGCGGGGTCGGTTCCCCGCGGTCGAGCGCCTCGATCAACGCGGTGAGATCCACGAGGCGGTTCGCACCCGGTCCGGCGAGGTGCGGGGAATCGGCGCCCAGGACGGCCCAGGGGCTGTCGTCGCCCACTGGTTCCGCGCTGCCCACGGTGAGGGGCAGGGCTGTCCAGTCGAGGGTGAACAGGCTGTCCGCACGACGGGTGTGCACCGCCCGCAGCTGGTCCACGTTCGCCGGGCGCATCGCCACCGAATCCACGGTCAGCACCGGCACACCGACCGCATCGGCCACGGTCACGCGCAGCGCGCGTTCGCCGTCCGCGCACTGCTCGTGAGGGGAGAGCCGGACCCGGACCGTGGTCGCCTCGGCCGCCCAGAGCCGCACGCCGTTCCACGCGAACGGCAGCCACACCTGGCCGGGGGCGGTCTCGGGGTCCGTTCCGGTGGCGAGCTGGTCGATGAGCAGGGCCGGGTGCAGGGCCGCGTCGAGGAGTGCCGGGTGGATGCCGAAACCACCGTGCTCGCCAGCGGCGTCCGGCAGCGCCACCTCGGCCAGGACGTCCGCGCCGTCCCGCCACACCGCTCGCAGTCCCTGGAAGGACGGGCCGTACACATATCCCGAGGCCGCGACACGTGCGTAGAATCCCTCGGTCTCCAGCGGCTCCGCGCCCGCCGGGGGCCATACGCCGCCCAGAACCGCCGCGTCGTCGGCGCGGTCGACGGGCGCGCTCAGTACGCCCTCCGCGTGGCACACCCACGCGGCGCCGGGGTCGGCATCGCCATCGGGCCGCGAGTACACCCGCACGTCGCGTCGTCCGTCGTCCCCGGGCGCGCCGACGACCACTTGAAGCCGCGCCCCACCGGACGAGGGCAGCACCAGCGGGACCTGGAGCGCCAGTTCCTCCACGCCACCGGCGCCGACTTCGTCGGCCGCTCGCAGAGCCCACTCCGCCAGGGCCGCGCCGGGCACGAGTACCGCGTCCGCCACCACGTGGTCACCGAGCCAGGTCTGCCGGTGCGCTGAGAGCCGCCCCGTCAGCACCTGGCCGCTGCCATCGGCAAGCTCCACGGCGGCGGCCAGCACGGGGTGCCGCGCGGACACCAGACCGAGGTCGGCGGGGTCGCCTCCGCGACCGCTGTGGCCCGCCAGCCAATACCGCTCCCGCTGGAAGGCGTACGTGGGCAGCTCCACGACGCGGGGCGTGGGCGAGGCGGGGTACAGGGTCGTCCAGTCGACGTCGACTCCTGCGATGAACGCCTGGGCGAGCGCACGGAGCAGCTGGGCCCGGTCTCCGCGGTCGCGGCGCAGCGTGGGGACCGTGACGGCCTCCACGCCGCTGCACTCGAAGGTCTCCTGCATGCCGATGGTCAGCACGGGGTGGGTGCTGGTTTCGATGAACACCCGATGACCATCGGCCAGTGCCGCTTCGAGTGCGTCGGCGAACCGTACGCGCTCCCGCAGATTCGTCACCCAGTACGCGGTGTCCAAGTGGGCCGTATCGGCGTGGCCGCCGGTCACCGTGGAGTAGAACGTGATGCCTGTTCCGGGGGTGTCGTTCGGGCGGATACCATCCAGTTCGCTCATCAGCTCGTCGCGGATCTCGTCGATCTGGGGGCCGTGCGAGGCGTAGTCCACGTCGATGAGCCGCGCGCGGTCGCCGTTCTCCTGGCATGCGGCCACCACGGCGGCCACCTGCTGCGGCGGACCCGAAATCACTGTCGAGGAGGGCCCGTTGACCGCCGCCACGCCCACCCCGGCGGCCTGATCGCCGAGCCGGGCCAGCAGGTGTCCGGCCTCCTCCTGGCCTACGCCCAGCGATGCCATCGCTCCGCCACCCGCCAGCTGACGCAACGCCCGGCTGCGCAGGGCCACCACCTTCGCGCCGTCCTCCAATGACAGCGCCCCGGCGACGACCGCAGCCGCGATCTCGCCCTGACTGTGGCCGACCACCGCCGCAGGCTTCACACCATGCCCGGCCCACACCGCCGCCAGGGACACCATCACCGCCCACAACACCGGCTGCACCACATCCACCCGGCCCAGATCGCCCCCGGAACCGCGCAGCACATCCGTAAGCGACCAGTCGACGTACGGCGACAATGCCCGCTCACACTCCGCCACCCGCGCCGCGAACACCGGAGACGCGTCGAGCAGCCCGGCCCCCATCCCGGCCCACTGGGCCCCCTGGCCTGGGAACACCAGCACCGGGCCCACAGCGGCCGACGGTGCCGGAGCGCCCGTGTGCACCACATCCGGGTGGGACTCCCCTACCGCCAAGGCCTCGACCGCCGCCACCAGCTCGACGCGGTCGTCACCCACCACCACCGCACGATGCTCGAACACCGACCGTGTGCTGACGAGCGACCAGCCCACGTCCACCGGCGTCAGCTCTGCGCCCTCGGCCAGGCGCGCCACCAGCGACATGGCCTGCCCGTGCAGCGCTTCTGCGCTGCACGCCGACAGCACCCAGGGCACGACACCACCATGTTCGGGTGCCGGTTCCGGCTCGGGCGGCGCGTCCGGGGCCTGCTCCAGGATGAGGTGGGCGTTCGTACCGGAGGCGCCGAAGGAGGAAACTCCGGCGCGGCGCGGACGCTCACCCTGCGGCCACTCCACGGAATCGGTCAGCAGCCGTACGGCACCGCTGGCCCAGTCGACGTGCGGGGTCGGCTCGTCGATGTGCAGCGAGGCGGGCAGTACGCCATGCCGCATGGCCTGCACCATCTTGATGACACCCGCCACACCCGCCGCCGCCTGCGTATGCCCGATATTCGACTTCACCGACCCCAGCCACAGCGGCTCATCGGCAGTGCGTTCCTGGCCGTACGTGGCCAGCAGTGCCTGCGCCTCGATCGGGTCGCCCAGCGTCGTCCCCGTACCGTGTGCCTCGACCGCGTCCACCTCGGCGGCCGACACACCCGCACCGGCCAGCGCCTGCCGGATCACCCGCTGCTGCGACGGACCGTTCGGCGCCGTCAGACCATTCGACGCACCATCCTGATTCACCGCCGAACCCCGGATCACCGCCAGCACCTGGTGGCCGTTGCGCCGCGCATCCGACAACCGCTCCAACAACAGCAGGCCCACACCCTCGCCCCAGCCCGTACCATCAGCGGCTGCGGCGAAGGGCTTGCAGCGCCCATCGGGAGCCAGGCCGCGCTGGCGCGAGAAGCCGGTGAACACATCCGGCGTGGCCATCACCGTCACACCACCCGCCAAAGCGAGCGTGCATTCCCCCTGCCG
>NZ_JBHWJI010000097.1:0-21847 GCF_042731515.1 Streptomyces sp. NPDC059850
AACACCGCAGGCACACCACCACCCACCGCCCCCACCACATCAAGATCCACCGCAACCACCAGCGGATCCGGGACTCGGCACGCGGCATCCAGCAGCGCCAGTGCCTTGGGGGTGGACATCGCCACGACGCCCGAGCGGGACATGCGGGCCCGGTCCACCTCGGCGAGCTTTCCGGTCAGGCCGGAAGACTCGGCCCAGAGGCCCCATGCCACCGACAGCGCCGGAAGGCCCACGGCCCGGCGGTAGGCGGCGAGGGCATCACAGTAAGCGTTCGCCGCCGCGTAGTTGGCCTGGCCGGGGCTGCCCAGCACTCCGGCGGCCGAGGAGAACATCACGAACAGGCCCAGCGGCAGACCCGCCGTCGCGGCATGCAGATGCGCCGCCGCCGTGGCCTTGGCCTCCCACACCCGCGCCAGGCTCTCCGGGGTCTGCGAGGTGAGCACCGCGTCGTCCAGGGCACCGGCCGCGTGGATCACCCCGGTCAGTGGGTGCTCCGCGTCGACCCCCGCCACCAGCTCCGCCACCGCGCCCGCATCTGTGACGTCTACGGCGGCGATCCGCACCCGCGCGCCGAGGCCTTCCAGCCGGTCGGCCAGCTCCCGTGCGCCGGGAGCGTCCGGCCCACGGCGGCTCACCAGCAGTAGGTGGCCGACCTGCCACGTACGGACGAGGTGTTCGGCGACCAGTCCGCCCAGGGTGCCGGTGCCGCCCGTGATGAGCACCGTGCCCTCCGGGTCGAGCACGGCCGGGACGACGTCCGACGGCTGGTCGGTGTCGGCTCGCTTCAGCCGGGGCACCAGCACCTGGCCGTCCCGTACCGCCAGCTGAGGTTCGTCCCGTTCCAGCGCACACGCGGCCGCGTTCCGCACACCATCGGCCAGGACATCGGCCTCGTGCTCAAGGTCGAGCAGGAGGAAACGTCCCGGATTTTCCGCCTGCGCACTGCGTACGAGGCCCCATACGGCGGCACCGGCCACGTCCACGTCCTCAAGCCACGCGACCGCGCCCCGCGTCACCACGACCAACCGGGCATCGGCCAGCCGCGGTTCGGCCAGCCAGCCCTGCACCAGTTCCAGCGCATGTTCGACAGCGGCCAGACCATCGGTCGCCGACACGGCATCGGGAGCGGAGTGCGGAAGGCAGGCGAAGGCAACGGATGGGACCGGATCGTCCGTGTCGAGTGCCGCGACCAGCGACTCCAGGTCCGGGTGGCGTACCGCGCTCGATGCGCTCTCGTCCGCAGGGTCGAGGCCCAGGACCACGTAGACGTCGTCATCCGCCGTGACCGGCACGGCAGGCAACGGCGTCCACTCCAGCGCGAACAGCCCGTCCACGCCACGCGCGCCCGCAGCCTGCAGCTGATCAATCCGTGCCGGGCGCGACACCAGGGAGTCCACCGTGAGGACCGGTTCCCCGGTGGCGTCGGCCACCACCATCCGCAGTCCCCGCTCGCCGTCCACGCCATGCTGCTGCGGGGAGATCCGCACCCGCACGGTGGTGGCCCCGGTGGCCCACAAGGACACGCCGTTCCAGGCGAACGGCAGCCACACCTGGTCATCGTCCTGGTCCCGCTCGGACGAGGCGCTCAGCAGCGCCGGGTGCAGCGCGGCATCAAGCAGCGCCGGGTGGATACCGAAGCCTTCCTCGTCCCCCGCCGACTCGGGCAACGCCACCTCGGCGACGACATCCGCCCCGTCCCGCCACATCGCACGCAGCCCCTGGAAGGCAGGCCCGTACGAATATCCCGCCGCCGCGGCCTGCTCGTAGAACCCGTCCAGCTCCACCGGCTGGGCGCCTGCCGGGGGCCACGCGCCGTGCACTCCCTCGGCCGTGGCACCGGTGTCCTCGCGTGGCGGGCTCAGTACGCCCTCCGCGTGGCACACCCACCCCGCTACGGAGTCGGCGTCCCCCGGACGGGAGTACACCTGGACCTCACGCCGTCCGTCCTCGGCCGCCTCGCCCACCACGACCTGTACGCGCAAGCCACCCGACTCGGGCAACGCCAGGGGCACCTGAAGCGCCAGCTCCTCGACCCCGCCGCAGCCGACCTCGTCGGCCGCTCGCAACGCCCACTCCACGAGCGCCGCACCCGGCACCAGGACCGCCCCCGCCACCACATGGTCGCTGAGCCAGCCCTCGCCGCCCCCGGCCGTGATCCTGCCGGTGAGCAGGTGCGTACTGCCGTCGGCCAGCTCGACCGCGGCGCCCAGCAGCGGGTGTCCGGCGGAGACCAGCCCGAGGTCACCGGGGTCGCCGGCCCCGCCCGATCCGGCCATCCAGAAGCGCTGGTGCTGGAACGGGTAGGTGGGCAGGTCGACGGTGCGCGGTGTCGGCTCGGCCGGGAACAGGACCGTCCAGTCCACCGGGACGCCCGCGACGAACGCCTGGGCGAGGGAGCGCACCAGCTGCGCCCTGCCCCCGTGGTCGCGGCGCAGCGTGGGCACGGTCACCGCGTCGACGCTCGCCCGCTCGAAGGTCTCCTCCATGCCGACGGTGAGCACGGGATGGGTGCTGGCCTCGATGAACACCCGATGCCCATCGGCCAACAGCGCCTCGATCGCGTCGGCGAACCGTACGCGTTCCCGCAGATTCGTCACCCAGTACGCGGCGTCCAGCCCGGCCGTATCGGCTCGGCCGCCGGTGACCGTCGAGTAGAACGCCACGTCGTCCGAGGGCGCGGCGACGGGCGTCACACCGTCCAGTACGCGCATCAGCTCGTCGCGGATCTCATCGACCTGGGGGCCATGCGAGGCGTAGTCCACGTCGATCAGCCGCGCCCGATCACCGTTGTCCCGGCAGGCGGCCACCACGGCGGCCACCTGCTCCGGCGGACCCGAAACCACCGTAGAAGACGGCCCATTGACCGCCGCCACACCCACCCCAGCCGCTGGGTCACCCAGCCCCGACAGCAGCCGACCGGCCTCCTCCTGCCCCACACCCAGCGACGCCATCGCCCCACCGCCCGCAAGGCTGCGCAACGCCCGACTACGCAGCGCCACCACCTTCGCGCCGTCCTCCAACGACAACGCCCCCGCCACGACCGCAGCCGCGATCTCCCCCTGACTGTGACCCACCACCGCCGCAGGCTTCACCCCATGCCCGGCCCACACCGCCGCCAACGACACCATCACCGCCCACAACACCGGCTGCACCACATCCACCCGCCCCAGATCGTCCCCAGTCCCGCGCAGCACATCGGTGAGCGACCAATCCACATACGGGGACAACGCCCGCTCACACTCCGCCACCCGCCCCGCGAACACCGGCGACGCATCCAGCAGTTCCGCACCCATCCCCACCCACTGCGACCCCTGCCCCGGAAACACCAGCACCGGACCCACAACACCCACCAAAGCCGGGGCCCCCGAATGCACCACACCCGGATGCGACTCACCGGCCGCCAACGCACCCACCGCCTCCACCAGCTCCGCGCGGTCCTCACCCACCACCACCGCACGATGCTCGAACACCGACCGCCCCGTCACCAACGACCAACCCACATCCACCGGCATCACGTCCGCATCGGCCACCCACGCCGCCAAAGCGCCCGCCTGACCCCGCAACGCCTCCGCACTCCGCCCCGACACCACCCACGGCACCACACCCTCAACAGGCCGAGCCACCTCAACCCGCGCAGACACCTCCGGAGCCTGCTCCACGACCACATGCGCATTAGTGCCGGAAATGCCGAACGCCGACACCCCGGCCCGTCGCGGGCGCTCGCCGCGCGGCCACGCCACGGGTTCGGTCAGCAGCCGTACCGCGCCGCCGGTCCAGTCCGCGTGCGGGGTCGGCTCGTCGACGTACAGGGTGGCGGGCAGCATTTCGTGGCGCAGCGCCATCACCATCTTGATGACACCGGCCACACCCGCGGCGCCCTGTGCGTGGCCGATGTTGGACTTCAACGAGCCCAGCCACAGCGGCTGGTCGGCGGGGCGGTCCTGGCCGTACACGGCGATCAGGGCGTCCGCTTCGATGGGGTCGCCGAGGGTGGTGCCGGTGCCATGGGCCTCGACGGCGTCGACCTCGGACGGGGCCAGCCGGGCGTTGATGAGGGCCTGACGGATCACACGCTGCTGCGACGGGCCGTTCGGCGCGGTGAGGCCGTTCGACGCGCCGTCCTGGTTGATGGCCGAGCCGCGAAGCACGGCGAGTACCTGGTGTCCGTTGCGCTGTGCGTCCGAGAGCCGTTCCAGGAGCAGCAGGCCGACGCCTTCGGAGAATCCCGTACCGTCGGCGGCCGCCGCGAAGGGCTTGCAGCGGCCGTCGGGGGCCAGTCCGCGTTGGCGCGAGAATTCCACGAAGGTGTTCGGGGTGGTCATCACCGTGACGCCACCGGCCATGGCCAGGGTGCATTCGCCCTGTCGCAGCGCCTGGCAGGCCAAATGCATGGCGACCAGGGACGAGGAACACGCCGTGTCCACGGTGACGGCGGGTCCTTCGAGGCCGAGGGTGAAGGCGACCCGCCCCGAGACGACACTGAGCGTATTGCCGGTGAGCAGATAGCCCTCGGCTTCCTTTTCGATGTGCGGGGTGCCGAAGCCGAGGATTCCGGCGCCCGCGTAGACACCGGTCGGGGTGCCCTTCAGGGAGGTGGGGTCGATCCCGGCGCGTTCGAGCAGTTCCCAGGAGACCTCCAGGAGCTGGCGCTGCTGCGGTTCGGCGGCCAGGGCCTCGCGCGGGCTGATGCCGAAGAACGTGGCGTCGAATCCGCCCGCGTCCCGCAGGAAGCCGCCCCGGCGGACGTAGCTGGTGCCGGAGTGGTCCGGGTCGGGGTGGTAGATGCCCTCCAGGTCCCAGCCGCGATCCTTCGGGAAGTCCCCGGTGGCGTCCTGGCCGGAGGCGACGAGGTGCCACAGGTCCTCGGGAGAGGCGATGCCGCCCGGGAAGCGGCAGGCCATGCTGACGATGGCCACCGGCTCCTGGGCCCGCTCCTCCGCCTCGCGCAGGCGCTGACGGGTCTGCCCCAGATCGGCCGTCACCCGCTTGAGGTACTGGCGGAGCTTGTCTTCCGTACCGTTGCCCGTACCTGGCATCTGTTCTCGCTCCTCCATCAGGGCAGTTCACGGTCAATGAGCGCGAACATCTCGTCGTCCGAGGCGGATTCGAGGGCGTCGAAGTCCGTCGTGCCGGACGCCTCGGTCGGTCCGCCGTTCACCTTCGCCAGCAGTCCGCTCAACCGCTTGGCGATCCTGAGCCGTCCCTCTTCGTCGGTGGCGAGGGCGTCCAGGGCGTGGTCCAGCCTGGCCAGCTCGCCCAGAACGGGGTCCACACCGTCCCGGCCCGCGATGGTCGCGTCGTCGGGTGCGAGCCGTTCCAGCAGGTATTCGGCGAGCACCGCGGCCTCGGGGTAGTCGAAGACCATCGCGGCGGGCAGCCGCAGCCCGGTGGCGGCAGCGAGCCGGTTGCGCAGTTCCACGGCGGTCAGCGAATCGAAGCCCAGCTCCTTGAAACTGGCCTCGGCCTGCACCGCGTCCACATCGGCGTGGCCCAGCACGGTGGCCGCGTGGCCCCGGACCAGACCCAGCACGAGTCGGTGGCGCTCGGCCGCCGACAGCCCGGCCAGCCGGTCGGCCCAGTCGGCGGGTTGTCCCGCCTCGGCGGCCGCCGCCGTACGCCGTCCCGCGCCACCACCGCCACCGCCACGGGTGGTGGCGAGTGCGCGCAGGGTGGCGGGCAGGCCCTCGGCGGGCAGGGCGGCCAGGGTGCGGGTGTTCACGTCGGCCGCCACCAGCAGGTCGCCGCCGTGCTGGACGGCCGCGTCGAGCAGGGCCAGGCCCTGCCGGGTGGCGAGGGCGCCGACGCCCGTACGGGCCATCCGGGCGAGGTCGGCCTCGGCGAGGTGGCCGGTCATCCCGCTGGCGTCGGCCCACAGTCCCCAGGCCACCGACACCCCGGGCAGTCCTTCGGCCCGGCGGCGGGCGGCCAGGGCGTCGCAATAGGCGTTGGCGGCAGCGTAGTTGGCCTGTCCTGGGCTGCCGAGCACCCCGGCCGCCGAGGAGAACATCACGAACATGCCGAGCCGCAGATCCGCCGTCGCCGCGTGCAGATGCGCCGCCGCCCGGGCCTTGGCCGCCCACACCCGCGCCACCCGCTCCGGGGTCTGCGAGGTGAGTACCGCGTCGTCCAGCACACCCGTGGCGTGGATGACACCGGTCAGCGGATGGTCCGCGTCGATGCCCGCCACCAGCTCCGCCACCGCCGCCGCGTCCGTGACGTCCACCGCGGCCACGCGCACCTGTGCGCCCAGTTGGCGGAGCCGGGCGGTCAGTTCCGCGGCGCCCGGTGCGTCCGGGCCGCGCCTGCTCGCCAGCACCAGGTGGCGGACCTGCCAAGTGCGTACGAGGTGTTCGGCGACGACACCGCCCAGTGTGCCGGTGCCGCCCGTGATGAGTACCGTGCCGTCCGGGTTCACGGCGGCGGGTACGTCCAGGACCAGCTTGCCGGTGTGGCGGGCCTGGCTGAGCTGCCGCAGCGCTTCCCGCGCCCGGCTCAGCGGCCAGGTCCGTACGGGCGCGGGCCGCAGCACTCCGGCGGTGAACAGCTCGCGCAGCGTGCGCAGCATCTCGCCGATGCGGTCCGGTCCGGCGTCGGGCACCAGGTCGAAGGCCCGGTAGCGCACACCGGGGTGGGTGGCGGCGATGTGTTCCGGGTCGCGGATGTCGGTCTTGCCCATTTCCGAGAGCCGTCCGCCGTCGGCCAGCAGCCGCAGCGAGGCGTCGACGTAGGGTCCGGCGAGGCTGTTCAGCACCACGTCCACGCCACGGCCGCCGGTGGCGTCCCGTAGCCCGGTCTCGAAGTCGAGGGTGCGTGACGAGGCCCGGTGTGCCGCGTCGATGCCCATCTCCTCCAGCACCGGGTGTTTCCCGGGGCTGGCCGTGGCGTACACCTCGGCTCCCAAGTGGCGGGCGATCTGGACGGCGGCCATTCCGACGCCGCCGGTCGCGGCGTGGATGAGCACCGACTCGCCGGACCGCAGTCCGGCCAGGTCCACCAGCCCGTACCAGGCGGTGAGGAACACGACCGGTACGGCGGCGGCCTGCTGGAAGGTCCAGCCCTCCGGGATCGGCACCACCATGCGCGCGTCCGCCACCGCCAGCGGGCCGAAGGCGCCTTCGAACAGGCCCATCACGCGGTCGCCCACGGCGATTCCGGTCACCTCGGCGCCGATGTCCGTGACCACGCCCGCGCCTTCGCTGCCCCGGAACACCCCGCCGCCGGGATACATCCCGACCGCGATCAGGGCGTCGCGGAAGTTGAGGCCTGCGGCGTGGACCGCGACGCGGACCTCGCCGGGGCCCAGTGGCTCCAGCACCTCGGGGCAGGGCACGGGGGTCACGTTCTCGATGGTCGCGGCGCCTTCCACCGCGAGTCGCCAGGCCGGTTGCGCCACCGGGGCCACCAGGCCGCCGCTTCCGGCTGCCCCGGCGCGCATCAGCCGTGGCGCCCACACCCGGCCCGCGCGCACCGCGACCTGTGGTTCGGCCGTTCCAACGCCCCACAGCACACCGTCCAGGACGTCTGCGCCCGGTGCTTCCGCTTCCGCCGGGCCACGGGGGTCGAGGTCGAGCAGGACGAACCGGTCGGGGTTCTCGGCCTGCGCGCTGCGCAACAGCCCCCACACCGCCGCACCTGCCGCGTCCACGGCACCGGGGCCGGGGTCGTCCCCGTCCGGTGCACCGGCCGCGACGGCACCCCGCGTCACCACCACCAACTGGGCGTCGGTCAGGCGGGGTTCGGCCAGCCACGCCTGCAGCAGGCTCAGCATGCGCTGGACTGCGGCCATGCCGTCTTCCGAAGTGGCCGCCGACGCGGCCGTGACACCCGTCAACACCACCGAGGGGACGGGCCCGCCGCCGTCGACCGCCGCGAGCAGCGACGCCAGATCCGGGTGGCACACCGCGCCCGCGGTGTGCCAGTCCGCCGGGCCCAGCACCACCCAGTCACCGCCGTCGGCCACCGGCTCCGGTGTCCCCGGCAGCGGGATCCAGTCCAGGGTGAACAGCCCGTCCGTGCCCCGGCGGCCCGGGGTGCGCAGCTGGTCCGTACGGGCGGGGCGCAGCACCAGCGAGTCGACCGTGAGGACGGGGTCGCCCACGGCGTCGGACACGGTCACCCGCAACGCCCGCTCGCCGTCCGCGCTCCGCTCGTCCGGCGACAGCCGTACCCGTACGGTGGTCGCACCGGCGGCCCACAGGGACACTCCGTTCCAGGTGAACGGCAGCCACAACAGGCCGTCGTCGTCCGGTCCGGGCGGCTGACCGGTGAGCAGGGCGGCCGGGTGGAGGACGGCGTCCAGCAGCGCGGGGTGGATGCCGAATCCGCGCCACTCGCCGGCGGTTTCGGGCAGCGCCACCTCGGCCAGTACGTCGGAGCCGTCCCGCCAGAGCTTGCGTACGCCCTGGAAGGCGGGCCCGTACGCGTATCCATCGGCGGCGGCCCGCGCGTAGAAACCGTCCGCGTCCACCGGCTCCGCGCCCGGTGGCGGCCATTCCCCGGAGGGTCCGGGCGCCGGGTGGCCCCGGGGCGGGGCGAGTACGCCGTCGGCGTGGCACTGCCAGGTGCCATCGGTGCCGGAGGTGTCGGCGTCCGGGCGGGAGTAGACGCGTACGTCGCGGCGGCCGTCCTCGCCGGCCGCGCCCACCGCCACCTGGACGCGCAGCCCGCCGGATGCGGGGAGGATCAGCGGGGTGCGCAGCGTCAGTTCGTCGAGCACGGCGCACCCGGCCTCGTCGGCGGCCCGCAGCGCCCATTCGACCAGCGCGGCGCCCGGCACCAGGGGCGCGCCCGCCACCACGTGTTCGGCCAGCCAGCCGTGGCCGCCACCGGTCCCGACGCGGCCGGTGAGCAGATGGGTACCGCCCTCGGCGAGTTCGACGGCGGCACCCAGCAGGGGGTGGTCGGCGGAGGTCAGCCCGAGGTCGGCGGGGTCGCCGCCGCGTGCGTCCGCTCCGTCCAGCCAGTAGCGCTCGCGCTGGAAGGCGTACGTCGGCAGCGGGACGGTACGGGGCGTGGGGTCGGCCGGGAACAGGGTGGTCCAGTCCGTCTCGACCCCGGCGGTGAACGCCTGCGCCACCGAGCGCACCAGTTGGGCCAGATCGCCGTGGTCACGCCGCAGGGTGGGCACGGCGAGGGCGGCGCTGTCCGCTTCCTCGAAGGTTTCCTGCATGCCGACGGTGAGGACGGGATGGGTGCTGACCTCGATGAACACGCGGTGGCCAGCGGTCAGGGCGGCCCGTACGGCATCGGCGAACCGCACCTGTTCGCGCAGGTTGCGCACCCAGTACGCGGTGTCGAGCCCGGCGGGGGCGGCGGGGCCCGCGGTCACGGTGGAGTAGAAGACCACGCCCGTCCCGGGCTGCGGGGCGGGGTGGACCCCGTCCAGCAGCCGGGTGAGTTCGTCGGTGATCTCATCGACCTGGGGGCTGTGGGAGGCGTAGTCCACCTCGATCATCCGGGCCCGTCCACCGGTGTCACGGCAGGCGGCCACGGCCACGGCCACCTGCTCGGGCGGGCCTGACACCACCGTCGACGCGGGTCCGTTGACGGCCGCCACGACCACCGTCGACGCGCGCTCGCCCAGGTCGGCGAGCAGCCTCTCGGCGCGCTCCTGGCCCACGCCGAGGGAGGCCATCGCGCCACCGCCCGCGAGCCGCCGCAGAGCCCGGCTGCGCAGGGCCACGATGCGTGCGCCGTCGTCCAGCGAGAGCGCCCCGGCCACGCAGGCGGCGGCGATCTCGCCCTGGCTGTGGCCCACGACGGCGGCGGGTTTCACACCATGACCGGCCCATACGGCGGCCAGGGACACCATGACCGCCCACAGCACCGGCTGTACGACATCGACGCGGCTCAGATCGGCGACGCCTTCGGTGCCGCGCAGTACGTCGGTGAGGGACCAGTCGACGTAGGGGGCCAGGGCCCGTTCGCAGGCGGCCACCCGCTCCGCGAACACCGGGGATGTGTCGAGCAGTTCTGCGCCCATCCCCGGCCACTGCGATCCCTGCCCCGGGAACACCAGCACGGGGCCGGTCGCACGCGAGTCGGGGGCGGGGCCGGACTGCACGACGCCCGGGTGTGTTTCGTCGGCCGCGAGCGCCTCCACCGCGGCCAGCAGTTCCGCGTGGCTTTCGCCGACGACCACGGCCCGGTGGTCGAAGAGCGTGCGGGTCCTGATGAGTGACCAGCCCACCTCGGCGGGGTTGGCGGCGGGGGCGGTGGCGAGGTGGGCGGACAGGGTCCGGGCCTGCTCGCGGAGCGCCGCGCTGCCGCGTGCGGACAGCACCCAGGGCACCACGCGGTGGTGGGTGGCGGGGTCGGCGGTGGTGTTCGGTTCCGGAGCCTGTTCGAGGATCACATGGGCGTTGGTGCCGCTGATGCCGAAGGAGGACACGGCGGCCCGGCGGGGCCGCTCGCCATGTGGCCACTCCACCGCCTCGGTCAGCAGCCGTACCCCGTCCTCCCACTCCACATGCGGGCTCGGCGCGTCGATGTGCAGGGAGGCGGGCAGTACGCCATGCCGCATCGCCATCACCATCTTGATGACGCCCGCGGCCCCGGCGGCGGCCTGGGTGTGGCCGATGTTCGACTTCACCGACCCGAGCCACAGTGGCTTTTCGCCGGGCCGCTCCTGTCCGTAGGTGGCGAGCAGCGCCTGCGCCTCGATCGGGTCGCCGAGCGTGGTTCCGGTGCCGTGGGCCTCCACCGCGTCGATGTCGGCCGGGGTGAGGCAGGCGGTGGCCAGCGCCTGCCGGATCACGCGCTGCTGCGACGGGCCGTTCGGCGCGGTCAGGCCGTTGGACGCGCCGTCCTGGTTGACGGCCGAACCCCGGAGCAGGGCCAGCACCTGGTGGCCACTGCGCCGGGCGTCCGACAGCCGTTCCAGGACGAGGAGTCCGATGCCTTCGCCCCAGCCGGTGCCGTCGGCCGCCGCCGCGAACGGTTTGCAGCGGCCGTCCGTGGCCAGTCCGCGCTGCCGCGAGAACTCGACGAACGTGTTCGGCGTGGCCATCACGGTCACACCACCCGCCAGGGCAAGGCTGCATTCGCCCTGGCGCAGCGCCTGGGCCGCAAGATGCATGGCCACCAGCGACGACGAACACGCCGTGTCCACCGTCACCGCGGGCCCCTCCAGACCGAAGGTGAACGCGACCCGTCCGGAGGCGATGCTCGGGGTGCTGCCGGTCATCAGGCGGCCCTCGACGCCCTCCGGGGTACGGCCCAGGAAGCGGCTGCCGTAGTCGTCGTACATGACGCCGGTGATCACGGCGGTCCGGCTGCCGCGCAGGGTCACCGGGTCGATGCCCGCGTTCTCGAAGGCCTGCCACGCGGTCTCCAGCAGCAGCCGCTGCTGCGGGTCGGTGGCCAGGGCCTCGCGCGGGCTGATGCCGAAGAAGTCCGCGTCGAACCGCGCGGCGTCGTACAGGAATCCGCCCTCGCGGGCGTAGCTGGTGCCGGGGCGGTCCGGGTCCGGGTCGAAGAGGGCCGCCAGGTCCCAGCCTCGGTCTGCGGGGAACTCCCCGATCGCGTCCACGCCCTCGGATACCAGCCGCCACAGGTCGTCCGGCGAGCCGACACCGCCCGGATAGTGGCAGGCCATGCCGACGATGGCGATGGGATCGTCGTCGGTGGCCACCGCGGCGGCCACGGGCGCGAGTGCTGTGGCGGCGCGGGTCCCGGTCAGCTTCTCGCGCAGGAAGGCCACCAGGGCGTCGGGGGTCGGATAGTCGAAGATGACGGTGGCCGGAATCCGGGTCCCGGTGGCCGCGTTGAGCCGGTTGCGCAGGTCGAGGGCGGTGAGTGAGTCGAAGCCGAGTTCCTGGAAGGCCCGGCCCAGCTCGATGGCCTCGGGCGCCGGATGGGCGAGCACGGTGGCGACCTGGGCGCGGACCAGCTCGCCGAGGACACGGTCCTGCTCGGTGGCGGGCATGTCCGCCAGCCGTTCGGCCCAGGGCACCGCCCCGGTGTCCTGGGCGGGCCGCCGGGCGGGGGTGGGCACCAGGGCCCGCAGTACGGGCGGCAGTGGCCCGGTGGCGGTCCGGGCGCGCAGCGCGGGCAGGTCGAAGCGGACCGGTACGAGGACGGGGTACGGGCTGGTCAGCGCGGTGTCCAGCAGCACCGGCAGCTGGTCGTCCGCGATGGGGGCGATGCCGGAGCGCGCCATCCTGGCCAGGTCGGCGTCGTCGAGGTCGTGGGTCATGCCACCGGCCGAGGCCAGCAGCCCCCAGGCCAGTGCGTGGGTCACCAGGCCCTCGGCACGGCGGTGTTCGGCGAGGGCGTTGAGGAACATGTTGGCGGCCGCGTAGTTGGCCTGCCCACCGTTGCCCATCAGGGAGGCGGCGGAGGAGAACATCACGAACGCCGCCGGAGCCATCTCACGGGTCAGCCGGTGCAGATGCCATGCCGCGTCGAGCTTCGGGGCGAGTACGGCGTCGAAGCGCTCGGGGGTCAGCGAGGTGACCACGCCGTCGTCCAGCACCCCGGCGGCGTGGACGACGGCGGTCAGTGGGCGGTCGGCGGGGATCGTGGCCAGCAGTTCGGCCACCGCGTGCGGATCGGCGACGTCACAGGCGGCGACCCGCACGTCCGCGCCCAGGTCGGCCAGTTCGGCGGTGAGCGTGTCGATGTCCCGCGCGGTCGGGCCGCTCCGGGAGACCAGCAGCAGATGCCGGGCGCCGTGGGCGGTGGCCAGATGCCGGGCGACCAGCCGCCCGAGGGCGCCGGTGCCGCCGGTGATCAGGACGGTTCCGCCCTGGTCGAGGGCGGGCGGTGGCGCCTCGTGGTCCGGGTGGACGCGGACCAGGCGGGGGACGCGTACGGTCCCGGCCCGCACCGCCAGCTCGGATTCACCGGCCGCCACGGCGGCCGGGAGCGCGGCGCGCAGGACGTGGCGGGAGGCCGTGTCACCGTCCAGGTCCAGCAGCAGGATCCGGTCGGGGTGTTCGGCCTGCGCGGCACGGACCAGACCCCACAGGGGCGCGGTGGTCAGGTCTGCGGGCGAGTCTTGGGAGGTGGCGGCGACGGCGCCAAGGGTGGCGATCACCAGCCGGGCCGTGCCGAATCGGTCGTCGGTCAGCCACGTGCGCAGCGCGTCCAGCAGTTGATGGGCGGCCGCGCGCACCTGTGCGGGAATCTGGTCAGGGTCGGTTGATGCGCTGTCGCGGCCGGGGCACGGGATGATGACGAGGCCTGGGGAGGGAAATCCTGCGTCGATGGCGGCCTGCAGTGCGGCCAGGTCCGGGTAGTGGACGGAGTCGTCGGCCAGGTCCAGGGGGTCGGAGCCTACGACGGCCCAGCTGTCGGCCGATGCCGGTGGGACTGCGGGCAGTGGCTGGGGCTGCCAGTCGAGCCGGTACAGGGAGTCGTCGGTGCGGGTGGCACGCCAGCGGTCGGCGGGGACCTCGCGCAGCCCGAGGGTTTCGATGGTGGCGGCCACGGCGCCGTGGTCGTCGGCCAGGGTGAGCGCGACGGCATCGGGGCCGGTCGGGGTGATGCGGACCCGTAGCCGGGTGGCGCCGGTGGCGAACAGCCGTACCCCGCTGAAGGAGAACGGCAGCCTGACGGTGCCCGGGGTGCCGTCAGAGGGTGCGTAGTGGGCGTTGAACAGCTCCTCCACCGGGTGCAGCGCGCTGTCCAACAGGGCGGGGTGCAGGCCGAAGCCCTCGGCCTCACCGCGCTGCTCGGTGGCCAGCCGCACGTCGGCGAGCATGTCCTCGCCGTGCCGCCACGCGGCGTGCAGTCCTCGGAAGGCGGGCCCGTACGCGTACCCCTGCTCGGTGAGGCGCCGGTACAGGTCTGCCACATCGACCGGGACCGCGTCGGCCGGTGGCCATGGCGCCGGGGGTGCCGCCGGGTCGGGCGTCGCGGCCGGGAGCGCGGGGGCGAGGAGGCCTGCGGCGTGGCGTCGCCAGGTGTCCAGGACTGCGCGGGAATCGTCCTCCTGGTCCTCGGGGCGGGAGAAGAGGGTGAGCGCACGTCGGCCCGCGTCGTCGGGTGCGGCAACCGCCAGCTGGATGCGCACCGCGCCGGAGGCGGGCACGAGCAGCGGGGTCTCCAGGGTGAGGTCGTCGACCAGGTCGCAGCCCGTCCGCGCACCGGCGAGCAGGGCCAGTTCCAGGAGGGCCGTGCCGGGCAGTGGCACGCTGTCCGCGATGGTGTGGTCCGCCAGCCAGGGGTGGGTGTTCAGCGACAGCCGCCCGGTGAGCAGCAGTTCGCCATCGGGTGTTTCCACGGCGGCCTGGAGGAGGGGGTGGCCGGTGGCACCGAGCCCGGCGGCGCGCACGTCGGCGGTGCCGTTCGGGACGGGTCGCCAATAGCGCTCGCGCTGGAACTGGTAGGTGGGCAGGTCGACGCGGCCCGCGTCGTCGGGGAGTGCGGCGGAGAAGTCGGAGGTGCCGCCGTCGATGTGCATCGTGGCCAGGGCGGACAGCAGCGTACGGGGCTCGTCGCGGCCGTGGCGCAGGGCGGCGGCGAACACCGGCGCCGTCTCCGGTGCCGTCCCGTCAGTGGTCAGGCCGTCCTCGGCCATGGTGGTGAGGACGGCGTCCGGGCCGAGTTCGAGGTAGCGCACCACACCCTCGGTGCGCAGGGTGCGCAGTCCGTCGTGGAACCGTACGGGCTCGCGGACGTGGCGTACCCAGTACTCCGGGTCGCGGAGCTGGTTGGTGTCGGCCACCTCGCCCGTGAGGTTGGAGATCACGGGAATGTGCGGCGCGTGGTAGGTGAGCGCGCGGGCCACCTCGCGGAAGTCGTCCAGCATGGGCTGGAGGAGCGGCGAGTGGAACGCATGGCTGACGCGCAGCCGCTTGGTGCGGTGGCCGCGCTCCTTGAGGGTGCGCACCACCTCCTCGACGGCGTCCTCGGCGCCGGACACCACGAGGGCGGTGGGCCCGTTGACGGCGGCCAGGGCAAGTCGGTCGGCCTGCCCGCTGAGCAGCGGGAGAACCTGTTCCTCGGTGGCCTCGACGGCAGCCATGGCGCCACCCGCCGGGAGCGCCTGCATGAGCCGTCCCCGGGCGGCGACGAGGGTGCAGGCGTCCGGCAGCGACAGCACGCCCGCCACATGTGCGGCCACGATTTCGCCCACCGAGTGGCCGGTCAGATATCCGGGAGTGACCCCGAAGGACTCCACCAGCCGGAAGAGAGCGGTCTCCAAGGCGAAGAGGGCCGCCTGGGTCACTCCGGTGTGGTGCAGGGAGCGGGCCTCGTCGGTGTCCTCGGCGGCGAAGAGGAGGTCATGCAGCGAACGCCCGAGCAGCGGGTCCAGATGCGCGCAGGCCTCGTCGAAGGCCGTGGCGAACACCTCGAAGCTCTCGTACAACTTCGCACCCATGCCAGGCTGTTGGCTGCCCTGTCCGGTGAACATGAACGCGGTGGCGCCGGTACGGGCCGCACCGGCGCGGGTCAGCCCGGGGTGGTCCCGGCCGTCTGCCAGCGCGCGTACGGCCGTCAGCAGCTGGTCGCGGTCGTCGCCCAGGATCACGGCCCGGTGTTCGAAGACGGTACGGGTCCTGGCGAGCGACCAGCCCACGTCGGCCAGGGACAGCCGGGGGTGGGCGTCGGCATGGGCTGCCAGGGCGGCGGCCTGGTCGCGCAGCGCCTGGCCGGTACGGGCGGACAGCACCCAGGGCAGCGCCCGGCCGACTGGCAGCGTGCCCTCGGCGGCCGGGCGCGCGGACGAGCCGTCCAAAGCGGATGCCGGTGCGGATGCCGGTGCGGATTCGAGGAGGAGGTGGGCGTTGGTCCCGGAGATCCCGAACGAGGACACGGCGGCCCTGCGCGGACGTTCGCCGTGCGGCCACGTGACGGGTTCGGTGAGCAGGCGTACCGCGCCCGCGTCCCAGTTCACGTGCGGGGTGGGCTGGTTGACGTTCAGCGTGGCGGGCAGCGTTTCGTAGCGCATCGCCATGACCATCTTGATGACACCCGCCACGCCCGCCGCGCCCTGGGTGTGGCCGATGTTCGACTTGACCGACCCCAGCCACAGTGGCTTCTCGTCGGGCCGCTCCTGGCCGTAGGTGGTCAGCAGCGCGTGCGCCTCGATGGGGTCGCCCAGCCGGGTGCCGGTGCCATGTGCCTCGACCACGTCGACCTCGGCCGGTGACAGCCGCGCGTTCGCCAACGCCTGGGTGATGACCCGCTGTTGGGAGGGGCCGTTGGGCGCCGTCAGGCCGTTCGAGGCGCCGTCCTGGTTGATGGCCGAGCCCCGGATGACCGCCAGTACTCGGTGGCCGTGGCGCCGGGCGTCCGACAGCCGCTCCAGCAGCACCAGGCCGACGCCCTCGGCGAAGGCGGTGCCGTCGGCGTCGGCGGAGAACGCCTTGCACCGGCCGTCGGGCGCGAGGCCCCGCTGCCGGGAGAACTCGGTGAACACATTCGGGATCGTCATCACCGTCACACCACCGGCCAGGGCCAGGCCGCATTCACCCTGCCGCAGCGCCTGGCAGGCCAGGTGCATGGCCACCAGCGAGGACGAACACGCGGTGTCCACCGTCACCGCGGGCCCTTCCAGGCCGAGCGTGTACGCCACCCGGCCGGACAGCACACTGGGGGCGTTGCCCGTCACCAGATAGCCCTCAGCGCTCCTGTCGATGTGCGGCGTGCCGAACCCGGGGAGGGCGGTCCCGGCGTAGACGCCCGTCGAGCTGCCCTTGAGCGAGGCCGGGTCGATTCCGGCACGCTCCAGAAGCTCCCACGCCACCTCCAGCAGCAGCCGCTGCTGAGGGTCGACGGCCACGGCCTCACGCGGACTGATGCCGAAGAACTCGGGGTCGAACCGGTCGGCGTCGTAGAGGAAACCGCCCTCGCGGGCGTGGCTGGTGCCGGGGTGGTCCCGGTCCGGGTGGAACAGGCTCTCCAGGTCCCAGCCACGGTCCGTGGGGAACTCCCCCATGGCGTGTTCACCGGAGGCGACGAGCCGCCACAGCTCCTCGGGCGTGCGCACATCCCCCGGATACCGGCAGGCCATGCTCACCACGGCCACCGGCTCCTGGGAGCGGTCCTCCATGGCGCGGAGCCGCTGGCGTGTCTCGTGGAGATCGCCCGCCACTCGCCTCAGATAGTCGACCAGCTTCTCTTCATCAGCATGCGGCACAGAGGGTCACCCGGCCTTCCGCGAAAGGGCGCGCCACGTCGGTCATGACAGGCCAAGTTCGTTGTCGATGAAATCCAGCACCTGATCGGCGGTCGCGACCTGCAGCCGCTCCACGGCGCCGCCGTCGTCGCCCGAGGGACACATCGCCTTCCAGCGCGAAAGCAGCGTCTCCAGCCGGGTCGTGACCGCTCCGGAATCCAGCTCCTCGACGGCCACGGCGGACAGGCTGTTCTCCAGCCTGATCAGCTCGTTGAAGACCGGGTGGAGGATGTCCCGGCCCGGGGTCCCCGCGTCGTCCGGGGCGAGTTGACCGCGCAGGTGTTCGGCGAGCGCGGCCGCTTCGGGATGGTCGAAGACGAGCGCCGCGGGCAACCGCAGCCCGGTGGCCGCAGCGAGCCGGTTGCGCAGTTCGACCCCCGTCAGCGAATCGAAGCCGAGGTCCTTGAACGACGCGTCCGGGTGGACCGTGGCGGGGTCGGTGTGGCCCAGCACGGTGGCGGCGTGGCTGCGCACCAGGTTGAGCAGCAGCCGGTGCTGCTCGGGGGACGGCAGTCCGCGGAGCCTGCCGGACCAGTCCGTCGGCTGGGCACCACCCGAAGCGGTCGGCCGGACACGACCGCTGCCACCGGTCGCCGCGAGAGCCCGCAGCGGGGTGGGCAGAGTGGCGGTGTCCTGGGCGGCCAGGGCCCGGGTGTCCAACGTGAGCGCCAGCAGATGGGGACGGCCGTGGCGGTACGCCGCGTCCAGCAGGGCCAGCCCCTCTCCGGTGGTGTTGGCCGTGATCCCCAGCCGCCCGATCCTGGCCAGGTTGGCGGTGTCCAGCCGGGCGGTGAGCCCGCTGGTCGCCGCCCACAGCCCCCAGGCCACCGACAGCCCCGGCAGACCGGCGGCCTGGCGGTGGGCGGCGAGGGCGTCACAGAAGGCGTTGGCCGCCGCGTAGTTGGATTGGCTGGGGGTGCCCAGATCGGAGGCGAAGGAGGAGAACATGACGAACGTGCCGAGGCGCAGGTGCGCCGTCGCCGCGTGGAGATTGGCCGCGGCAGTGGCCTTGGCGGCCCATACCCGGGTCAGCCGTTCCGGGGACTGCGCGGGAAGCATCGCGTCGTCCAGCACGCCTGCGGCATGGATGACACCGGTCAGCGGATGCGCCGGGTCGACGCCCGCGACGAGATCGTTGACGGCGCCAGGGTCGGCCACATCGGCTGCGGCGATCTGCACCTCGGCGCCCAACTCGGCTAGCCGAATGGCCAGTTCCTTGGCCCCGGGGGCCTCGGGACCGCTGCGGCTGGCCAAGAGGAGATGGCGGATACCCCAGGTACGGACGAGGTGTTCGGCCACCTGACCGCCCAGGGTTCCCGTGCCCCCCGTAATGAGCACCGTGCCCTCCGGATCCACCGGGGCCGGGACGTCCAGCACCAGCTTCCCGGTGTGCTTCGCCTGGCTCAGATACCGCAGCGCCTCCCGCGCCCGGCACAAGGGCCACGCCCGCACCGGAAGCGGCGCCAGAGACCCCGACGCGAACAACTCACCCAGCTCACGCAACATCCGGCCGATACGGTCCGGTCCCGCATCGCCGACCAGGTCGTACGCCTCGTACCGCACCCCGGGGCGCTCGGCCGCGATCTGCTCCGGATCACGGATGTCGGTCTTCCCCATCTCCAGCAACCAGCCGCCATCGGCCAGCAACCGCAGCGAGGCGTCCACGAAGGGCCCCGCCAGGCTGTTCAGTACGACATCCACACCACGGCCACCAGTGGCCTCCCGCACCACCTGCTCGAAGTCCAGATCGCGCGACGAGGCCCGGTGAGCGGCGTCGATGCCCATGTCCTCCAGCACCGTATGCTTGCCGGGACTCGCCGTGGCGTAGATCTCCGCACCCACGTGGCGGGCGATCTGCACCGCCGCCATCCCCACGCCACCCGTCGCGGCATGGATCAGCACCGACTTGCCTGCCCGCAGCCCGCCCAGCTCGACCAGTCCGTACCAGGCGGTGAGGAACACCACGGGCGCCGCGGCCGCCTGCTGGAAGTTCCACCCGGAGGGGACGGGGACGACCGTACGCGCGTCCGCCACCGCCACCGGGCCGAACGCGCCCTCGAACAGGCCCATCACCCGGTCCCCCACGGCGAGGTCCGTCACCCCCGGCCCGATATCCAGAACCACACCCGCGCCCTCGCTGCCCGCGAACACGGCGTCCCCCGGATACATCCCCAACACGATCAGGGCATCGCGGAAGTTGACGCCCGCCGCATGGACCGCGATGCGTACCTGACCTGCGCGTAGGGGCTCCAGCACCTCCGGGCACGGCACGGGCCGCACACTGTCCACGGTCGCGGCGCCGACGACCCCGAGCCGCCACGCGGACTGCCCCACCGGGGGCACCAAGCCATCACCGCCGCTGTCGACGGCCCGTACCAGCCGGGGCACCAACACCTGCCCGGCACGCAGCGCCACCTGCGACTCGTCCGTCTCCACGGCCCGCAGGACGGCGGTCAGCACACTGCGGTCATCGGCCCCCGGTGTATCCGGGTCCAGGTCGAGCAGCAGGAACCGGCCCGGGTTCTCCGCCTGTGCGCTGCGTACCAGACCCCAGAGCGCGGCCCCGGGTACGTCCACACTCCCCGTGTCATCGGCGGGTACGGCTCCGCGCGTCACCAGCGCCAACCGGGCGTCGGCCAGTCGTGGTTCGGCCAGCCAGTCCTGCAACAGCTTCAAGACCCGCTCCGCCGACGCCAGCCCATCGGCCGCCATGGCGCCGATGTCGGCCGATGCGTCGACAGCAGGCTGATACGCCAGGACGACCGAAGGAGCCGCTGTGCCACTGTCGAGCGCGGCAATCAGCGAGCCGAGGTCCGGGGTGGCCTCGCTACCCAGAACCTCCCAACTCGGGTCACCGCTGCCACTGCCGTCAGACGCGAGCGGCAAGGGGTGCCAGTCCATGGCGAACAGATCATTCGTGACAGGGATTTGGGCCCTCCGGAGCTGGTTTCCGCTCGCCGCGCGCAGCACCACCGCATCCGCGCTCAGCACCGGTGCGCCCACCGCATCGGCCACCGTCAGCCGCACCGTCCGCTCGCTCTCGCCACTGCCCTCCCGAGGCGACAGCCGGACCCGGACACTGGTCGCTCCTTGGGCCCGCAGCACCGCCCCGTTCCAGGTGAACGGCAACCACACCCTGTCCGTCGTGTCCTGGCCGGTCAGCAGGACGGGATGCAGCGCCGCGTCCAGCAGCGCCGGGTGGACACCGAACCCGGTGTGTTCCCCCGCGGCCTCCGGCAACACCACCTCGGCCAGCAGGTCCGCCCCGTCGCGCCACACCGCGCGCAGCCCCTGGAAGGACGGACCGTACTCATATCCCGAGGCCGCGACCTGCGCGTAGAAGTCCTCCAGGACCACGGGCTCCGCCCCCGCCGGGGGCCATACGCCGCCCAGCCCTTCCGCTACATCCTCGCCTTCCGGCGCCGGACCCAGCACACCTTCCGCGTGGCACACCCACGCGTCCACGGACCGGTCGTCTCCCTCGGGACGGGAGTACATGTGCACTTCGCGCCGCCCATCGGCCCCGGGCGGCCCGACCACGATCTGCAGGCGAATTCCACCCGACTCCGGTAGCACCAGCGGGACTTGGAGCGCCAGTTCCTCCACTCGACCGGCACCGACCTCGTCGGCTGCCCGCAGTGCCCACTCCACCAGCGCCGCACCGGGCACCAGCACCGCGCCCGCCACCACGTGCTCGCCGAGCCACGCATGGGTACGCGCCGAAAGCCGCCCCGTCAGCAGTCGGCCGTCGCCGTTGGCCAGTTCCACGGCGGCACTCAGCAGTGGATGCCCGGCGGGGAGGAGGCCGAGGTCGGTGGGGTCGGCGCCCCGACTGGTGAGGCCGTCAAGCCAGTACCGCTCGTGCTGGAACGCGTACGTCGGCAGATCCACCGTCCATGGCGTCGGGTCGGCCGGGAACAGGGTCGTCCAGTCCACCCGGACGCCCGCGACGAACGCCTCGGCGAGGGAGCGCACCAGCTGCGCCCTGCCCCCGTGGTCGCGGCGCAGCGTGGGCACGGTCACCGCGTCGACGCTCGCCCGCTCGAAGGTCTCCTCCATGCCGACGGTGAGCACGGGATGGGTGCTGGCCTCGATAAACACCCGATGCCCATCGGCCAACAGCGCCTCGATCGCGTCGGCGAACCGTACGCGCTCCCGCAGATTGGTCACCCAGTACGCGGTGTCGAGGGCGGTGGTGTCGATTCGGCGACCGTGCACCGTGGAGTAGAAGGCGGTTTCGGTACCAGAGGTGTCGATCGGGCGGATGTCGTCCAGTACGCGCATCAGCTCGTCGCGGATCTCATCGACCTGGGGGCCGTGCGAGGCGTAGTCCACGTCGATCAGCCGCGCCCGATCACCGTTGTCCCGGCAGGCGGCCACCACGGCGGCCACCTGCTCCGGCGGACCCGAAACCACCGTAGAAGACGGCCCATTGACCGCCGCCACACCCACCCCAGCCGCTGGGTCACCCAGCCCCGACAGCAGCCGACCGGCCTCCTCCTGCCCCACACCCAGCGACGCCATCGCCCCACCGCCCGCAAGGCTGCGCAACGCCCGACTACGCAGCGCCACCACCTTCGCGCCGTCCTCCAACGACAACGCCCCCGCCACGACCGCAGCCGCAATCTCCCCCTGACTGTGACCCACCACCGCCGCAGGCCGCACCCCATGCCCAGCCCACACCGCCGCCAACGACACCATCACCGCCCACAACACCGG
>NZ_JBHWJI010000098.1:0-20775 GCF_042731515.1 Streptomyces sp. NPDC059850
CCCCTGGACCCCGGGCGGTGGCGCCGCATCCCGGGCCCCGTCTCGGTGCAGTGAGGCTCCCGGCACCAAGCTGCCGCTTCTGAACCCCGGCCCCAGGGAGCCGCGCAGCCTCGGCGCGGATGCGCCCCTGGCTCCGAGCGGTGGGGCGGGCGCCGTGCAGCCTCGGCGCGGATGCGCCCCTGGCTCCGAGCGGTGGGGCGGGCGCCGTGCAGCGGGGCTCCTCACACCGAGCAGCTGCGTTTCTGGGCCCCGGCCCCGGGCCTCGCATCGCACCGCCAGGGTTGGCGCAACGTCCCAGGGCCGATTCGACGCGGCCGGGTCCCCCACACCACGCTGCGCTTCTGGACCCCGTCCCTGGGCGTCGCGCGGTGCCCCGACTGGGCTGCGTCGCTGGGGCCATCGTGAGGCTCGCTCTCGGGCCTGTGCGGGGTTGCGTCCCCGCGCCCCTGGTCCTGGGGCGCTGTGCAGGGGCGGGGCAGCAGGGGTTCGGCGCGGCGCTCTTCCTCGCCACCTGCCCGGCCGGGGGGGCTACGCCCAGGGCCCCACCCGGCGGCGCAGGGGGGCGCTGCTCGCCCGTGCCCGGTGGCGGCGGGTGGAAGTGCGATCGCCCCGGCCGGGGGCCGGGGCGATCGGGGGTTAGGGGGTGGGGGTTCGGAGGATGTCTGGTTCCAGGTAGATCGCTCGGGCGATCGGGACCGCCTCGCGGATTCGGGCTTCCGCTTCGTCGATCGCGCGGGCCACGTCGGCCGCGCTGTCGTCGTGCTGGACCGCGATCTTGGCGGCCACCAGGAGTTCCTCGGGGCCCAGGTGGAGGGTGCGCATGTGGATCAGGCCGGTGACGGTCTGGCCGTCGACGACCGCTTCGCGGATCTTGGCGACCTGGTCGACGTCGGCCGCCTCGCCCAGCAGGAGGGACTTCGTCTCGGCCGCGAGGACCAGGGCGATCAGGACCAGCAGGGCGCCGATGCACATGGTGCCGATGCCGTCCCAGATGCCGTCGCCGGTCAGGATGGCGAGGCCGACGCCGCCGAGGGCGAGGACGAGGCCGACCAGGGCGCCGAGGTCCTCCAGGAGGACGACGGGCAGTTCGGGGGCCTTGGCGCGGCGGATGAACTGGGTCCAGGACAGCTTGCCGCGGACCTCGTTGGACTCCTTGATGGCCGTACGGAACGAGAAGCTCTCCGCGATGATCGCGAAGACGAGCACGCCGACCGGCCAGTACCAGTGGTCCAGCTCATGCGGGTGCTTGATCTTCTCGTAGCCCTCGTACAGCGCGAAGATGCCGCCGATGGTGAACAGCACGATGGAGACGAGGAAACCGTAGATGTACCGCTCGCGGCCGTAGCCGAAGGGGTGCTCGGGGGTCGCCGCGCGCTTGGCCTGTTTGCCGCCGAGGAGCAGTAGTCCCTGGTTGCCCGAGTCGGCCAGCGAGTGCACGCCTTCGGCGAGCATCGACGACGAGCCGCTGAAGGCGAACGCCACGAACTTGGCTGCGGCGATGGCCAGGTTGGCGCCCAGTGCGGCAACAATCGCCTTGGTTCCGCCGGATGCACTCATATGTGCTGAATGTCCCTTCCTGCTCATGGCAGTTTTGCTTGAGCTTTACTGCCGCTACGGCGGGCCATTGTTCCAGCCCTCCGCAGGAGCCTGACGTCAGGCGGTCAGTGTGGCCCTGAACACAGTGCCGTCGCCGGTCGCGGTGACCGTTTCGCCCGCCCTGACGAAGGCCGATTCGCCCCGGGAGAGATGGAGTTCATCGTCACCGCGCAGCGAAACCACGCCCGCGACGCACAGCAGGATCTGCGGGCCGGAGGAGGGGAGGGTGCGCGGGGCGGCGCCTTCCGCCAGGACGTACCGGGAGAGCCGGAACTCGTCGATGGGGGTGGCGTACAGCTCCTCGCCGGAGGGGTCCTCCTCGGGGCGCAGGACGGCCGGGGCGTCGCTCTCGAAGCGGACGATGCGGAGGAGTTCGGGGACGTCGACGTGCTTGGGGGTCAGACCGCAGCGCAGCACGTTGTCGGAGTTGGCCATGATCTCGACGCCGAGTCCGTCGAGGTAGGCGTGCGGGACGCCCGCGCCCAGGTACAGCGCCTCACCGGGCTGCAGCGTCACGAAGTTGAGCAGCATCGCGGCGATCACGCCGGGGTCGCCCGGGTAGTGCCGGGCGATGGTGGCGTACGCCGCGTACGCCGGGGCGTGCGGGCCGTCGAGCGCGCCCAGGCGTTCGGCGGCGGCCGCGGCCTGGTGCACGGTCTCGGCGATCGCCTCGCGGTCAGCGGTCAGCACCGCCGTCAGCACCTCGCGCAGGGCGTGCGACTCGGGGTGGGCGTGCAGGATGTCGACGTACGGCTTGAGCGAGTCGACCTCAAGTGCGGCCAGCAGCGCGGCGGCCTCGTCGGGGGCGCGGAAGCCGCACAGCCCGTTGAACGGCGTGAGGGCGCAGATCAGCTCGGGCTTGTGGTTGGCGTCCTTGTAGTTGCGGTGCGGGGCGTCCACCGGGACGCCCCGGGCCTCCTCGTCCGCGAAGCCCTCCTTCGCCTGTGCGAGGTCCGGATGGACCTGGAGGGAGAGCGGCGAGGCGGCGGCGAGCACCTTGAGGAGGAACGGCAGCCGGGGCCCGAAGGTCCGTACGGCGTCGGCGCCCAGCTCGCGCTCCGGATCGGCCGCGATGACGTCGGAGAGGGCGACGGAGCCCTCGGTGGAGCCCTCGGCGGGGCCCTCGGTGGAGCCCGCGCGCCGGTCGAGGCGGGACGGCGCCCCGGGGTGCGCGCCCATCCACATCTCGGCCTGCGGCTCGCCCGTCGGCTCGACGCCCAGCAGGTCGGGGATGGCGGTGAGGGAGCCCCAGGCGTAGGGGCGCACGGTGTTGTCGAGGCGGTCCATGCGGTGCGGTTCCTGACTGTCCGGGCGGGCGGAGGGCCGTGGGCGTTCATGGCCTTGCGTACGGCCTCAAGTTCTATCCGCCGAAGCAAGCGCGAGGTAAACGGCGGCGAAATCCGTGATGGCGAGAAGCTCGGCCGCGCGCTCCAGCGGACTTCCTTCGTCCGGTTCCAGCTCGCTGAAGGCCGTTTCGTGCGCCAGCGCGAGTTCGCGGGCGGACGGCACGGCCGAGACGGGGCCCACCGGCTCGTCGTGCAGCAGCACGATCCGGGCCCGCAGCGCTTCCGGTTCGTCCACCCGGTCGCGGAAGAAGTCGTCGGGGTCGGCGCCGCCCGCGAAGGCCCCCGACAGCAGCGTGCCGTGCGCGGCCAGCGCGCCGGGAAGTTCGGCGGCGAGCGCGGGGCGCCCGGCGAGCGTCGCGAGCAGGCCCGCGAAGCGCCGTCCGGCCGCGGCGGCCACCGGGCCCTCGGTCCACAGCAGCGGCAGCGACCCGGCCAGCTCGGCCGCGAGCGTCTTCGCGGGGTTGGTGTACGTGGCGATGGCCGGTCCGCAGCGCTCGGCGACCCGGTCCAGCCGGTCCGCCACCTGCTGCAGCGCGGCGGGCGGCGCGGTGATCAGGCCGATCCGGTCGACGAGCATGAGCAGCGGCGTGAGCAGCGCCCACAGCGTGCCGGGCAGGGCGGGGCCGGTGACCTCGTCCGGGGCGGTGCCGGGGGGCTCTATGTGGGGCGGGGTGGTGTGGTGCGGGTGCGCGCTGAAGGGGGCTGGTCCGCCCAGGGCGCCTTCGGGGGGTGGGGATTGGGGGGCTGCCGCTTCGGGCTGGGTTTCGGGGTGGTGTTGGGGGGCTTCGGGGCGGTCTTGGGGGTGGGCGGCCTCGGCGGGCGCGTACGGGTCGTACGCGGACGTGGCCAGCGGCACGATGAGGCCGCGTGCCTGCGCCACCGCGCCCGCCAGCGGCGCGTGTCCCGGCGCCACCGCGACGAGCGCGCAGCCCCGGCGGTACGCCTGCTCCACGAGGCGCGGCAGCCCCGGCTCCGTACCGTCCGGTGTCGCGATGACCAGCAGGTCGGCCGGGCCCACCCAGCCGGGGAGCGCCCAGCGCAGGGCGCCGGGGGCGGGGGCTACGCCGGTGGGGGCGATCAGGCTGACCGGGATGTTGCCGCCGCTGAGCGCGCCGAGGAGGTCGGCGGTGCAGCTTCCGGCCGCCCCCGGGCCCGCGACCAGGACCGCGCGGGGGCGGCCGTCCGGCTTGAGGTCCGCTACGCCCGCCTCGGCGGCGTGCCGGGCTGCCGTACGGACTCTGGCGCCGGATTCGGCGGCCGCGCGCAGCAGTCCGCGGGTGTCGGCCCGGGCCAGGGCCTCTGGGGCGTCGAGGAGGGATTCGTCGAGCATGGAGCTACGGCCTCCGATCGCCGTGGGCGGGTGGGGCGGGGTGCGGCGTTCCGTCGTACGGCGTTCCGTGGTGCGGCGTTGCGCCGTGCGCCGGGCGCCGGGCGTCCTGCGCCGTCAGGCTGGGCGGCGCGCCTCGTCTACGAGCAGGACCGGGATGCCGTCGCGGACGGGGTACGCGAGGCCGCAGCCCTTGGCGTCCGTGCACACCAGCTCGGGGGTCTCCTCGGCCTCTTCCTCGCGGAGCGGGGCGTGGCACGCCGGGCAGGCGAGGATCTCCAGAAGACCGGCTTCGAGCGGCATGGGGTGTCCCTTCGGATGTGGTCCAGTCGGACGGGGGTCCGGCGTGGTCAGGGTACCGCCGGGGGTGGGGGCGGCGCGGCCGGTGGCCCGGGCCTGGGCCCGGCCGCAGGCCTCGTTTCCCCACCCCGCCCCTTCCCGCAGTACCGATGTGCGGCTCCGCCGCGTGGCGGGCTCCGCCCCGGGCCCCGCTGGGGGCTGCGCCCCCGGACCCCCGCTGCGGGGCTCCGCCCCTGCACCCCGCTCCTCAAACGCCGGAGGGGCTGAGGGTGGGGCATCACCGCCCCGGACCCGCTCCTCAAACGCCGGAGGGGCTGGGATGTGCCGACCGGGGCCGGGGCGGGGTGTCGCCGCCCCGGAACCCGCACCACACACGCCGGAAGGGCTGATGTGCCGAGCGGGGCCGGGGCGGGGTGTCGCCGTCTGGGGATCCGCACCGCGAGGGTCGGAGAGGGTGGGGCGGTTGCGGCCGGGCGGTGGGGGGCTGGACGGGATGGGGGGGGACAACTCCGCCCCCGCACCCCGCACCGCAAGCGCCGGGAAGGCGGGGAGCGGGGCAGGGGCGTCGCGGTCCCCGGGGATTGGTGGGCCGGGGCCGCGTGGGGTGGGGGCTAGGCGCGGACCTGGGTCAGGACCTCGTCTCGGATGTGGTCCGCCGTTTCGCGGGTGCGGGCTTCTACGTTCAGGCGGAGGAGGGGTTCGGTGTTGGAGGGGCGGAGGTTGAACCACCAGTCGGCGCTGGTGACCGTCAGGCCGTCCAGCTCGTCCAGTTCGATGCCCTCGTCCTTGCGGCCCTCGTAGGCGGCCTTGACGGCCTCCATGCGGCCGGTCTGGTCGGCGACCGTGCTGTTGATCTCGCCGGAGGCGGCGTAGCGGTCGTACTGCTCGACGAGCTGCGACAGGGGCTCCTGTCCGCCGCCGAGGGCGGCCAGGACGTGGAGGGCGGCGAGCATGCCGGTGTCGGCGTTCCAGAAGTCGCGGAAGTAGTAGTGCGCGGAGTGCTCGCCGCCGAAGATGGCGCCGGTGCGGGCCATCTCGGCCTTGATGAAGGAGTGGCCGACGCGGGTGCGGATGGGGGTGCCGCCGTTCTCCTTGACGACCTCGGGGACGGACCAGGAGGTGATGCAGTTGTGGATGACCGTCCCGCCCGGGTGCTTGGCCAGTTCGCGGGCGGCGACCAGGGCGGTGATCGCGGAGGGGGCCACCGGTTCGCCGCGCTCGTCGACGACGAAGCAGCGGTCGGCGTCACCGTCGAAGGCGATGCCGAGGTCGGCGCCGGTCTCGCGGACGCGGGCCTGGAGGTCGACGATGTTCTTAGGGTCGAGCGGGTTGGCCTCGTGGTTCGGGAAGGTGCCGTCCAGCTCGAAGAAGAGGGCGTCCAGCTCCAGGGGGAGGCCCTCGAACACGGTGGGGACGGTGTGGCCGCCCATGCCGTTGCCCGCGTCCACGACGACCTTCAGCGGCCGGATGGCGGTGAGGTCCACGAGGGAGCGCAGGTGGGCGGCGTAGTCCGCGAGGACGTCCTGCTGGGTGAGGGTGCCTGGGTCAGCGGCGGGCTCCGGGGCGCCGGTCTCGGCCCAGCCCTCCACCAGGGCGCGGATGTCAGCGAGGCCGGTGTCCTGGCCGACGGGCGCGGCACCGGCCCGGCACATCTTGATGCCGTTGTACTGGGCGGGGTTGTGGCTGGCCGTGAACATCGCGCCGGGCAGGTCGAGATGGCCGCTGGCGAAGTAGAGCTGGTCGGTCGAGCAGAGGCCGATCTCGGTCACGTCCACCCCGAGGGAGGCGGCCCCGCGGGCGAAGGCGCGCGAGAGACCCGGCGAGGAGGGGCGCATGTCATGGCCGACGACGATGGCGCCCGCGTCGGTCACCCGCGCGAAGGCGGCGCCGAACAGCTCGGCGAGCGGTTCGTCCCACTGGTCCGGGACCACACCGCGGACGTCGTACGCCTTCACGATCTGTGACAAGTCGGGCACAGCCAACCCCTTCTCAAGGTCCTTGGAGGTTTCCACGGACGGCGTCCACGGATCTCAAAACCTACCGTTCCTAGATACTGAGCGGGGAGCGAGTCCTAGTGCCAGAACTCGTGCTCAGCCGGGTGCCCCGAACGGTTGTGGGCTCCCCCAGCTACCGCTGGGAGGTGCCCCCTCTGGTCGCCCGCGTTCGCTCCGCATCCGGCGCCGACGGATCGTGCCCGTGGTCCGGGAACGCGGGGGCGGGTTTCCTCACACACCGGACATCCGATGCGGCCTGGACGGTCCGATACCCCGCACCATCTTCCCCAAGCTCTCGGCTTCGCTCGAGCAGGGGAGACCCCATTGGTGATGCGGGGGCGGTGCCGTCCGTCGCCGGATCGGGTGCCCCAGGGGTTGGCGGTGGGCATGCCGGAGATCAGCTGGCGGAACCGCTTCCGCCGTCCGTACCTCTCCCGGGTCTTCTCCGCCTGGAAATCCAGGTCCTCGATCGCGATGGCCACCCCGTGGCGTTCGGCCCAGCGCAGGAGACGGATGAAGGCGTGCCGCACCTGCGCGTCCCGGTGCGGCGCGCTGCCGGACAGGTCGTAGTCGAACCTGCGCGGTTCACCGACCGGGTTTCCATGGGCATCCAGACGCCACGCCGCCAGGTGATCGGCGTTGGTGTCCACACCGATCAGCCCTCCGGACCGGACCGCTTCCAGAGGCATCGTCCTGACCGGCGGGATCTGCCAGGAGGCCGTCAAGTACCAGCGGCCACGCGCCACGTCGTAGTGGATGCGGTAGGCCACGGCGCGGTCGGCAGCGATACGGTCCGCCCACTGCCCGCCCCGGTGCCGGAAGCCGACTCGGCACGCCAGCGCATACCGGCCGTGGGACGCGTTCGCCAGCCCGGCCAGCCGTGCCGGAAGCTTGATACTCACCTCACCGTCCGAGATGACCCGGATCGTCTCGTTCCCGTACCGCTTCCCCGACTCGCCATCGGCCTGGAGGAACCAGCGCTCAGCCTCCCACCGCACCCGCCACTCCGACTCAGTCAGCCGGGCGGCTTGCAAGTTGTGCCGGTTACGCAGCAGCCTCCTGCCGCCCCGCACCACCCGCACCCGTCCGGCTTCAAGGGACTGGACGTACGCGAGCTGACCACTCCGGGCCAGCGCCCACTGATCATGCGTGGCCTTGGTGATACTGCCCGCCCACCGCGACGAACACTCCCCGGTCAAAGCCCGCTTGCGCCACGCCCACCGGTCACTGTCGTGATCCAGCCCGGCCGCACAGCGGGCCTTCAAGCCCCGGGAGGCCAGGGAGCCCAACAGGTCACCGACCACGCGCAGGACTTGCCCGTCCTGATCGGTCAGGCCCTTGAGGCCAGCGCGGATGGCCACTCCGGCCGGGCCGGGCGCCATGAACGGAACCGCCACCTCGCGCACCCTGCCCACATCCGCCCCCTCGGCGGCTCGAAAATTTCCCGTCACCGCACCCAACGAGCACCACCTCGAAGAGGTCACGCTTACGACGCGAGAACCCCTGTTCCTTTCCGCCCTTCGAGGCTCGTTGCTCCCAAGTACTTTCAATGATCAGCAGCTCCCAAGCCCTCGGACCTGGGCGGCAACTGTGAGGCTCACCTACCGGCCTACGGCAGCATCCAGCCGAGGAGGAACGACGACTGCGCGACGACGATCAGGCACATCAACAGCAGCAGCCCCAGACTCCACGGCAGCACCTTCCGCAACAGGTCCCCCTCACGCCCCTGGAGGCCCACCGCGGCGCACGCGATGGTGAGGTTCTGCGGGGAGATCATCTTGCCGAGGACGCCGCCCGAGCTGTTGGCGGCGGCGAGCAGGTCCGGGGAGAGCCCGGACTCGCGGGCGGCGGTGACCTGGAGGGCGCCGAAGAGGGCGTTGGCCGAGGTGTCCGAGCCGGAGACGGCGACGCCGAACCAGCCGAGCACCGGGGAGAGGAAGGCGAGTCCGGCCCCGGCGGCGGCGACGAAGTGGCCGATGGTGGCGGCCTGTCCGGAGAGGTTCATGACGTACGCGAGGGCGAGCACCGAGGTGACCGTCAGGATCGCGTGCCGCAGCTCCCGCACGGTGGCCGCCCACTCCCCCAGGGCCTCGCGCACGGCGACCCCCAGGACGGCCGCGGTGGCGATGCCCGCGAGCAGGACGAGGGTGCCGCCGGTCGCTGCCAGGGGCAGCGCGAAGAGATTGCCGCCGACCGGCTTGCCGTCGGGCGCGGCGACGTCCAGGAACGGCCAGTCGATGGTGCGGGTCGCCTTGGCCAACAGGTCCTTGACCGGGCCGATCTGGGCGATGGAGAAGATCGCGACGATGAGCGCGTACGGGGCGTAGGCGCGCAGCACCTCGGGGCGCGGGTCCTCGTGGTCCAGGTCGTCGCTGCGTACGCCGGTGAGGACGGCGGCGCGCACCGGCTCCTCGGCGGGCCGCCGCGCGGACGGTACGGCGACGAGCGCGGCGGCGCCGACGAGCGCGGCGGCGATGTCGGCGAGCTGGACGGAGAGGTAGTTGGAGACGGCGAACTGGGCGACGGCGAAGGCGGTTCCACAGGCGAGCGCCGGGGCCCAGGTCTCGCGCAGCCCGCGCCGCCCGTCGACCAGCGTGACCAGCAGCAGCGGGACGACGAGCGCGAGCAGCGGGGTCTGCCGTCCGACGACGGAGGCGACGGAGTCCAGCGGCAGCCCGGTGACCTGAGCGAGCGTCACCACCGGGGTGGCCATGGCACCGAACGCGACGGGCGCGGTGTTGGCGACGAGCGCGACGACGGCGGCGCGCACCGGTTCGAAGCCGAGGGCCACCAGCATGACCGCGCAAATGGCCACCGGGGCGCCGAATCCGGCGAGCGCCTCCAGCAACGCGCCGAAGCAGAAGGCGATAACGAGGGCCTGGACACGCGGATCGTCGGAGAGCCGCCCGAAGGAGCGGCGCAGGACGTCGAAATGGTTCGTACGGACCGTCATCCGGTACACCCACAGGGCGTTGACGACGATCCACAGGATGGGGAAGAGACCGAAGAGCACGCCCTGCGCGCCGCTGGAGAGGGTCTGGCCGAGCGGCATCCCGTACGGGAGCCAGGCGACGAGGACGGCGACGGCGAGGCCGATGGGCCCCGCGTAGTGGGCGCGCATCCGCACGCCGCCGAGCAGGACGAGGACGGTGAGGAGGGGGAGGGTGGCGACAAGGGCGGAGAGGGACAGCGAATCGGCGACGGGCTCCAGCTGCTGCACGAACACACGGGCCTCCTGGGGATCCTGGAAGTCCACATCCGTGATGCGGAAATGGAGGACTCGGGGTTCAGGAATGGTCGTGTCCGCGACGAGTTCGCGTCAATGCCCTGGACGTCAATGTCCTAGACGTCAATGCTCTGGAGTGAAGTGATCGGCTGGTGCCGGAAGTTGTACGGGTCAGGACTCCGGCGAGCGCAGGACGCGCAGATGCCCGCGCCGGGCGACTTCCCGGGGATCGGCCTCGCGGCCGCTCTGTCCGCCCCCGGCTCCGGAACCGGACGCTCCGGCCGCGCGCTCCTGCGGGCGGGCCGCCTCGCGCACGGCGTTGGCGAGGGCTTCGAGGTCATCACTGCTCGGCCGGGGCGGACCGGTGTCGACGGCCAGCCGGACGACCTCCCAGCCGCGCGGGGCGGTCAGCCGCTCCGAATGCTCCGAGCACAGGTCATAGCAGTGGGGCTCGGCATAGGTGGCCAGCGGTCCGAGAACCGCGGTCGAGTCCGCGTAGACGTACGTCAGCGTCGCGACGGCGGGGCGGCCGCAGGCGGTGCGCGAACAGCGACGTACAGGGCTCACGACGTTGGACGGTACCGCACTCTTGAGCGGGCCGCGACGACTCTCCACCAGCTCACTCCGCCGTGTCGTCCCGGTTCGCCCCGTGCACCCGATACGTGCACTTCCCTGTTGACCAGCGCGGACATCGGGACGACCGAGAGTCGCCGAGGACGATTCCGGTCACCAGTCGAACCGAGAGGGGTCATCCTGAGGTACGGAAGCAAGTCAAGAGACGTCCGTTTATGGACGCAAGCATGGCCGGAATGTTCATTAAGTGACATTGGACATGGCTGTCCAGTAAGCGCGTGCCGGAGGCGGGGCGGCGGCTACCCTCGTGAGTGATGACCAGGCCCGTACCCTCCGACCAGCCCGAGCCGCGTCCCCGGCGCCGCGACCGGCACGGCCGGGGTATGCGCGGTCCGATCGCGCCGCCCCAGGTACCGCTGTCGGTCAGCCGCGCGGAGTCCTTCGTCGATCTTGTGCAGGACTCGGCGGAGCGGCTGGAGAGACGGTGGCCCCAGCTGTCGGGAGTCGACTTCACGGTGCTGGAGGTGCCGGTCACCGGGGCCGGGGGGTCCGACGGACCGTCCGGGCACGGCTTCGACGGACATCCGGCGCACGGCCCCGGCTTCACCGACGGGTGGGACGGCGAGTCCGTACCGCTCGGGCGCTTCATCGCGGCGCGCGGCGACGCTCCGGACCGGATCGTGATCTACCGGCGCCCGGTGGAGATCCGTACGAAGAACCGCGATGAGCGCGCCCTGCTGGTCCACGAGGTCGTGGTCGAGCAGGTGGCGGAGCTGCTGGGCCTCGAGCCGGAGTCGGTGGACCCGCGCTACGGGCAGGACTAGGGAGCCGGGGGCGCTCGCCTGCTCACCCCGGCCCCCGCCGGGATCCCTAGCGGTTCAGTACGGACAGGTCCTGCGTCGCCTGCGGGACCTCCACCGTCCCCCGGTCGTCCGGGAGGGACTGGATCGTGAAGGCCGGTACGTCGCCCTGCGGCAGCGACAGCATGCGCGAGGCGTGCACCGGGCCGCCCGAGAGCCGTTCCACGGTCACCGCGTACTGGCCCTTGGCACCGGACGGCTTCGGCGGGGCGACCGTCTTCGTCGTACCGCCCTTGATCTCGTACGTCTGGCTGGCCGAGGTGCCGCCCCCGGTGCCCGCCGAGGCGGTGACGCGGACCTTCGCGCTGGAGCCCGGGGCGACCAGGGACAGGATGGAGCCCTTGACGCGGTTGTCGGCGGCGGTGGCGGAGCGCTCGATGGCGCTGGTGGCGGGGATGAACGCCGTCTCCTGGTCGCTCCCCTTGCCGCGCGTCACCTGAAGCCCGGCGACCACCGGGGTGGCCGGGCCCTCGCCGCCCTCGGGGGTGAGCAGGAGCGAGCCCGGTTCGCCCTTGGTGACGTCGCCGAGGTCGACCGCCGACGTCATCCCGCTCTTGACGTGCAGGGACTCATGCCCGGCTGGGGTGATCGAGCTGGTGGGCCCGGCGAGCCGCACCTTGAGGTCCGCGTCGTTGGCGCCGGGCGCGAAGACCACCAGGCGCGCCGAGGTGGCGTCGGCCGGTATGCCGGGGAGCGCGACGCTCGTGGCGGGCACGGCGGAGGCCGGGATCCAGTCGCCGCCGCGCTTCTCGTCGGCGGCCTGGACGGCGGCGCCGATCCGTCCGCTGCGGGCCGTCACATGGAGGGAGACATCGGCGGCCCGCTGATCGGTGAGGGTGGAGAGCAGCACCGGCATGGTGGACCGGCCCGGGACCGTGATCGACTCGTCGCTCGTGGGCTTGAGCTTGCCGTTCGAGCCGTACATCGTCAGGTCCACCTCGGCCGCCCGGTCGTCCGGGTTGGTCAGGTGGACGAAGTCCTGCCGGTCCTTGGCGGTGGACGCGCCCTGGAACCAGAAGTCGGTGTCCGGGGCGGTGCACGCGGTGCCCATGAGGCCGCGCCCGCTGCCCGCGTCGATCGACGTGGTCTGCTGGACGGTCCAGCCGGGCGCGAGGGGGCCGTCGGCGGTGCCGATGAGCGCCGGGGCGCCCGAGCTGTCGGTGTCGGTGGTGACCGGCGCGCCGGGGCGCTTGAGCGGCAGGACGGGGTCGTTGTCGCCCTTGCCGCCCTGGGGGTCGTTCTCCTCGGACACGTCGTCAGGGCTGCTTGTCGCGGGCAGCAGTCCGGCCTTGCCGCTGCCGCCGTCCGCGCCGCCGCCGCTGCGCTTGGGGGTGAACGCGGTGTACGTCGTACTGCTGACGTCGGAGGAGCTGGGCTCCGGGCACAGCAGCGTGGAGCGCTGGACGGGCAGCCTGCTGGCGGCCTTGGCCGCCGTGCCCGCGTCGTCCGACGGGCCGCCGGTGAGGGACGCCAGGCCGGTGACGGCGGCCAGCGCCGTGGCCGCGCCGATCAGGGACAGGGTGGTGCGGTTCATCGCTGCTGATCGCTCCCGTCGCGGCGGCCCTCGGGGTCGGCGCCGCCGTACGTCGTGTCGCCCTGGGCGGGGTACGTGCCGTCGGGGTAGGGCTGCTGCTGGTCGTAGCCGTACGGATCGGCGTACTGACCGGCGGCGTACGGGTCGGCGGCGTACGCGTCGGGGTACGGGCCGCCCGCGTACGGGTCCGCCGGGTACGGGTCCGCCGGGTACGGGGCGTCCTGGTACTGGCCCTGCGGGTACTGGCCCTGCGGGTACGGATAGCCGCCGGGGTACTGGTCGGCCGGGTACTGCTGCTGCCCGTACGCGGCGTCGGCGTACGGCTGCCGCGCGTCCCACTGGCCCCCGTACGGCTGCTGCTGCGGCTGCTGCGGCTGCTGGTCCGGCTGCTGGTCCGGCTGTGGCGGTACGAACGGCTCCGGTACGAACACCGGCGGCTCGGCGGGCGGTGCGGGCGGCGGGGGCGGCGGCACATCCGCCGTCGCGCCACCATCTGCAGGAGCGTCCTGCGGCGCGTCCCCGGTCTGCGCCTGTGCGGCCTCCGCCGCGGCGCGCAGCCGCCGCGCCCGGCGCCCGTCGCCCGCCAGGTCCTCGGCGGTGATGGCGGTGGCGGCCGCCGCGGCCTCCGCCTCCGGCAGGTCGTCGTCCACGTCACGGCGGCGGCCCGGCAGCGCGAGCACCAGCAGGACGACCGCGAGCAGCCCCTGCGCCCAGATCCACGCGGTGTGGGTGATGGGGGTGTCGTAGGTGAGGTCGAGCCGACCGCCGCCCGCCGGGAGTTCGAAGCCCTGCGCCCAGCCGTCGATCGTCTTCGCCGTCAGCGGCTTGCCGTCGAGCGTGGCCGTCCAGTCGGGGGTGGCCCGGTCGGCGAGCCGCAGCACGCGCCCGTCCGCGCCGTCCGGGATGGTGGTGTGCGCCTCGACGGGACCGGACGCCACCGGCACCGGCGCGGCCGACGAACCCGCCGCGCCGCTCCCCTGGGAACCGGGCGGGACGATGGAGACCCGCGAGGCCCGCTGGTCGAGCCGCCACAGGGTGCCCGCGTCGTCCCTGCTGAGCTGGGTGAGGCCGGGCGTCGCGTTGAGCACGCGCGTCATGTCGCGCGAGGCGCCCTGCTGTGCGTACACATAGCGCACCGCGTAGGCGCCCAGCCGGGTCGTCTGGTCGGCGCCGGAGCCCGCGACCAGATGGGCCACGACGTCGTCGAGGCGGGTGTCGGCGCCGCCCGCCGCGGCGAGTTCACCATCGCCGAGCCGGGCGCCGGAGCCGCGCACCAGGGCGTAGTCGGTGCGGGCGTCGCCGCCGGTGAGCACCAGGGTGCGCGACTGGTCGGCGTCGGCGCTCTCGGCCGCCACGAACGCCGGAACCTGGGAGGGCTCACGCCGCGACACCGGGCCGTCCGCGCCGCCCACCATCCAGACGACCGCCGCGTACAGCGGGGCGGCCGCCGAGGCGACGGCGATGATCAGCGCGACCGGCTGGCGCCAGCCGAAGCTCTGCGCCGCCACGCGCTCCCGCGCGCCCTCGGCGCCGACCACGGCGGCGGTCAGCAGCGCCAGCCCGTAGACCAGGGTCGCGGGCCCGGCCCAGGCGGAGCCGTTGCTGAGCGCCGCGAAGAGGAATCCGGTGAGGGCCACGGCCCACGCCGTACGGACCGTCAACTGCCGTTCGCCGCGCATCAGGGCGGCCAGCGCGGCCAGCACGAAGCCGATCAGCAGCAGCGTGCCGCCGCCCTTGGGGCCGCCGGGGCTGAGCGCGAGCAGGTCCAGCGCGGACGCGGAGCCGCTGCCGCTGTCGAGCCCGGCCTCCTTCAGGAAGCGGACCGGGTCGGTGAGCAGATCGACCGACCAGGGGGCGAGCACCAGCAGCGGGGTGAGGACGACGGCCAGGAACCGCAGCCCGTACGCCACCAGCGGCTCGCCCTGCCGCTGCCGCAGGATCAGCACACCGGCGGACAGCAGCAGCGCGATCGGCCAGACGACCGGCGTGAAGGCCATGGTGAACGTCAGCAGCAGGGCGTACGCCCACGCCGCGCGCCAGCTCGGCAGCCTGCCCTTCGCGCCGCCCGCCCGGAAGCCGCCCGCGGCGGCCGCCGCCCGCGCCATCAGCGGCAGCAGGACGGCCAGCACGGCGGTGCCGAGCCGCCCGCCCGCGAGGGCGCCGGTCGCGGCCGGGAGGAAGGCGTACGCGACGCTCCCCCACGCGCGCAGCAGCCGGGACTCGACGAGCGGCCGGGAGGCGAAGTACGCGATGAACCCGGCCAGCGGCACCGAGCAGACCAGCAGCAGGGTCAGGGTGAATCCGGTGCTGCCCAGGAAGACCGTGGCGAGCGCCGCGAGCGCGGCGAGATACGGCGGCGCGCTCTGGGTGCCGCCGGTGCCGACCGGATGCCAGCCGTCGATGTAGCTCGCCCACAGGTCGGAGACATGGCCGGGGGCGGGCAGCAGGTCGCCGCCCGCGAGCGCGCCGGTGCCCAGCAGCTCACGGCAGGCGACCAGCGAGACCAGCAGCAGCACGGCGAACAGCATCGGGCCGGGTTTGCGGGCGATCCGCTTGACCCGCGCGAACTGCTCGACCTGGAGGAAGTCGGCGTCGTCGTCGGAAGGGCCGGACTCGACGGCTCCGTGACGGCCGCCCGAGGACAGCTCGGGCTCCGACCGCCCGCCGATGTTGCTGGCGATCTGCTCGGCCGTCGCCCGCACGGTCGCACCGGACGGCGGGAACAGCGGCCGCAGCTCGCTCGGCTCGGTCGCCGGGCGGCCACGCCGCTTGCGCGCGGCGCTGATCCGGCCGGGCCGCAGCAGGATGCCGGACAGGCCCGTGACCTCGTCCAGCGCCTGCCCGGGCACTTTGCCCACCAAATAGGCGAGGGTGCGCAGCAGGGTGCCGAGGACGACCCGCAGCATCACATAGGGCAGCAGCGCGCCCTTCGTGTTGACCAGCAGGGTGTAGACGGCACCGGCCTTGTCGACACGGTGCGGGCTGGCCACGGACCGGCCGACGCAGTCGATGGGGCGCCGCTCCCGCGCGGACGCCTCGGCGTGCCGCAGGGAGGCGTCCGGCGCGATCAGCACACTGTGCCCGGCGGCGTGGGCGCGCCAGCACAGATCGACGTCGTCCCGCATCAGCGGCAGCCGGGGGTCGAAGCCGCCCAGCTGCTCCCATACGTCGCGCCGCACCAGCATGCCCGCGCTGGAGACCGACAGCACCGGCCGCACCTGGTCGTGCTGGCCCTGGTCCTGCTCGCGCCGCTCCAGACCGGTCCAGCGGCGGCCGCTGCGGGCGATGCTGACGCCCACTTCGAGCAGCTGCTTGCGGTCGTACCAGCCGCGCAGCTTGGGGCCGATGATGGCGGCCTCGCGGTTGGCCAGCAGCTCGCCGTCGGCGACCCGCAGCAGCTCGTGGAGCGCGTCCGGCGCGGGCGCGCAGTCGTCGTGCAGCAGCCACAGCCACTGGATGGGCTCGCCGTGCGGCAGCTCCGGCATGTCGTACGCGTCGTCGCGCCAGGTGCGGTTGACGGGGTCCCAGCCGCTGGGGCGCTTGAGGTACGGCAGCTCCTCGGGGCTCAGTACCGGGGCGCCGCGAACGGCCTCGGCGACGGCCGTGCCGAAGCCGCTGCGGCGCGCCAGGTGCAGGACCCGGTCCTCGCCGAGGGCTTCGGTCAGCAGCCGGGCGGATTCGTCGGCGCTGCCGGTGTCGGCGGCGACGACGCTCTGCACGGGACGCTCCTGACCGAGCAGACCGGACAGCGCGTCGGGCAGCCAGCGGGCACCGTCGTGGGAGACGAGCACGGCGGTGACGACATGGCGCGGGAACTCAGGTGCCGGTTGCGCGGCGGCAAATCCGGCGGAGGCGGCCGGGTGAGGGGCCGCCGAGTGGCTGTGCACGGACATCGAGGTACGGGCCCCGGTTCGCTGGACTGCGGTGGACGAGCCCGCCCCAGGGGGACATTGGCGCGCCTCGGACGGGCCCCCACACTAACGGCTGCCTACGACAGGCGGTCCGCCTCCCGTCTGCTGGAAACCGGGGGCGGACCGTGTACGCCGCTGTCTACTCCGCCGTGAGCTGTGCGGATGTGGTCAGACCGCTGCCTTCTTGAGCCTGCGGCGCTCCCGCTCGGAGAGGCCGCCCCAGATGCCGAAGCGTTCGTCGTTGGCGAGTGCGTACTCGAGGCATTCGGAACGGACCTCGCAGGCCAGGCAGACCTTCTTCGCCTCGCGCGTGGATCCGCCCTTTTCCGGGAAGAACGATTCGGGATCGGTCTGGGCGCACAGTGCGCGCTCCTGCCAACCGAGCTCCTCGTCCGCCTCTTCGACCAGCAGTTGCTGGAACAACTCGGTCATGTGCGCCCCTCGTCTGTTTTTGCGTCCCCGGTGCCGTCCCCGTGCCCTGGTGCCGTGGGTCAAACCGGCAGAACGACACGTGTGAAATTACAAGTGCGCCGATCCGGGCCAGTCAAGCCGAGATCTGCTATTGGGCCTCTTATTCACTCTGCGGAACCAAGGCTGCGCGGAAAGTGTTCAAATCGGCCTAAACGCGACACGTTTCCCGTGCATGTCCCCGGCGCCTCCTCTCGCCTCACGATGGAGGACGCCGTGAACGCCGTTCCCGTTGCACACGGGGGCGGATGCTGCGCCACCTCTCCGGCTAACGCGGGGACAAACCTTTCTGCCTCCACATCAACCGGATGAGGTGAACGATTACTCCCGGAGCGGAGATCAAGTTGACAGGAGGGCGAGGACCCGCTGTTCTAGTCCCCATGTCAGTGACCCACGCGCCCCAGTCGACCCGTACCCACGGGTTCCGCTGCGCTGTGCAGGCTCGCTGTCGCTGTTCCAGCTGTTGATGCCCTTCTGAGCTCCAGCTTTCTCGCCTCGCGTCTCTTCCGCGTCTGTCTCCCTGCGTCACCCCGCACAGCTCCGCTTCGCGCCCCGCCGCGGCTCCCGTCGAGGAACCCCCCACATGAACAGCGACGTCCAGATCGCCGGTGACCCGCTCGCCATCCCGCATCTGCTGCCGCCCGTACCCGCGCACCCCACCACCGTCTCCGGCTTCGCCGGGCTGGCCCGCGACATCGCCGCCGACCGCGACAGCTGGGCGCCCCTCGTCCGGTACGACGCCACCACCCGCTGGTACCACCGGGTGCGCACCGGCCCCGGCTATGAGGTCTGGCTCCTCAGCTGGGTGCCCGGCCAGGGCAGCGGAGCCCATGACCACGGGCGCTCGTCCGGCGTACTCACCGTGCTCCAGGGAGAGTTGACGGAGCGCGTGGGCGCGGACGGCGGCGCACGGCATACGCTGCGCGCGGGCGCGCAGCGTGTCTTCGCACCCGGATACGTGCACGACGTCGTCAACGACGCGCTCGAACCCGCCGTCAGCCTGCACATCTACTTCCCCGGCCTCACCGAGATGCCGCCGCACCCCGCCCCGGCCGCCGGTGCGGCAGCCCCCGGTCCCCTCGACGTCCTGCGCTGAGCACGCCCCGCACGGTTCCGATGTCGTAGCCGACTGCAACACTGTCCCCCATGCGCATTGTGGTTCTGGCAGGCGGCATCGGCGGCGCCCGTTTCCTCCGTGGTCTGATGTCGGCGGTTCCCGACGCCGACATCACCGTCATCGGCAACACCGGCGATGACATCCATCTCTTCGGCCTCAAGGTCTGCCCCGACCTCGACACCGTGATGTACACCCTCGGCGGTGGCATCCACGAGGAGCAGGGCTGGGGCCGGGCGGAGGAGACCTTCGCCGTCAAGGAGGAGCTGGCGGCGTACGGCGTGGGGCCCGAGTGGTTCGGCCTCGGCGACCGGGACTTCGCCACGCACATCGTCCGTACGCAGATGATGGGCGCCGGTTACCCGCTCAGCGCCGTCACCGAGGCGCTGTGCGCGCGGTGGCAGCCGGGGGTGCGGCTGCTGCCGATGACGGACGACCGCGTCGAGACGCACGTCCTCATCGATGCCCCTGAGGGTGAGGGCCGCAAGGCCGTCCACTTCCAGGAGTACTGGGTCCGGATGCGCGCCTCCGTGCCCGCCCACGCCGTGGTCCCCGTCGGCGCCGACCAGGCCAAGCCCGCGCCCGGCGTGCTGGAGGCCATCGCCGACTCCGACGTCGTCATCTTCCCGCCGTCCAACCCCGTCGTCAGCGTCGGCACCATCCTGGCCGTCCCCGGAGTGCGCGAGGCCATCGCCGAGGCCGGGGTGCCGGTCGTCGGCCTCTCCCCCATCGTCGGCGACGCGCCGGTGCGCGGCATGGCCGACAAGGTGCTCGCCGCCGTCGGCGTCGAGTCCACCGCCGCGGCCGTCGCCAAGCACTACGGCTCCGGGCTGCTGGACGGCTGGCTCGTGGACACCGTGGACGCCGGGGCGGTCGACGAGGTCGAGGCCGCCGGGATCCGCTGCCGGGCCCTCCCGCTCATGATGACCGACACCGAGGCGACCGCGCGCATGGCCACGGAGGCGCTGGCGCTGGCCGAGGAGGTCCGGGCATGAGCCCGTCGCCCGTGCGGGGCGCCCCCTCGTACCAGGCCCCCTCGTATCAGGTCTGGGCCCTCCCCGGGCTGCCCGAGGTGCAGCCCGGCGACGACCTCGCCAAGCTCATCGCCGACGCCGCGACCGCGGGCTCCCTGCCGGGCCTCGAACACGGTGACGTCCTGCTCGTCACCTCGAAGATCGTCAGCAAGGCGGAGGGGCGCGTCGTCGCGGGCGACGACCGCGAGGCCGCCATAGACGCCGAGACCGTGCGGGTCGTCGCCCGGCGCGGGCGCACCCGGATCGTCGAAACCCGGCAGGGCCTGGTCATGGCCGCGGCCGGAGTCGACGCCTCCAACACCCCTGCCGGGACCATCCTGTTGCTCCCCGAGGATCCCGACGCGTCCGCCCGCGCCATCCGCGCCGGGCTGCGGGACGCGCTCGGTGTGGACGTGGGCGTCATCGTCACCGACACCTTCGGGCGGCCCTGGCGCACCGGGGTCACCGACGTGGCCATCGGCGCGGCCGGGGTGCGCGTCCTGGACGACCTGCGGGGCGGCACCGACGCGCACGGCAACGCGCTGAGCGTCACCGTCGTCGCCACCGCCGATGAGCTGGCCGCCGCCGGGGAGCTGGTCAAGGGCAAGGCGGACGGGCTGCCGGTGGCGGTGCTGCGGGGGCTGCCGCATGTGGTGCCGCTGGATTCTGGTTCGCCCGACGCGGGGGCGCGGCCCTTGGTGCGCGGCGCCGCCGACGACATGTTCCGGCTGGGCACCTCGGAGGCCGTGCGGGAAGCGGTGACCCTGCGCCGCACGGTCCGCGAGTTCACCGACGAGCCGGTGGACGGCGCGGCGGTGCGGCGCGCCGTGGCCGCCGCCGTCACCGCGCCCGCGCCGCACCACACGACGCCGTGGCGGTTCGTGCTGCTGGAGTCGGAGGAGTCGCGGGTGCGGCTGCTCGACGCGATGCGGGACGCGTGGATCGCGGACCTGCGGGGTGACGGCTTCTCGGAGGAGTCCGTCGCCAAGCGGGTGCGGCGGGGTGACGTACTGCGGAAGGCGCCGTATCTGGTGGTCCCCTGCCTGGTCGCGGACGGCGCCCATACGTACCCGGACGCGCGGCGGAACGCGGCGGAGCGGGAGATGTTCGTGGTCGCGGCCGGAGCCGGGGTGCAGAACCTGCTGGTCGCCCTGGCGGGCGAGCGGCTGGGGTCGGCGTGGGTGTCGTCGACGATGTTCTGCCGACCGGTGGTGCGGGAGGTGCTGGACCTGCCGGAGGACTGGGACCCGATGGGCGCGGTGGCGGTGGGCCACGCGGCGGCCGCGCCCGCGGCGCGTCCGGAGCGGGGCGTGGACGGCTTTGTAGCGGTCCGCTAGCACTGCGGGTTGCGAGCGCCAGGGCGCGCGGGGCGGGTGTGCGCGCCGGGTCGGGGGTTGTGCGGGTGTGTTTGCGGGGTGCGGGGGCGGGGCCTCCGGGGCAGGGGCCTGGACGCGTATATTTTTGGCGCCACCGCCGAAGAACGTGGGGTGGGCCGGGAGTAGGCGCCACAAAT
>NZ_JBHWJI010000099.1:0-19318 GCF_042731515.1 Streptomyces sp. NPDC059850
CCGGATGGTGCGGTTGGCGGTGTGGTGCCGCTGGTGCTGTCCGCGAAGTCGCCGGAGGCACTGACCGCCCAGGCCGGGCGCCTCGCCTCCTTCCTGAGCGACCACTCGACCGCTGAACTAGCCGCTGTGGCCGCTTCGTTGGTCGCCCGATCGGAATTCGACCACCGGGGTGTGGTGGTGGCGGGTTCGCACGGCGACGCCGTGTCCGGGTTGGCGGGGTTGTCGAGTGCGGGCTCGGGTTCAGGTGGTGTGGGCGCCGGTGATGTGGTGTTCGTGTTCCCGGGGCAGGGGGCGCAGTGGGTGGGTATGGCGGTGGAGCTGTTGGCGGAGTCCGAGGTCTTCGCGGGGTGGATGGAGCGGTGTGGCGAGGCGTTGGCGCCTCATGTGGGCTGGTCTCTGTTCGATGTGTTGGGGGATGAGTTCGCCCTGGAGCGGGTGGATGTGGTGCAGCCGGTGTTGTGGGCGGTGATGGTGTCGTTGGCGGGGTTGTGGCGGTCGTTCGGTGTGGAGCCCGTCGCGGTGGTGGGGCACTCGCAGGGGGAGATCGCGGCGGCGTGTGTGGCGGGTGGGTTGTCTCTGGAGGATGGTGCGTTGGTGGTGGCGCGGCGCAGTCAGGTGATCGCGTCGCGGCTGGCCGGTGGTGGCGGGATGGCGTCGGTGGCGCTGTCGGCGGACGCGGTGGCATCGCGGTTGGGTGAGGGGCTGTCGGTGGCGGCGGTCAATGGCCCGTCGTCCACGGTGGTGGCCGGTGAAGTCGGTGCGCTGGACGCGCTGACGGAGGTGCTGGAGTCGGAGGGGGTGCGGGTTCGCCGCGTTCCGGTGGATTACGCCTCGCATTCGGTCCAGGTGGAGGAGATCGAGGCGGAGTTGGTGGAGGTGCTGGGCTCGGTGCGTCCGGTGTCCTCGCCGGTTCCGTTCCACTCGACGGTGACCGGTGAGGTGATCGACACCGCTGGCCTGGACGCGGCGTACTGGTACCGCAATCTGCGCCAGACGGTGCTGCTGGGTGAGGTGACCGACCAGCTGCTGGCTGGTGGTCAGCGGGTGTTCGTGGAGATGAGCCCGCACCCCGTGCTCGGGTTCGTGTTGGGTGAGTCGATGGAGGCGGCTGGTGTGGACGGTGCCGTCATCGGGTCGCTGCGGCGTGACGAAGGCGGCCTGGACCGCTTCCTGCGGTCGGTGGGTGAGGCGTACGTAGCGGGCGTGGAGGTGGATTGGACGGTCGCGTTCGACCAGGCCGACACCCGCCACGTCACCCTGCCCACGTACCCCTTCCAGCGCCAGCGCTACTGGCTGCGCGCCGGGCGCCCGGCGGGCGATGTGTCGACGGCGGGGCTGTCCACACCGGACCATCCGCTGCTGGGCGCGGAAGTGGAGCTGCCCGGCTCCAACGGCCTTGTCCTTACCGGCCGTTGGTCCACCCGTACGCACTCCTGGCTGGCCGACCACGCGGTGTGGGGCACGGCGCTCCTGCCCGGCACCGGCTTCGTGGACCTGGTCCTCCGCGCGGGCCACGAGGTCGACTGCGGCGTCATCGAGGAACTGGTGATCGAGGCGCCCCTGATCCTGCCCCAGGACGGCGACATCCAGGTGCGCGTCGAGGTCGGCGGGCCGGACGAGACCGGCCGCCGGGCTGTGTCGGTGTACTCCCGGCCCGAGCCCGAGTCCGAGAGGGAGACCGAGGGCACCCCCGCGGAATGGACCTGCCACGCCGCAGGAACCCTGGCGGCCGAGAGCCCGGAACCCGCCGAGCCCCTGGTGGCCTGGCCCCCGGCCGGGGCCACCGCCGTACCGCTGGACGTCGACACGGTGTACGAGCGCCTGGCGGAGCGGGGATACGAATACGGGCCCGCGTTCCAGGGGCTGCGCGCGGTGTGGACCCGTGGCGAGGAAATCTTCGCCGAGGTGGCGCTGCCGGAGCAGCAGCGGGAGGACGCGGCCCGGTTCGCCCTGCACCCCGCGCTCCTGGACGCGTCGCTGCACGCCCCGCTGATCTACGGCACCGGGCTTCCCCGGCTGCCCTTCTCCTGGAACGGCGTCGCCCTGTGGGCGCACGGCACCTCACGGCTGCGCGCACACTTCGTACCCCAGGGCGACGATGTGTGGCAGGTGACCGTCACCGACCACAGCGGCATGCCCGTCGCACGGATCGACGCCCTCATCGGGCGCCAGGTCACACCGGAACAGCTAGCCGAAGCGCGGCTGGCACGGCACAACCGGGCATCCCGCCTCGACCGCTGGGGCTACCGGACCGGCTGGGCGCCCGTCGAACTGCCCGACGCACCGTCGACCACCGGCACCTGGCTGGTGGTGGCCCCGGCAGCGCACGCGGACGGCGATGTGACCCAGGCGGGTATCGCCGCGCTCAGCGAGCACGGCGCACACCCCCTCCTGCTGTCGGTGACCGACACCGACCGGGCCGCGCTCACCCAGCGGATCCGTGAACACGCCGACGAGCACGACATCACCGGCGTACTGTCGCTGCTCGCCCTGGACGAGACCGCGCTGCCCGGACAGCCAGGTGTCTCCCAGGGGCTGGCGGCCACGCTCGGCCTGGTCCAGGCGCTCGGCGACGCCGGAGTCGACGCACCGCTGTGGCCGGTCACCCAGGCCGCCGTGACCACGGGCGACACCGACCCGGTACGGGGCCCGGCCCAAGCCGCGCTCTGGGGGCTCGGCCAGGTGGCCGCGCTGGAACACCCGGCGCGCTGGGGCGGACTGGTCGACCTCCCCGAGAAGCTCCCCGCCGAAGCCCTCGCGCGCTGGGCCACCGTGCTGGGCGGGGGCTGTGAGGGCGAGGACCAGTTCGCACTGCGCGAGGACGGTGTGTTCGTACGCCGCCTGGAGCGGGCGCAGCTGGACCACACCACGGGGGAGCCCTCGTGGCAGCCCTCGGGCACGGTCCTCATCACCGGCGGTACGGGCGCGCTCGGCGCCCATGTCGCGAGGTGGCTCGCCGGAAAGGGCGCGGAACACCTCGTCCTCGTCAGCCGCCGTGGAGCGGACAGCCCCGGCGCCACCGCACTGGAGGCCGAACTCACCGCGACGGGCGTCCGCGTGACCCTCAGCGCGTGCGATGTGGCGGACCGGCAGGGGCTCGCAGACCTCCTGCGGCAGCTGGAGACCGACGGCGACCAGGTGCGGGCCGTGGTGCACGCCGCCGGAGTCAACGGCTTCGGTGCCCTCGCCGACACCACCGTGGCGGAATTCGCCGACATCGTGTCCGCGAAGACCGCCGGAGCCGCACACCTCGACGAACTGCTCGACGGCACCTCCCTCGACGCGTTCGTGCTGTTCTCCTCCATCGCCGGGGTGTGGGGGAGCGGCAACCAGAGCGCCTACTCCTCCGGAAACGCCTTCCTGGACGCCCTCGCCCAGCACCGGCGGAGCCTTGGCAAGCCCGCCACCTCGGTGGCCTGGGGAGCCTGGGCGGGCGGTGGCATGGTCGACGCCACCTCGGCGCCACAGCTGCGCCGCCAGGGCATCGGCCCCGTACCGCCCGAGCTGATGCTCTCCGCGCTGGAACAGCTGCTGACCGGCGGCGAGACCACGATGACCATCGCGAGCATCGACTGGAAGAAGTTCGTCCCCGCCTTCACCTCCGCCCGGCCGAGCGCCCTGTTGCAGGGTGTGCCCGAGGTCCGCCGCATCGTCGCCGCCGAGGCCAGGGCGCGGCGTACCGACCTCGCCACGGCCGGTTCACTGCACCGGCGGCTGGCCGGACTCACCGAGGACGAGCAGACGGACATCCTCCTGGAGCTGGTGCGCGCGGAGGCGGCGGTGGTGCTCGGCCACACCGATGTGCGGGCCATCGCACCAGGCCGGGCCTTCCAGGAACTGGGGCTCGACTCGCTCACGGCCGTCGAACTGCGGAACAAGCTGTCCGCCGCCACCGGCATGCGCCTGCCCGCCACCCTGCTCTTCGACCACCCGACACCGGAAGTCCTGGTGCGCCATCTGCGCGAGGGACTGGTCCCGGACAGCGGCCCTGCCGTCCACCACGCGGTGACCGAGGCCGAGAAGCTGGCCGCCGCGCTCGCCTCGGTGGCCGAGGACCCCGCCGTGCGCAACCGGGTCACGACCATCCTCCAGGCCCTTGCGGCCAAGTGGAGCCCGGACTCCCTCACCACCACGGGCGAGAGCGACGACGATCTCGCGTCGGTGAGCGACGACGAGGTCTTCGACATCATCGACAACGAATTCAGCATTTCCTGACGAATTCAGTGATTCCTGACGCCCCGGCCCGCTGGATTCCCGCGAGGAGCTTGACCTTCCATGGTGGACAACACGAAGTACCGCGACTACCTCAACAAGGCCGTCGCCACCGCACGTCAGGCCACGCGGCGACTGCGCGAGGTCGAGGAGAAGGCGTGGGAGCCGATCGCCATCGTCGGCATGGCCTGCCGTCTGCCGGGCGGAGTGGCCTCGCCGGAAGACCTGTGGCGACTGGTGTCCGAGGGCGTCGACGGCATCACCGAATTCCCCACGGACCGTGGCTGGGACGTGGCGGGGCTGTACGACCCCGACCCCGACGTGCCCGGGAAGTCCTATGTCCGCGAGGGCGGGTTCATCGAGGACGCCACGGGATTCGACGCCGGGTTCTTCGGGCTCTCCCCGCGTGAGGCGCTGGCGATGGATCCGCAGCAGCGGCTGCTGCTGGAGACCTCGTGGGAGGTCTTCGAACGGGCCGGAATCGCTCCGACCGCCCTGCGCGGCCAGAACATCGGCTTCTACACCGGGGTGATGCACCACGACTACGCCCCCCGGGTGCATGAGGTCCCCGAGGACCTGGAGGCCTACCTGGGGCGCGGCAGCGCGGGCAGCTTCGCCTCGGGCCGGGTGTCGTACACCCTGGGCCTGGAGGGCCCGTCGGTGACGGTGGACACCGCGTGTTCGTCGTCGCTGGTGGCCATTCACCTCGCCGTGCAGTCGCTGCGCTCCGGCGAGTCGGAGATGGCGCTGGCGGGTGGCGCCGCCGTCATGTCCGACAGCCAGATGTTCGTGGAGTTCTCCCGTCAGCGCGGGCTCTCCCCGGACGGCCGGTGCAGGGCGTTCGCGGCGGGCGCCAACGGAACCGGCTTCTCCGAGGGTGTGGGGCTGGTGTTGTTGGAGCGGTTGTCGGACGCCCGGCGGCACGGCCACGAGGTGTTGGCTGTGGTGCGTGGTTCGGCGGTGAATCAGGATGGTGCGTCGAACGGTTTGACGGCGCCGAATGGTCCTGCGCAGCAGCGGGTGATTCGTGCGGCGTTGGCGAATGCGCGGTTGTCGGCGGTGGATGTGGACGCCGTGGAGGCGCATGGGACGGGCACGTCGCTGGGTGACCCGATCGAGGCGCAGGCGCTGATTGCGACGTACGGGCAGGAGCGGGCCGAGGACCGTCCGCTGTGGCTGGGTTCGCTGAAGTCGAACATCGGCCACGCCCAGTCGGCGGCCGGTGTGGCCGGGGTCATCAAGATGGTGGAGGCGATGCGGCACGGTGTGCTGCCGAAGACCCTCCATGTCGACGCCCCGACCCCGGAAGTGGACTGGTCGGCTGGCGCCGTGGAACTGCTGACCGAGGCCCGCGAGTGGCCCCGGCGCGATGAGCCGCGCCGCGCCGGTGTCTCCTCCTTCGGGCTCAGCGGCACCAACGCGCACGTGATTCTCGAAGCGGTGGAGAGCGAGGTCGTCGAGCGCGTTCCGGCATCGGGGGGTGTGGTGCCGCTGGTGCTGTCCGCGAAGTCGCCGGAGGCGCTGACCGCCCAGGCCGGGCGTCTGGCCACCTTCCTGAACGATCAGCCAGCCGCAGAACTCGCCGATGTAGCGGCTTCGTTGGCCGCGCGATCGGAATTCGACCACCGAGGTGTGGTGGTGGCGGGTTCGCGTGGTGACGCCGTGTCTGGGCTGGCGGGGGTGTCGGGTGCGGGCTCGGGTTCAGGTGGTGTGGGCGCCGGTGATGTGGTGTTCGTGTTCCCGGGGCAGGGGGCGCAGTGGGTGGGGATGGCCAGCGAACTGATCGCGTCGTCCCCGGTGTTCGCGGAGCACATGACCGCGTGTGAAGAGGCCCTAGCAACCTTCGTGGACTGGTCGCTCCGCGACGCGCTGGGCGATGAGGCCATGTTGGAGCGGGTGGATGTGGTGCAGCCGGTGTTGTGGGCGGTGATGGTGTCGTTGGCGGGGTTGTGGCGGTCGTTCGGTGTGGAGCCCGTCGCGGTGGTGGGGCACTCGCAGGGGGAGATCGCGGCGGCGTGTGTGGCGGGTGGGTTGTCTCTGGAGGATGGTGCGTTGGTGGTGGCGCGGCGCAGTCAGGTGATCGCGTCGCGGCTGGCCGGTGGTGGCGGGATGGCGTCGGTGGCGCTGTCGGCGGACGCGGTGGCATCGCGGTTGGGTGAGGGGCTGTCGGTGGCGGCGGTCAATGGCCCGTCGTCCACGGTGGTGGCCGGTGAGGTAGCCGCGCTGGACGCCCTGACGGAGGCGCTGGAGTCGGAGGGGGTGCGGGTTCGCCGCGTTCCGGTGGATTACGCCTCGCATTCGGTCCAGGTGGAGGAGATCGAGGCGGAGTTGGTGGAGGTGCTGGGCTCGGTGCGTCCGGTGTCCTCGCCGGTTCCGTTCCACTCGACGGTGACCGGTGAGGTGATCGACACCGCTGGCCTGGACGCGGCGTACTGGTACCGCAATCTGCGCCAGACGGTGCTGCTGGGTGAGGTGACCGACCAGCTGCTGGCTGGTGGTCAGCGGGTGTTCGTGGAGATGAGCCCGCACCCGGTGCTCGGGTTCGTGTTGGGTGAGTCGATGGAGGCGGCCGGTGTGGACGGTGCCGTCATCGGGTCGCTGCGGCGTGACGAAGGCGGCCTGGACCGCTTCCTGCGGTCGGTGGGTGAGGCGTACGTAGCGGGCGTGGAGGTGGATTGGACGGTCGCGTTCGACCAGGCCGACACCCGCCACGTCACCCTGCCCACCTACCCCTTCCAACACCAGCGCTACTGGCTCGACGCGGGGGAAAGGCCCACGCAGGCCGACCCGGTCGACGCCGCCTTCTGGGCCGCCATCGACGCCGGAAACACCAGCTTGCTCGCCGATGACCTGCACCTGGACGCCTCCGTGCTGGACCAGGTGGTGCCCGCGCTGTCGTCCTGGCGGCGGCGACGCCACGAACAGTCCGTTGTCGACGGATGGCGCTACCGTCTCGACTGGGAGCGGGTGAACCCCGGTCCCCACACGGCTTCCGGCACCTGGCTGGTGGCGCTCGGCGCCGAGCGAAGCACCCTCGCCGACACCATCCTCGACGGCCTGACCGAACACGGCCTGCACATCCTCCGCGTCGAGGTCGACGGCCACGACCGCGAGCAACTCGCCGCGCTGCTGCCGGACGAGCCGGTGGCCGGTGTCCTCTCGCTCCTCGCGCTTGACGACCGCCCCCACCCCGTCCATTCCACCTGGTCCCAGGGCACGATCAACACGGTCGCCCTGGTGCAGGCACTCAGTGACGCGGGGATCGCCGCACCCCTGTGGGCAGTGACCTCCGGTGGTGTCGCGGTGGCCGACTCCGCCGAGCTGACCAGCGAACTCCAGCACATGATGTGGGGTGTCGGCACGGTACTGGCACTGGACCACCCGGACACCTGGGGCGGGCTGGTCGACCTGCCCGCCGACGCCGATGGCGGCGCGATCGGGCTGCTCTGCGCGGCGCTGGCGGCGGCCGACGGCGAAGACCAGCTCGCCGTTCGTACCGGCGGTCTGTACGCCCGTCGCATGCTGCGCGCGCCCCTGGACGGCTCGCCCGCCACCCCCTGGACACCACGCGGGACCGTACTGATCACCGGTGGCACGGGTGGCACCGGAGCGCATGTGGCCCGGTGGGTGGCCGAGCAGGGCGCCGGACATCTCATCCTGACCAGTCGCCGTGGCGCCGACGCGCCCGGCGCCGCCGACCTCCGCGCCGAGCTGGAGGAACGGGGCGCACAGGTGACCATCACCGCCTGCGACGTCGCCGACCGCGACGCCGTGGCCGGGCTGCTCGACCTCGTCCCCGACGAGCACCCCCTGACTGCCGTACTGCACCTCGCCGGGGCGAACCAGACCGAGGCGCCCCTGTCCGAACTCGACGTGGAGCGGTTCGTCGAGATGGGCCGTGCCAAGATCGCCGGGGCCCGGCACCTCGATGAGCTGCTGGCCGATCGCGATCTGGACGCGTTCGTGCTGTTCTCCTCCGGCGCCACCGCCTGGGGCAGCTCCGGTCTCACCTCGTACGCCGGTGCCAACGCCTACCTCGACGCCCTGGCCCACCGCCGCCGCGCCCGAGGCCTCACCGCCACGTCGATCGCCTGGGGCGCCTGGGCGGGCGGTGGCATGGTGGACGAGGCGATGGCCGCCGAGATGACCCGGCTCGGCGTCATCCTCATGGACCCCCAGCTCGCCGTCTCCGCCCTGGTGCAGGGCGTCGAGCACGACCGGACACATCTGGTCGTCGCCGGAATCGACTGGAGCCGCTTCGCCCCGACGTTCAGCCTGGCACGGCCGCGACCGCTGCTGCGCGGCCTTCCGGAAGTCACCGAGCTGCTGGCGGCCACCGACGAGGACGAGCCGGACGCCGTCGCCTCCGCACTCCGCGCCCAGCTGCTGGACCTGCCCGAGGCCGAGCAGCGGCGGACGCTGACCGATCTGGTGCGCGGGGAGGCGGGTTCGGTACTGGGACACGTGGACCGTGACACCGTGGCGGCCGAGCGGGCGTTCAAGGAGATCGGGTTCGACTCGGTCACGGCGGTGGAGCTGCGCAACCGCCTGGCCGCCGCCACCCGGCTGCGGCTGCCCGCCACCCTGGTCTTCGACTACCCGAACCCGGTGGCGCTGGCCGAGTATCTGCGTACGGAACTCCTTGGCGAGGCAGCCTCGGCCGCTTCTGCCACTGCTGTGGTTTCTCCCGGTGAGATGGGCTCGGCTTCCGACGACCCCATCGCGATCGTGGCGATGAGCTGCCGGCTGCCCGGTGGCGTACGGACCCCCGAGGAGCTGTGGACACTGCTGGCCGAGGGGCGCGAAGGGGGCCGCGACTTCCCGACCGACCGAGGCTGGGACCTGGAGCACCTCTTCTCCGACGACCCGGACGCCGCAGGCACGTCCTATGTGCGCCGTGGCGGCTTCCTGCACGACGTCGCGGCCTTCGACGCCGGATTCTTCGGCATCAACCCCCGCGAGGCACTTGCCATGGACCCGCAGCAGCGGCTGTTGCTGGAAACCTCCTGGGAGGTCTTCGAACGGGCCGGAATCGACCCCACGTCCATGCGGGGCAAGGACGTCGGCGTGTTCACCGGCATGGGATCGCAGGACTACACCCCACGCCTCGGTGGCGGCGCCGAGGGCACGGAAGGGTACGCGCTGACCGGCAGCGCGGGCAGTGTCGCCTCCGGGCGTATCTCCTACGCGCTGGGACTCGAAGGGCCCGCGCTCACCATCGACACGGCGTGCTCGTCGTCGTTGGTGGCGTTGCATTCCGCGGCCCAGGCCCTGCGGACCGGCGAGTGCTCGATGGCCTTGGCCGGAGGCGTCGCTGTGATGTCCTCCCCGGGCGTGTTCGTGGAGTTCTCGCGCCAGCGCGGCCTCGCCCCGGACGGCCGCTGCAAGGCGTTCGCCGATGGCGCGGACGGTACGGGCTGGGCCGAGGGCGTCGGCCTGCTGCTGCTGGAGCGGCTGTCGGACGCGCGGGCGAACGGGCACCAGGTGCTGGCGGTGGTACGGGGCAGCGCGGTCAACCAGGACGGCGCCTCGAACGGTCTGACGGCACCGAACGGCCCGTCGCAGCAGCGGGTGATCCGGCAGGCCCTCGCCAACGCGGGTGTGTCGGCCGCCGATGTGGATGCGGTGGAGGCGCATGGGACGGGTACGTCGCTGGGCGATCCGATCGAGGCGCAGGCGCTGCTGGCCACGTACGGCCAGGAGCGTGCCGAGGACCGTCCCCTGTGGCTGGGAGCCCTGAAGTCCAACATCGGCCACACCGGGGCCACGGCGGGCGTGGCCGGTGTGATCAAGATGGTGGAGGCGATGCGGCGGGGTGTGCTGCCGAAGACGCTGCACGTGGATGAGGCGACGTCGGCGGTGGATTGGTCGGCGGGTGCGGTGGAGTTGCTGACGGAGGCGCGTGAGTGGCCGGAGGCGGACCGGCCGAGGCGCGCAGGTGTGTCGGCCTTCGGCATCGGCGGCACGAACGCGCATGTGATTCTCGAATCCGTCGAGGACGAGGTTGCTGAGCGCGTGGTCTCCGATGGTGCGGTGCCGTTGGTGGTGTCGGCGAAGTCGGCGGATGCGCTGGGTGCGCAGGCGGAGCAGCTGGCGTCGTATCTGGAGGCTCACCCGGGGGTGAGCCTGGCGGATGTGGCGTTCTCGCTGGCGATGTCGCGGGCGCATTTTGATCACCGTGCGGTGGTGGTTGCGGAGTCCGCTGATGAGGCGCGGGATGCGCTGTCCGCCGTGCGCGGTGAGGACGTGAGTTCTGGCCGACTCGGTGTGCTGTTCACGGGCCAGGGCTCGCAGCGGATCGGGATGGGGCGCGGGCTGTACGCGTCGTATCCGGTGTTCGCTGAGGCGTTCGACGAGGTCTGCGCGGTCGTGGATGGTCTGCTGGGGCGGTCGCTGAAGGACGTTGTGTTCGGGGAGTCGGAGCTGCTGGATCAGACGGGGTTTGCGCAGCCTGCGTTGTTCGCTGTCGAGGTGGCGTTGTTCCGGCTGGTGGAGTCGTGGGGTGTGCGGCCGGATTTCGTTGCGGGGCATTCGATTGGCGAGGTGGCGGCGGCGTTTGTGGCGGGTGTGTGGTCGCTGGAGGACGCGGCGGCGCTGGTGGTGGCGCGGGGCCGTTTGATGCAGGCCCTGCCCGAGGGTGGCGTGATGGTCGCTGTCGAGGCCACCGAGGACGAAGTCGCCCCGCTGCTGACCGATGGCGTGAGCATTGCGGCGATCAACGGTCCGGCATCGCTGGTGCTCTCCGGGGCCGATGACGCGGTGATGGCGGTGGCCGGAGGGTTTGAGGGCCGTCGGGTCAAGAAGCTGCGGGTATCGCATGCCTTCCACTCGCCGTTGATGGACGGGATGCTGGAGGACTTCCGCCAGGTCGTGGCCGGGTTGACGTATGCGCCGCCGCGCCTGCCGGTGGTGTCGAACCTGACCGGTGAGCTGGCCGACCCTGAGCGGCTGTGTTCGCCGGAGTACTGGGTCGAGCACGTACGCGGCACGGTCCGCTTCGCCGACGGAGTGGAGGCTCTGCGGGGGCAGGGTGTGGCTACGTTCCTGGAGCTGGGCCCTGATGGTGTCCTGACCGCGATGACCGGCGAGGGTGGCGTACCCACCCTGCGCCGCGATGTGGCCGATGAGCGTCGGGCGCTGCTCACCGCCGTAGGACGGCTGCACACGCGCGGCATCGCAGTCGACTGGACGCAGGTGTTCGCGGGGACGGACGCGCGCCGCGTCGACCTGCCCACGTACCCCTTCCAGCGGGAGCACTTCTGGCTCGCCGCGGCCGCACCGGCCACGAGCGATGTGTCAATGGATCATCCGCTGCTCAGCACCGTGGTGGCCGTTCCGGACACCGGCGGTGTGCTGTGCACCGGTCGGTTGTCGTTGAGCGCACAGCCGTGGCTCGCCGATCACCTGGTGGCGGGTGTGCACGTCGTACCCGGGTCCGCGCTGGTCGAGTTGGCGCTGCGCGCGGGTGACGAGATCGGTGCCGGGTCGCTGTCGGAGCTGGTGAGCGACGCTCCGCTCGTGCTGCCGGAAACAGGGTCGGTACGGGTACAGGTCTCGGTGGGCGCCTCGGATGACACGGGCGAGCGGCCGGTGAGCATCTACTCCCGGCCCGGGAAGGGCGATGCACTCTGGACCCGTCACGCGACCGGGACACTGGCGACCGCCGAGTCGGCGCGGCCCTCGACGGACCTGGACGTATGGCCTCCGGCCGACGCGGAGCCCGCCTCGGTCGAAGGCCTCCCCGGAGAGGTGAGCCAGCTGTGGACGCGCGGCACCGATGTCTTCGCCGAGATCGGACTCGGTGCGCGACACATCGGCGCTGCCGGGCGGTTCGGCATCCACCCGGCGCTTCTGGAGGCTGCGGCACAGGCCGCCGGTCTGCCGGGTCGGGCCGCCGAATGGTGTGGCGTGACCCTGCACGCCGCCGACGCGTCGGAGCTGCGGGTACGGCTGTCGCCCACCGGCCCCGCGTCGATGGCGATGGAGATCGCCGATGCGGGAGGAGCGCCGGTCGCGTCGGTGGACTCGCTCGTACTGCGGGAGATCGCCGATGAGGAGCTGAGGACGACGGCCGGACACGACGCGCTGTTCCGCGTCGAGTGGTCGCAGCTGGTGCTTCGGCCTGAGGGCGATACCGGTATCGGTGACGCGACCGTCCTGGAAGCCACGTCCTCCCAGGACGGAGCCGATGGTGTGCACGCGCTCGTCGCGCACGTTCTCTCCGGGCTGCAGGCCTTCTCTGACTCTGCCTCTGCCACGAACCGTCTGGTCGTGGTGACGCGGGGCGCGGTCGGAGTGTCCGGCGACGCGGAGGTGACCGACCCCGCAGGTGCTGCGGTGTGGGGCCTGGTGCGCTCGGCCCAGGCCGAGAACCCGGACCGCATCGTGCTGATGGACGTGGACGAGCAGCCCGCTGATGAGGTGCTCGCGGGTGTGCTGGCTTCCCGTGAGCCGCAGGTGGCGGTGCGCGCGGGGAACGTCTACGCACCGCGCCTGGCCCGGAGCGCCACGACTTCCACCCGGGCCGGTGCGGAGCGGGTGCTGAACCCCGAGGGCACGGTCCTGATCACGGGTGGCACCGGGACACTGGGCGGTGTGGTCGCCCGTCATGTGGCGTCCGTCCACGGTGTACGCCACCTGGTGCTGGTCAGCCGCCGTGGACCGGCGGCGGCAGGCGCCGAAGAGCTGAAGGCCGAGCTGGAAGGGCTCGGGGCGAGCGTCGAACTGGTCGCGTGCGATGTGGCGGATCGCGATTCCCTGCGGGCGGTGCTGGACGCCGTACCCGAGAGCAGGCCATTGACCGGTGTGGTGCACACCGCCGGTGTGCTCGATGACGGTGTGATCGCGAGCCTGACCCCGGACCGGCTGGGCGGGGTGTTCCGGCCGAAGGTCGATGCGGCATGGGTGCTGCACGAGCTGACCGCCGAACTCGGCCTCGACGCGTTCGTCCTGTACTCGTCCGCGTCCGGCATGATCGGTGGCCCTGGGCAGGGCAACTACGCGGCGGCCAATGCCTACTTGGACGCCTTCGCGCAGTGGCGCCGGGCGCAGGGTCTGCCCGCCGTGTCCCTGGCCTGGGGCCAGTGGGCCGAATCCAGCGCCATGACAGGGACGCTGGGCGCGGCGGATCTGGCCCGGTTGAGCCGTGCCGGTATCAAGCCCCTGTCGTCCGAAGAGGGCATGGCCCTGTTCGACATCGGTCTGCTCGGCGAGGACGCGGTGCTGGCGCCCGTGAAGTTCGACTTCGCCTCGCTGGCGGAACAGGCGGGGGCGGACCGCCTGCCGCCGATGCTGCGCGGGCTGGTACGTCGGCCTCGCCGCACCGCGAGCGCGAGTGGCGCGGCCACGGCCACGGTGGGCACGTCCCTGGCCGACCGCCTGGCGTTGATGCCCGCACCGGAGCAACGGCGCGCCCTGGTGGAACTCGTACGCGGTGACGCGGCGACCGTCCTCGGCCGACCGGGCAGGGACGTCATCGCGCCGGACCGTGCCTTCAAGGACATCGGGTTCGACTCCCTCACCGGCGTGGAGCTGCGCAACCGGCTCGCGGCCGCTACGGGGCTGACCCTGCCCGCCTCAGCGGTGTTCGACCATCCGACCCCTGCTGCTCTCGCCGAGCATCTGTTGGGCCAGCTGGTCACCGCTGAGGTGTCCGTGCTGTCCGAACTCGACCGCATGGAAGCGGTATTCGGCGCCGCGTCCCTGGACGACACGGTGAAAACGCAGGTGGCCAAGCGCCTTCAGGCCCTGGCCACCAGGTGGGCGTCGTCCGGCGGCGCCTTCGAGGCCGATGAGGGGTTCGACTTCGAATCCGCCTCCGACGACGAGCTTTTCGACTTCGCCGAGAGCGAGCTGGGCTCCTCGTGACCGCCGGTGCCACCGCCCGAACCTCCTGAGGAAGAGACCTCCCATGACGAACGACGACAAGCTCCGCGGCTACCTCAAGCGCGCGCTCGCCGACCTTTCGCAGGCCCGTACGCGGCTGCGTGAGATCGAGTCCGAGAAGACGGACCCGATCGCGATCGTGGCCATGAGCTGCCGTCTGCCGGGTGGGGTGGCGTCGCCCGAGGACCTGTGGGAACTCGTCGCCGGTGGTACCGATGGCATCGGCCCCTTCCCGTCCGACCGGGGCTGGGACGTCGACGGCGTCTTCGACCCGGACCCCGAGCGTTCCGGGAAGTCGTACGTCAGGGAAGGCGGCTTCATCGACGGCGCCACGGACTTCGACGCGGCGTTCTTCGGGATCAGCCCGCGTGAGGCGCTGGCGATGGACCCGCAGCAGCGGCTGTTGCTGGAGACCTCGTGGGAGGTGTTCGAGCGGGCCGGTATCGACCCGGCCACGCTGCGCGGACGCAGTGTGGGCGTGTTCGCCGGGACCAAGCCGCAGGACTACATCGCCAGCCTCGAGGGCGGCGAGGAGGGCGCCGAAGGCTATGCGCTCACGGGCAGCGCGGGCGCCGTGGCCTCGGGGCGCGTGGCCTACAGCTTCGGCTTCGAAGGCCCGGCGGTCACCATCGACACGGCATGCTCCTCGGCGCTGGTGGCGATCCACCTGGCCGCGCAGGCGCTGCGCTCGGGCGAGTGCTCGATGGCGCTGGCCGGTGCCGTCGCGGTCATGGCCACCCCGGGTGCCTTCGTCGCGTTCTCGCGGCAGCGTGGTCTTGCCCCGGACGGCCGGTGCAAGGCGTTCGCGGCGGGTGCGGACGGTACGGCGTGGGGCGAGGGTGTCGGTCTGCTGTTGCTGGAGCGGTTGTCGGACGCGCGGGCGAACGGGCACCAGGTGCTGGCGGTGGTACGGGGCAGCGCGGTCAACCAGGACGGTGCCTCGAACGGCCTGACCGCGCCGAACGGCCCGTCGCAGCAGCGGGTCATCCGCCAGGCCCTCGCCAACGCCGGTCTCATCGGCACGGACATCGACGCGGTCGAGGCGCATGGAACGGGTACGTCGCTGGGCGACCCGATCGAGGCCCAGGCGCTGCTGGCCACGTACGGCCAGGGGCGCAGCGCGGACCACCCCCTGTGGCTGGGCTCGTTGAAGTCCAACATCGGCCACACCCAGGCGACGGCCGGAGTCGCCAGCGTCATCAAGATGGTGGAGGCGATGCGGCGGGGTGTGCTGCCGAAGACGCTCCATGTGGATGAGCCGTCGCCGAAGGTTGATTGGTCGGCGGGTGCGGTGGAGTTGCTGACGGAGGCGCGTGAGTGGCCGGAGGTGGATCGGCCGAGGCGTGCGGCGGTGTCGTCGTTCGGTATCAGCGGGACGAACGCGCATGTGGTGCTGGAGTCCGTCGAGGACGAGGACGCCGAGCGCGCGGTGTTCGATGGTCCCGTGCCGTTGGTGGTGTCGGCGAAGACTGCCGATGCGCTGGAGGCACAGGTAGGGCGGCTGGCGTCGTATCTGGACTGTGGTCGCGAAGTGAGCCTTGCTGATTTGGGCTTTTCGTTGGCGATGTCGCGGGCGCGCTTTGATCACCGGGCGGTGGTGGTGGCGGAGTCTGTTGATGAGGCGCGGGATGTGCTGGGTGCGGTGCGTGGTGAGGAGGTGGTGGCTGGTCGGTTGGGTGTGGTGTTCACGGGTCAGGGTTCGCAGCGGGTGGGGATGGGGCGTGGGTTGTATGCGTCGTATCCGGTGTTCGCTGAGGCGTTCGACGAGGTGTGCGGGGCCGTGGATGGTCTGCTGGGGCGGTCGTTGAAGGAGGTGGTGTTCGGGGAGTCGGAGCTGTTGGATCAGACCGGGTTTGCGCAGCCCGCACTGTTTGCCATCGAGGTGGCGCTGTTCCGGTTGGTGGAGTCGTGGGGTGTGCGGCCGGATTTCGTTGCGGGGCATTCGATCGGCGAGGTGGCGGCGGCGTTCGTGGCGGGTGTGTGGTCGCTGGAAGATGCGGCGGCGTTGGTGGTGGCGCGGGGCCGTTTGATGCAGGCCCTGCCCGAGGGTGGCGTAATGGTGGCCGTCGAGGCGACCGAGGACGAGGTCGCCCCGTTGCTGACGGATGGCGTGAGCATTGCGGCGATCAACGGTCCGGCATCGCTGGTGCTGTCCGGGGTCGAGGACGCGGTGATGGCGGTGGCCGGAGGGTTTGAGGGCCGCCGGGTGAAGAGGTTGCGGGTGTCGCATGCTTTCCACTCGCCGTTGATGGACGGGATGTTGGAGGACTTCCGCCAGGTCGTGGCCGGGTTGAGCTATGCGGCGCCGCGTCTGCCGGTGGTGTCGAACGTGACGGGTGAGCTGGCCGAGCCCGAGCGGCTGTGTTCGCCGGAGTACTGGGTCGAGCACGTACGCGGCACGGTCCGGTTCGCTGATGGGGCAGAGACCTTGCGGGGGCAGGGTGTGGCCACGTTCCTGGAGCTGGGCCCTGATGGTGTGCTGACTGCGATGGTGGGCGAGGGCGGTGTGCCGTCGTTGCGTCGTGATGTGGCCGATGAGCGTCGGGCGCTGCTCACCGCCGTAGGACGGCTGCACACGCGCGGTGTCGTGGTGGGCTGGGAGGCGGTGTTCACGGGGACGGGTGCGCGCCGCGTCGACTTGCCGACGTACGCCTTCCAGCGACAGCGCTACTGGCTCACCTCGACCGTCTCGGCAGTCGACGGTGCCCTCGCGGCCGAACACCCGCTGCTCACCACCGTCATGTCGGTGCCGGACTCGGGTGGTGTGGTGTGCAGTGGTCGGTTGTCGTTGGGTGTGCAGCCGTGGCTGGCTGATCATGCGGTGTCGGGTGTGGTGTTGTTGCCGGGTGCGGCGTTGGTGGAGTTGGCGGTCCGTGCCGGGGATGAGGTGGGCGCGGGGTCGTTGCGGGAGTTGGTGATCGAGGCTCCGTTGGTTCTGCCGGAGTCGGGCGCGGTGCGGGTGCAGGTGTCGGTTGGTGGGGCGCAGGCCGATGGTGTGCGTTCGGTCGCGGTGTATTCGCGGGCCGACGATGCGGTGTCGGAGGCGCCGTGGACGTGCCATGCCAGCGGTCAGCTCGCGAGCCAGGCACCCGCCCCTGACCACTCCTTTGAGGTGTGGCCCCCGGAGGGGGCCGAGGCCGTGGATGTGTCGGGTCTGTATGAGGAGCTGGCTGGGCGCGGCTATGGGTATGGGCCGGTGTTTCAGGGGTTGCGGTCGGTGTGGCGGCGTGGTGGTGAGGTGTTTGCCGAGGTTGCTTTGGGGGCGGAGTCTGCGGGGGGTGAGTCGGGGTTTGGGTTGCATCCGGCGTTGTTGGATGCGGCGTTGCATGCGGGGGCGTTTGTGGAGTCGGGTGGGTCTGGTGGGGATGGGGTGTTGTTGCCGTTCGCGTGGAATGGTGTGACGTTGCATGCGGCGGGTGCGTCGGTGTTGCGGGTGCGGTTGTCGTCTGCGGGTGCGCGGGCGTTGTCGTTGGAGATCGCTGATGGTGCGGGTGTGCCGGTGGCGTCGGTGGAGTCGTTGGCGTTGCGGGCTGTTGCTGATGAGCAGTTGAGGGCGGCGGCCGGGAGCGATGCGCTGTTCCGGGTGGAGTGGTCCCCGCTGGCGACCCGGGCGGAGGTGGGTCCGGAGCCGGTTGAGGCCGCGTCGGTGGTGCGGGCGCGGTCTGGTGTGGTGGGGGCCGAGGGGGTTCACGGCCTGTGTGCCGAGGTGTTGGGCCAGTTGCAGACGTTCCTGGCCTCTGAGGACTCCGGTCGTCTGGTGGTGGTCACCGAGGGCGCTGTGGGCGTGGAGCGCGATGCTGAGGTGGTGGATCCTGCGGGGGCGGCGGTGTGGGGGTTGGTGCGTTCCGCGCAGGCGGAGAACCCCGGCCGGGTGGTGTTGGTGGACATCGACGGTGGTGAGCCGTCCGATGAGCTGCTCGCGACCGCGCTGGCCTCGGACGAGCCACAGGTGGCAGTTCGAGCAGGCGCGGTATACGTGCCGCGGCTGGTGCGCTCAGCTGCGAAGCAGGCCATGTCCGTGCCCCCGCTGAATCCCGAGGGCACGGTCCTCATCACCGGTGGCACGGGGACATTGGGCGGTGTGGTCGCTCGCCACCTCGTATCGGTGCACGGCGTACGCAACCTGGTGCTCGCCAGCCGCCGGGGTATGGCGGCGGCCGGAGCCGAGGACTTGAACAGCGAGCTGGAGAAGCTCGGAGTGAACGTCCGAGTGGTGGCGTGTGATGTGGCCGACCGCGATTCTCTGCGCGAGCTGCTTGCGGGGGTTCCGGCGGATGCGCCGCTGACGGGTGTGGTGCATACGGCGGGTGTGCTCGATGACGGTGTGATCGGGAGCCTTTCGGCGGAGCGGTTGGGCGCGGTGTTCCGGCCGAAGGTCGATGCGGCGTTGATGCTGCACGAGCTGACCGCCGAACTGGACTTGGACGCGTTCGTCCTGTTCTCCTCCGCGTCCGGCGTGCTCGGTGGTCCGGGCCAGGGCAACTACTCGGCGGCGAATGCGTTCCTGGATGCCTTCGCGCAGTGGCGTCGGGCGCAGGGGCTGCCCGCCGTGTCCCTCGCCTGGGGTCTGTGGGGCGAGGCCAGCGGGATGACCAGCGCGCTCGACCAGGCCGACCAGGCCCGGATGAGTCGCAGCGGCATCAAGCCGTTGTCCTCCGATGAGGGCATGGCGCTGTTCGACGTCGGCCTCGATGCCGAGGCATCGGCAATGGTGCTGGCGAAGTTCGACTTCGCGTCCTTTGCCCAGCAGGCGGAGGCGGGCCAGCTGACCGCGATGCTGCGCGGACTCGTACGCCAGCCGCGACGCCGCACTGCGGGCACCGCCGCCAACGCCACCGGTGAGTCCTTGGCCGGTCGGTTGGTGGGGTTGTCGGGTGAGGAGCAGGGGCGGGTGTTGGTGGATGTGGTGTGTGGTGAGGTGGCGGTGGTGCTGGGGCATGCGGGTGCGGGGAGTGTGGGTGCGCGGCAGTCGTTCAGTGATCTGGGGTTTGATTCGCTGACGGCGGTGGAGTTGCGCAATCGGTTGAATGCGGTGTCGGGGCTGCGGTTGCCCGCGACGTTGATTTTCGATTATCCGTCGCCGGTGGTGTTGGCGGAGTTCTTGCGGGTGGAGTTGGTGGGGGACCGGTCGGCCGAGTCGGTGGGGGCTGTGGGTTCGGCTGTGGTGGGGGCGGTGTCGGATGATCCGGTGGCGATTGTGGCGATGGGGTGTCGTCTGCCG
>NZ_JBHWJI010000100.1:0-16744 GCF_042731515.1 Streptomyces sp. NPDC059850
CACCCCGTCGGTGGAGCCGCCCGAGGCGATTCCGTGGGCGGGCTCGGGCACCGATTCCGGCGCCAGCAGCACCGAGCGGCGGCCGTCCACACCGACCGGCACATCGCCGTCGATGGTGACGCGGCGCAGGGTGCGCTCATGGGCGTCGGAGTCGTCGACGCCGTAGTGCTGGGTCGCGCGGTTGTCCCAGATGGCGACGTCACCGGCGCGCCACTGCCAGCGCAGGGTGTTCTCCGGACGTTCGACGTGCGACTGGAGGATGTCGATGAGGGCGCGCGAGTCCCGGCCGTTGAAGCCGGTGAGTTTCTGAATGAAGTTCCCCAGGATCAGGGTGCGTTCGCCGGTCTCGGGGTGCACACGCACCACCGGGTGCTCGGTCTGGAACTTGATCGCGGTGAACACCGTGAGGTGCTGCTTCAGCGCCGCCGCCGGTGCGTTGGGACGTGAGGCGGCGTAGTCGTAGTCGTTGGTGTGCACCCCGCGCAGGCTGTCGGCCAGCACCCGCAGCGGCTCGGGGAGGTTGGCGTAGGCGGCGGCGGTGTTGGACCAGAGGGTGTTGCCGCCGTACGGCGGGATGACCTCGGCGCGCAGGATGGAGAACGCCGGATACGCGGGCACGAACGTGACGTCCGTGTGCCACTGGTTGGCGCGCCCGCCGTGCTCGTTGTCGATGGGGAACGCGTAACGGCCATCGGCGGACGGCACGGTGGGGTGCGCGACGGGCTCGCCGAGGAGCCTGCCGAACGCCTCGTGGCTCTCGGCGTCGAGGTGGTGCTGGTCGCGGAAGAAGACGACCTTGTGCTGGAGCGCGGCGGCCCGGATCGCGGCCACGGTGGCCTCGTCCAGGTCGCCGCCGAGCCGCACTCCGGAGATCACGGCCCCCAGGCGGCCTCCGATCTTCTCGACGGTGAGGGCGGTGGCGGTGGCGGTCGCGGCGGGTGCGATGAACGTCATGAGAGTCCCTTCGCCGGGGCGGGTGCCGGGTTCGTTGCTGTCGGAGCGGAAGGAAATCCGCGCAGGTGAAGCGCGTGGTCCACGAGCTTGGGCATCGTGCTGATGGCCGGTCAACGTGTCCCGGGTCGGCTTCACGACCTTGCAATACGCCTGACACCCGGGCCTGCCCCCAGTCGCCAGGACCACGGCCCGGTGGCCCGCAGTGGCATCGCCCGGCTGGCCGGGCTGAGTCCGGCGGCCGTGTCCCGGCAGTGCACCGACCTGACCCGGCTCGGCCTGGTGCGCGAGGTGCCCGAGCTGGTCGCCGCGAGCGGTGTGGGCCGACCACAGATCCCGGTGGACCTGCACACCGGCGACGCGGGCGGGCCACTCGTCGCGGGCGTGCACATCGGCGTCCCCGGGTCCAGCTTCGGCCTGACGGATCTGCGTGGCACGGTGGTGGCCCGGCAGGACTTCCCGCACGACGGGATACCCGCCGCCGAGCTGCGGACACGCCTCGGCCGGGCGCTGGCCGCGTTCCTCGCGGAACACCGGCCGGACGGCGCCAGGGTCCTCGGCGTGGGCGCGGCCATCGGCGGCTGGGTGGACCCCGCGCACGGCACCGTCGTACGCCATGAGGCGCTCGGCTGGGACCACTACCCGCTGGGAGCGGACCTGCAGCGGCACACCGGGCTGCCCGTCCGGGTCGACAACCATGCCCGCGCCGTCGCCCGCTCCGAGCTGCTGTTCGGGCGGCCTGCGGCACGGCGCTCCCTGGTGCACCTGTTCGTCGGCAACGTGGTGGACGCGGCGCTCGCCATCGCGGGCGTCGTGCACAGCGGGCCCAGATCGGGCGCCGGGGATGTGGCGCACCTGCCGGTGCCGGACAGCACGGCGCCGTGTCCGTGCGGCCGCACCGGCTGCCTGGAGGCCACCGTCTCCGACACCGTCCTCGCCCGGCGAGCGGTGGCGGCCGGGCTGATTCCCGAGCCCGACGCCGCACTGCTCGTGGACGCGGCGGCAGCGGGGGACCGGCGGGCCGACGCACTGCTGCGGGAGCGAGCACGGGCGGTGGGCCGGGCCACGGGGCTGCTGCTCGATGTGCTGGGCCCCGATCTGGTGGTGGTCACCGAGCGGTCGAGCACACTCCATCCCGCCTACCTCGATGAGATCCGGACGGCCGCGGTCGCGCACGCACACGTCTGCGACGACCCCGAGCGGATCGTGGTCCCACATGCTGGACCGGCGGCGCTCCTCGTGGCCGCCGCCACCGTCGTACTGAATCCGCTGCTCACAAGCCCGCTGCAAGCTTGCCGCAATACGGCCGCAATACTCCCGTAGGACCGTCAAGCCGCCCTGCCCGAACGGTTGTTGACCACCGTGCGGGACCGCTGACATTCTGCTGCGCGTGCCCCCGGACCTGCGCCTCGTCTCCCGCTGCCATGTCGATCTGTGTCGACAGGCCAGCGCGATCTGTGCTGCCCGCCGATAGCGCACCGCTGATCCGCCACCGCGTCACCGCTGATCCAGCCTGACTCCGTGTCCGGCGGTCGTCCGGAACACCTCACCGCGGACCACCTCGCAGCGCGTCACCTCCCCCCGGCCGTCGGCAGCGCCCCGGGACCCGCGTGCGCGCCCCCGATTACTTCCTGCCGAAGCGAAAAGAAATGGGTCTTCCCTCATGCGCACACCTCCCCTCCCGCCCGCGGACCCGCTGCCCCGGCGCACCGCTCTGCGGGCCGCCGGTGCCGGCGCCCTGCTGCTCGGGGCGGGTGGCGCGCTGACCGGCTGCCGTTCGGCCGTCTCCACGGTCGGCGGGTCGGCGGGCGGACCCAAGCGCGGCGGGACGCTCACGGTCGCGGTCAACGAGGACTTCGAGCCCTCTCTGCTGTTCACCCAGGCCGACCAGTCGCTGCAGAACCGGCTGATCTACAACACCCTGATCCGCTACGACGAACGGCTGCGGCCCCAGCCGGAGCTGGCCACCTCGTGGCAGTACGCCGCCGACGGCCGCAGCATCAAGCTTCACCTGCGCGACGACGTCACGTACCACGACGGCCGCCCGTTCACCGCCGACGACGTCATCTTCGCCGTCAAGAACCTGCGCGTGCCGGAGCGCTCCTCCCAATTCGCCGCCACCGCCAAGGCCGTGACCGGCTTCGAGAAGCGCGGCGACCATGAGCTGGTACTGAGACTCGCCCACCCGGTGAGCAACCTCTTCGACCTCTTCGAATTCATGATCATCGCGGACCGGCACACGATCGAGGACACCCTGGCGGGCCGGAAGCTCAACGGCACCGGCCCCTTCACGTTCGTCAGCCGTAAACCGGGGGTGGGCCTGAGCCTCGTACGCAACGACACGTACTGGATGCCGAACCGCCCCTACCTCGACGCCGTCGAACTCCGCCTCTACACCCAGCCGGACGCCCTGCTGTCCGCGCTGCGCTCGGGCCAGGCGCAGCTGTCGTACCACGTGTCGGGCAAGTACCTGGCCACGCTCAAGGTCGGTGCGAGCTTCAGCGTCAAGCGATACGACACCGGCACCGGCGCCATGTACATCGGCGCCAGCGTCACCAAGGCACCGGCCGACAACAAGACCTTCCGCCAGGCCATCGCCTGGGCGGTGGACCGGGACCGGATCGTGGCGCAGGCGCTCGGCGGCTACGGCCTCGCCTCGGCGGCGCCCTGGCCCCGGTCCTCACCCGCGCACAGCGAAGCCACCCGCACCCACTACACCCACAACCCGGCCAGCGCCCGTGAACTGCTGAAATCCTCCGGGGTGTCCACGAAACAGACCCTGCCGCTGGGCCACCCCACCACCTCGGTGCACACCACCATCGCCGAGATCGTGCAGAACGACCTGAAGCAGGTCGGCATCAAGACCGAACTGGAACCCACCGACCCGGCCGTGTTCCAGAAGCAGCTGATCTCCGGCACGATGCCCACGCTGTGGATCAACAGCCACTCCTTCGCGCAGGTCCACCCCTCGACCCTGGCCATCAGCGCCTACCCTTTCAACGAGGCCAAGAACACCTCGCACTACCGCTCCCAGCCGTACACCGAGGCCGTCCACGCCGCCTGGCGCCACAAGAGGGCCGACGGCGCCGAGGCGAACGCCCTCTACCGCCACGTCTCCGACCTCCTCCTCGACCAGGCGTTCATCATCGACCTCGCCATCGAGGACGCGGTGCAAGTGGCGTCGAAGCGACTCCACGGGCCGACGCTCAACAAATACATGTACCTCAACCTCGACAACGCCTACCTGGACTGACCATGCGTGGCTATCTCCTGAAGAAGATCCCCTCGGCGCTGCTGGTCCTCCTCCTCGCCTCCTTCCTGATCTTCGCGATCCTCCGGCTCGTCCCCGGCGACGCCGCGGACGCGCTCGCCGGACCGGACGCCTCACCCGAGTCCGTCGCGGCCATCCGCCACCAACTCGGCCTCGACCAGCTGATCCTGACCCAGTACGCGAGCTGGATCGGCGACCTGGTCACCGGTGAGCTGGGCCCCTCGTACGCCATCGGCGGCGAAGTGGCCGACCTGATCGGCGACGGATTCGCGGCCACCGCCGAACTCACCGCGGGCGCGCTGTTCTTCACCGTCGTCATCGGCCTGCTGCTCGGCGTGCTCGGCGCCACCTCCCGGCGGCCCGCCGTGCGGGCGGCCGTACGGGCGCTGACCACCGCCGCCCTGGCGGTGCCGCCGTTCGTGACCGGCGTGGTGCTGGTGCTCGTCCTCGCGGTGCATCTCGTCGTGCTGCCGTCGGGCGGGCGGATCGGGCTCTTCGCAGCACCCGACCTGGAGCTGCAGTACCTGCTGCTGCCCTCGCTGTGCCTGGCCCTGCCCAGCGCGGCCGTGCTGGGCCGCTACCTCAAGGACAGCCTGGAACGCGCCCTCGGCGAGGACTACATCCGCACCGCCACCGCGGCCGGAGTACCCCGGCGCAGACTGCTGTGGCGGCACGCCCTCCCCAATGCCCTGCCGCCCGTCGTCACCCTGCTCGGCATCCAGACCGGCCAGCTCCTCGGCGGCGCCGTCCTCGTGGAGGCCATCTTCGCCTGGCCCGGCCTCGGCCAGCTCGCCGACCAGGCGCTCACCCGCCGCGACTACCCCGTCGTCCAGGACGTGCTGCTGCTCCTGGTCGCGGTGTTCGTCGTGATCCAACTGCTGACCGACATCGTCTACGCGCTGCTCGACCCGCGCATCCGGTGGGAGTGAACACCCCCATGACCACGCTCTCGACCGCGACCCCACGAAGGGTACGCAACCGGGCCACCCGCCACCCCTACCTCACCGCCCTCACCACCACCCGGGGCCGCGTCGGCCTGGTGCTGGTCGGCCTGGTGGTGCTCAGCGGCCTGCTCGCCCCGCTCCTCACCGCACACGACCCCACCGACCAGAGCGGCGACACCCTGCTGGGCCCCGGCAGCCCCGGACACCTGCTCGGCACCGACGACCTGGGCCGCGACCTGCTCAGCCGGGTGCTGTACGGCATCCGCGCCGACCTGGAAGTGATCGCCACCGCAGTGCCCCTCGGCGCCCTGCTGGGCTGCGCCTTCGCCCTGCTCGCCGCCGTCCACCCGGTGCTGGACACCGTGGCGCAGCGGCTGTTCGACCTGGTGCTGGCCTTCCCGGGGCTGATCCTGGCGCTGGCCATCACCGCGGTCCTCGGCCCGGGCCGCCTCCCCGTGATCGTCGTCATCGCGCTGGCCGAAATCCCCGTCTTCGGCAGGCAGTTGCGGGGCGCCATCCTCGTCCAGCGGGAGCGCGAGTACGCCGTCGCCGCCCGGGTCGGCGGCACCGGCCGGGTACGGCTGCTGCTGCGGCACATCCTGCCCAACTGCACCGACCCACTGGTCGTCCAGCTCGCCGTCTCCCTCACCATCGCCGTCTTCCTCGAAGGCGCCATGAGCTTCCTCGGGGTCGGCATCCGCCCGCCCGAACCCACCCTCGGCAGCCTCCTCAGCCAGGCGCTGCCCTACCTGGCCCAGGCGCCCTTCTTCGCCGCCGGACCCATGCTCTCCGTCACCCTGCTCGTCCTCGGCTTCTCGCTGCTCTCCGAGGCCCTGAACCGGGAGATCCGCCGATGACCTCGCCCCTGACATCCCCTCTGCTGGACGTACGCGGCCTCAGCGTCGACTTCAGCACTCCGGACGGACGAACCGTCCACGCCGTACGGGACGTGGACTTCACCCTGGAACGCGGCGAAACCCTCGCCGTCGTCGGCGAATCCGGCTCCGGAAAGTCCACCACCGCGCTCGCGCTGACCCGGATGCTGCCGGGCACAGGACGCATCACGGCCGGATCGGTGCTCCTGGACGGCACCGACCTCGCCACCACGACCGAGGAGGAGCTGCGCGCGGTGCGCGGCGCCCGGATCGGGACGATCTTCCAGGACCCGATGACCTCCCTCAACCCCGTCCTCACGGTCCGCACCCAGCTCGACGAGGTGCTGCGCGCCCACCGCCACGGCGACCGCGCCACCCGCCGGGCCCGCGCCGAGGAACTTCTCGACCTGGTGGGCATCCCGGAACCCCGGCGCAGACTGAACGACCACCCGCACCAGTTCTCCGGAGGCCAGCGCCAGCGCATCCTCATCGCCATGGCCCTCGCGGGCGAACCGGACGTCCTGGTGGCCGACGAACCGACCACCGCACTCGACGCCACCGTGCAGGAACAGATCCTGCGGCTGCTGGCCACGCTCAACGAGGAGACCGGCACCGCCCTCCTCCTCATCACCCACAACATGGGCGTCGTCTCCCGCTCCTGCGCCCGGGCGCTGGTGATGTACGGCGGCACCGTCGTCGAGAACGGTCCGACGACCGACGTCCTCACCCGGCCCCGGCACCCCTACACCACGGGGCTGCTGGCCGCCGTACCGCGCCTGTCGTCCCCCTCCGGCACCCGCCTCACCGGCATCCCCGGCACCCCGCCCGACCTGTCGCTGCCGTTCGCGGGCTGCGCGTTCGCGCAGCGGTGCGCGTCGGCGGACGAGCAGTGCCGGACCGAGGCGCCGCCCCTGGTCGACGGCGTGGCCTGCTGGCACCACGACGAGACCCCGCCCGCCGAGCGTCCCGAGCCCGCCGCCCGCACCACCCCCGAAGAGGGCACACCGCTGCTGGAGGCCACCGCCCTGCGCAAGGAGTTCCGGGCGCGCCGCCACGCCCCGCTCGTCGCCGTCGACGACATCTCCCTCACCCTCCACGCGGGGGAGACCCTCGGTATCGTCGGCGAGTCCGGATCCGGCAAGTCCACCCTGGCCCGGCTGCTCGCCCACGCCCACCCCGCCGACAGCGGCACGATCCGGCTCCGCGGCGAGGACGTCACCCGCCCCTCCCGCACGGCGCTACGGGCCCTGCGCCGCCAGGTGCAGATGGTCTTCCAGGACCCGTACGCCTCCCTCAACCCGCGGATGACCGTGGGCGACATCGTCGGCGAACCCCTCCTCGTCCACGGCCTCCACCCGGACCGCGCCGCCCGCGCGCGGCGGGTCGCCGAGCTGCTGGAACTCGTCGGACTCGACCCGGCCGTCGCCGACCGCCGGCCGCGCGCGTTCTCCGGCGGCCAGCGCCAGCGCATCGGCATCGCCCGCGCCCTGGCCCCGGAGCCTTCCGTGCTGCTGTGCGACGAACCCGTCTCGGCGCTGGATGTCTCCGTACAGGCCCAGATCGTCAACCTCCTGGCCGATCTGCAGCGCGACCTCGGCCTCGCCCTGCTGTTCATCGCCCACGACCTGGCGGTCGTACGGCAGGTCAGCCACCGCATCGCGGTCATGCACCGGGGCCGGATCGTCGAGACGGGCCCCGCCGACGAGCTGTGCGTCGATCCGCAGCACCCCTACACCAGCGCCCTGCTGGCGGCCGCCCCCGAACCCGAGCCGACCGTCGCGGTACTGGAGACTCATACGGTATGAAGACACCCCCGAGACCCCTGCGGAAGCTCGGCTTCCTGACCATCGGGCTGTTCGACGAGGCCGACCCCTACCAGGGCCACGAGTCGACACTGGAAATCATCGAACTGGGCGAACGCCTGGGCTTCGACAGCGCCTGGGTGCGCCACCGCCACCTCCAGTACGGCATCTCCTCACCCATCGCCGTCCTGGCGGCCGCCTCGCAGCGCACCCGCCGCATCGAGCTGGGCACGGCCGTCATCCCCCTGGGCTGGGAGAACCCACTGCGGCTGGCCGAAGACCTGGCGACGGTCGACATCCTCTCCCGAGGCCGCCTCAACCCAGGGGTCAGCGTCGGCCCGCCAGGCCACTACGACCAGGTCAAAGGCGCGCTCTACCCGGACACGGCCGACACCGAGGACTTCAGCCACGAGCGCGTACGACGGCTGCTGGACTGCGTACGCGGCGAACCCGTCACCCGCTTCAGCGGCGCCGAAGGCTTCGAGGTGTTCTCCGACCGCGTCCAGCCGCACGCCCCGGGCCTCGGCCGCCGCATGTGGTACGGCGGCGGCAGCCTGCGGTCGGCCCGCTGGGCCGGTGAGCAGGGCATGAACCTCCTCACCAGCAGCGTCGTGAAGGCGGAGGAATCCGAGGACTTCGCCGAGATCCAGCTCTCGCACCTACGGACCTTCCGCGCCCACCACCCCGACGGCGACCGTGCCCGCGCCTCCCAGGGACTCGTCGTCATCCCCACCGACACCGCCTCACCGGAGCAGCGCGCGAAGTACGAGGCCTACGCCCGTAAACGCCTGCCGCGCACCACCACGCCCCAGGGCCCGGCGCACATGATGTTCGCCCCCGACCTCGTCGGCACATCCGGGGAGATCGCCGAACGCCTCACCTCCCACGCCGCCTTCCGGGAGGTCGAGGAGGTCGCGTTCGCGCTGCCCTTCACCTTCGAGCACGAGGACTACGTCCAGATCCTCACCGACATCGCCACCGGACTCGCCCCGGCCCTGGGCTGGCAGCCGCCCGCCTGACCCAAAGGCTCTGCCTCAGCCTCCGTCCGATCCCTGCCGGTGGGGCAGCAGCGCCACCGCGAGGGCCGGAACGGCGGCCAGGACCAGCCAGGGCACGGCGGCCGGGAGGCCCAGGTCCAGCAGGGAGCCGGTGGCGGAGCTGCCGATGAGGACGATCAGACCCGATACGGAGGACAGCGCGCCGGTGTAGAGGCCGAGCCGCCCGTCCTCGGCGAGGTCGGGCACCCAGGCGCGGGCGGCCGGGACGACCAGCATCTGGCCTACGGTGAGCAGGACGACGAACCCCGCGGCGGGCAGCAGCCCCATGGCGCCCGACCACTCCGCCGGGCGCGCGGCGGCCACGACCGCGAAACCGGCCGCGATGAGCAGCAGCCCGCCCGCCATCGAGCGGCGCAGATCGAGCCGGTCGCCCGCCCAGCGGGTCACCGGCAGCTGCGCGCACACGACCAGCAGGGAGGACAGCGCGAACAGCCAGGACAGCGGAGCCTGGGAACCCGTCGCGCGCTCCACCTCGTCCGGCAGGGCCAGGTAGAGCTGGTTGTAGGCGAGCAGATAGCTGCCGTACGCGCAGCACAGCGCGAGGAAGCGGCGGTTCACCAGCATCGCGCGCACCCCGCCCCGCTCCCGGACGCGGACCCGGCCGGGTATGTGCTGCGGCATCAGCCGCGCGTGCCCCGCGAGGACGAGGACGAAGACCCCCGCGCCCGCGAGGCACGCGGTACGGAAGTCCACGACCAGCAGCAGACCGCCGATCAGCGGCCCGACGAAGGCCCCGGCCTGCCCCGCCGCGCTGAACAGGGCCAGCACCCTGGTCCGGGGCCCGCGCCCCTCCTGCTCCCAGAGCACCGCCTGCCGCGCCACCTCGGACTCCACCGCCGGGGAGAACAGGGCCGCGGCGAAACCGATCAGCAGCACCGCGCCGACCACGGCCCCGACCGACTCCGCGTACCCCAGCCAGGCGAATCCGGCGATCCGCAGCACACACCCGGCCAGCACCACCGGCCGCACACCGTACCGGTCCACCAGCCAGCCGCCGACCACGAACAGACCCTGCTGGCTGAAGGTCCTCAGGCCCAGGACGAAGCCGACCAGCCAGCCCGCCATGCCGATCGCGGTGCCGAGGTGCTCGGCGAGGAACGGCAGCACGGCGTAGAAACCGATGTTGAAGGCGAGCTGCGTCAGGATCAGCAGCCGCAGCAGCGGCGACAGGTCCTTCCAGGTCCGTGTCCGTGGCGGCTTGGCGGCCCGGGGAGTCCGGCTGGTCCGGCCGGTTCGGCCCGGGGCCTTGGAGAGGGGATCGGTCATCCCCTCATCCTCGCCGACCGCCCCGTACCGCGACCGCCCGGGCCCCGTGCCCTGCCTGCTAGGAGGCCTGCGCCGTGTCGTACAGGGCCTTCGCCACATCCCCGAAGTACGGGCCGTACATCGTGTTCGGCAGGAAGACGTAGCCGAAGCTGTTCACCGACACCTGCAGCCCGGTACCGGTGGCCTCATTGAAGCCGGTGAACCAGGGCCCGCCGCTGGACCCGCCCGTCATATTGCAGGCGAGGCTGTGGTCCTGCGTGAGCAGCCAGTCCTTCGAGCTGTTGCCGCTGCAGTAGATGAGCTTCGTCCCGTCGTACGGCGAGGCCGCCGCGAACCCGAAGGCGTACATCTGCTTGTTGTAGCCGCCGTTGAACTGGAGCCCCTGCGCACCGACGACCGACGTGAGCTTCTGGCCGTTCAGCGGGGCCACGACGGCGGCGCCGACGTCGTTGTTGATGTCCTCGGTGGCCTCCCACTGCGGGGTGGTGAGCGTCTTGGCCGCGGTCCACTGCCCGTACGGCGCGTTGCCGTTGTCGTAGGCGGGCACGAAGACCCAGTTGGTGTGCCAGCTGCCCTGGTACTTCACACAGTGCCCGGCGGTGATGACGGTGCTGGCGTTCTGGCTCGTCACCGCGTTGCCGGAGCAGGAAGCCGTACGCCCCTGGAAGGTGAAGAACACCCGTCCCGAGGTTTTGACGACGGCCCCGCCGCCCGCCCACGGGCCACCGGCCTGCGGGAACGAGGCGGGCGCGGCAGTGGGCGCGACGGTCGTCGACGGCCCGCCGGTCTCGGGGGCCTTCAGCCGCTTGGCGGCCTGCCGGGTCAGCAGCAGATCGAGCGGGGTGGCCGCGCGCATCCGCTCGGCGGTCCAGAACGTGCGGGCCTTGTGCTGTTCGACGGCCGAGGCGGTACGGGCCGCTACCGACGGCCCGGAGGCCGCTTCGGGTGTCGCCGCGGTGGCCGCGGCCGAACCGAGAAGGCCGCCGCTCAACAGGGCTCCAACGGCCAGCAGAATGCCCGCGGCAGTGCGATGGCGTCTCACGCATGTCTCCTTCTGCCGTGCCCGCACTGGTGGCGTCCGGGCAGGGTGGGGGAACGAAGAGCGGTGCGGATAGACGTGCGTCAGGCAGCGTGCCACGGGAATCTTGACTTGTCAGGGTCGAGTTGACGCCTTTCTCGACGGGGCTGGCTTCACGCCACGTACAGCTCCACGGCACGCCCGTCCGGATCCTCCACGACGTGGCGGCCAGGAGCCAGCGGCGGAGTCACCGTCCGGCCGTCGACGGTGAAGCCCAGCCGCACACTGGAGACGGGCCGCCGGGCGGTGGCCGGATACAGCTCGACCACGGTGCCGTCCGGCAGCGTGGCGGCGTAGTGGACCGGGCCGCGCCCGTGCTGTTCCTGGACGAGGGCCAGCCCCAGACCGCTGTAGAAGGCGCGGGATTCCTCCACGTGGTCGGTATAGAGGACGATGAGGGCGATGCCGACGGCTTTGGGGGGCGCGGCAGACATGACGACTCCCTGCTGATCGTTCGGGACGGGGCCCGCGGAAGATACCTTAGGCCTCCTTCGCCCCGGAATGGCGGCCCGTTCATGCCCGTACCAAGCCCGCTCGCGGTCTTCGCCCACCCGGACGACGAGTCGCTGTCGGCAGGGCTGACCGCCTGACACACCCCTACGATGTTTGCGTGAACATCCGACGGGGCGACGGGACCGCGCGGAGAATGCCCGCCGGGTTGGCCGCGCTCGCGCTCGGCAGCTTCGGCATCGGCCTGACCGAGTTCGTGATCGCGGGCCTGCTGCCCCGGGTGAGCCGCGACCTGGACGTCTCCGAGGCTGCGGCCGGGTGGCTCATCTCGGGATACGCCCTGAGCGTGGCGATCGGCGCGATCCTGCTGACCGCCGCCACCACCCGCCTCCACCGCAAGGCCGTCCTCATCGGCCTGGTGGCGCTGTTCGTCCTCGGCAACCTGCTGTCCGCCATCGCACCCACCTACGCCATGGCACTGCTGGGCCGTGTCGTGGCCGCTCTGTGCCACGGCTCCTTCTTCGGCATCGGCTCCCTGGTCGCCCGCCGGATGGTCCCGCCGGAGCGGGCCTCACGCGCGGTGGCCGTGATGTTCGCCGGGCTGACGGTCGCCAACGTACTGGGCGTCCCGTTCGGCACCCTGGTCGGCGAACGCTGGGGCTGGCGCGCCACGTTCTGGGCGATCACCGGGATCGGCGCGCTGGCCGTGGCCGCGATCGCCGCGTGGGTCCCGGCCTGGGCGGGCACCGTGGACGAGGCCCACCGCACGACCGGCCTGCGCCCCCAGTTGCGCGCCTTCCGCTCCCAGCAGGTCTGGCTGACCCTCGCCGCCACCGCCCTGAGCTACGGCGGCATGTTCGGGGCGTTCAGCTACATCGCGTACACCCTCACCGAAGTGACCGGCTTCTCCGCCGCCGACGTCGCCTGGCTGCTCGTCGTCTACGGCAGCGGCCTGGTCATCGGCAACGTCGCCGGAGGCCGGGCGGCCGACCGTAACCGCGACCGCACACTGATCGCCTCCCTGGCCGGACTCGCCACCACTCTCGCGGCCTTCGGCCTGCTGGCCGAGGGACGGGCCGCGTCAGTAGCACTCATCTTCCTGATGGGCGTCTTCGGCTTCGCCAGTGTCCCCGGCATGATCACCCGCGTCACGGACGCCGCCGGTGGCGCACCGCTGGCCGCCAGCGCCAACGTCTCGGCCTCCAATGTCGGCAACGCCCTCGGCGCCTGGCTGGGCGGCCTCGCCATCAGCACCGGCCTGGGCTACACCGCACCCCTGTACGTGGGCGCCGCGGTCGTGACCCTGGGCCTGGCCGTCATGCTGGCCACCGCCCGAACGGCCCGCTCGGTGGACGTCGACCGCCGAAGGCAGACCAGGACGCCCCGGTAACGGCTGGGTCAGCCAGCCAACTTCACCTTGGTGGCCTTGGCGATCTCACACGTTTTCGGCATCGCGTCGGCCTCGCCCTTCCACGCGGTGGACGCGAGCGCGCTCTTCATGGCTCCGGTCTGGACGGGCTGCTGGGGGAGGGTGGTGTAGACAGCCTCGTCGGGGTGCGCGGAGTTCAGAAAGCGGACCTTGACGGTGTAGGCGTAGTCCGCCGGACCGTCCGCGTTGTCGAGCTGGACGATCGCGAACAACTTGGCCTCGCGCAACTGGCACGACTTGATGCTGACCTCGGCCTTGGACGTGACGGCCTGGGCGGGGCCGGCCCCGCCGGCCGGATCGTCTGCCGCGGCGGACCGCGACGACGTGGCGGCCGGGCTCGGCGAGCCGCTGCTGCTCGTGTCCTTCTTCCCGTCCTTCCCGGCGGCGGACGACGCGTCGTCCGACCCGCCGCTGGAGCAGGCCGACAGAGCGAGGAGAGCGCAGGCGGAAAGCGCGCCGAACACGGCGCGGGAAGAAAGGTGGTGCATGGGAAAGGGTCCCCCGTCAGGACACGGATTCGCCGGACGGACCGGCCCAGTCCGCTTCACGCTAGCACCCGCCCTCAGCGCCACCCGCAACGCGGCATCAGTGCCGCTGACCTTCAGTAGGCGTAGAAGCCGTGACTGCTCTTGCGGCCCAGGCGTCCGGCGGCGACCATACGGCGCAGCAGGGCGGGCGGCGCGTACAGCGGTTCCTTGAACTCCTCGTACAGCGACTCGGCAACGGCCTGGGCGGTGTCGAGCCCGATGAGGTCGAGCAGTCGCAGCGGCCCCATGGGGTGGGCACAGCCCAACTCCATCCCATGGTCGATGTCCTCCGGGCGGGCGGTACCCGTCTCCACCATGCGGACCGCGGCCAGGAGATAGGGCACGAGCAGGGCGTTGACCACGAAGCCGGAGCGGTCCGGAGCCTGGATCGTCCGCTTGCCCAGCCGCTGGGCGGCGAAGTCCCTGGCGCGCTCCAGTGTCTCGGTGGCGGTGGTCAGGGCGGGAATCAGCTCCACCAGGGGCTGTACGGGGACCGGGTTGAAGAAGTGCATCCCGATGACCTGCTCGGGTCGGCTGGTGGCGGTCGCGAGGTCGACGACGGGCAGGGAGGAGGTGTTGGTGGCCAGGATCGCCCGGGGGTCGACGACCTCCTTGTCGAGGGTCTGGATGACCGTGGTCTTGAGATCCCGCTGTTCGGCGACCGCCTCGATGACGAACTGACGGTCGGCCAGATCACCGAGGTGGCAGGTGAATCGCAGCCGGGCCAGGGCCTGGTCCCGCTGGTCCTCGGTGAGCTTGCCGCGCCGCAAGCCACGGTCCAGGGAGGCTGTGAGGCGGCGGCGGCCCGCTTCGGCGGCGTCATGGGTGGCCTCGGCCACCAGTACATCCAGGCCTTGGCGGGCGGCGACTTCGGCGATGCCGGAGCCCATCAGGCCGCAGCCGACGACACCGAGGCGGGAGACGTTTTCCATGGCAGTCCTTCGGAGTGGAAGGGCAGGCTGGTGGAGAGGCGGCCGACCGCCCGGCTCGCGGTCACGCTATGGCACTCAGTACCCTTGGTCAAGGCTCTGAGTGCCACGGCTTCGCCTACTCGTCGCCCAACGTCTTCTCGATCTTCTGTACCACGCGCCACAGGGGAGCGCTCCGCGGCGCCACCATCACGATCACGTCGTCCTCCGGTGCGGGCGCGGCGCCGCTCTCTGCGGACGCGTCGGCGGCGCCCCATGTCTGACGGACGAATGTCAGGGCCTCATCCACCGTCTGCGCGGCATCGCCGCGGCCCCCGTCCCGCAGCCAGGTCCGCAGCCCGTTGTTGTGCGCGGCGACGACGGCCGCGGCCTGCACTTCCGCCCGGAGTGCTCCGTTCCGTTCGGCCGCGTAGCGTTGCCGGAGGTAGTGGGCCAGGGTGCGTTCGTAGCGGTGCACCACGGACAGCTCGTACCCGCGCAGGCTGGGCACTTCGCGCGTGAGCCGATAGCGCTGCACGGAGAACTCGGGGTTCGCGGCGTACATCCGCATGACGAGACGGGCCGCGTCGCAGACCACGTCGAGCGGTTCGCCCTCGGTGCCCGCCGCGAGGAAGGCGCTCATCTCGGTCAGGCAGCGCTCATGTTCGGGGAAGACGACGTCTTCCTTGGACGGGAAGTACCGGAAGAACGACCGGCGGCCCACTCCGGCCCGCGCCACGATGTCGTCCACTGTGGTCCGCTCGAAACCGTGCTTCATGAAGAGCTGGAACGCGGCCTCGATGAGCACCTCACGCATGGGCGTTTTCCCAGATGGTCCAGACCCGCTGACCGCCGCGGTCGCCCTGCCGTCGTCACGTTCTTCCGTCATGGAGGGAACGTAGCACCAGTGCCGGGCAAGAATAGCACTCAGTGCCTTTACGAAGGGTACTGAGTGTCATACGCTCGCTCGGAGACTGTAAGGAGATTCGGCGTGAGCTTGAGGATCGTTGTCTGTGTGAAGTACGTGCCCGACGCCACCGGCGACCGGCACTTCGCCGAGGACCTGACGCTCGACCGTGACGATGTGGACGGCCTGCTCTCGGAGCTGGACGAGTACGCGGTCGAGCAGGCCCTCCAGATCGCGGAGGAGCGTCGGCGGGAGGGTGACGACGCGGAGATCACGGTGCTGACCGTGGGCCCGGAGGACGCCAGGGACGCGCTGCGCAAGGCGCTGTCGATGGGCGCTGACAAGGCCGTGCACGTCGAGGACGACGATCTGCACGGCACGGATGCGCTGGGCACCTCGCTGGTGCTGGCCAAGGCGGTCGAGAAGACCGGCTATGACCTGGTCGTCTGCGGTATGGCCTCCACGGACGGCACGATGGGCGTGCTGCCCGCGATGCTCGCCGAGCGCCTGGGTGTGCCGCAGGTGACGCTGCTGTCGGAGGTCTCGGTCGAAGGTGGCGCTGACGGCACGGTCACGGGGCGCCGGGACGGTGACACGGCGACCGAGTTGCTTCAGGCGTCGCTTCCGGCTGTGGTGTCCGTGACCGACCAGTCGGGCGAGGCCCGTTACCCGTCGTTCAAGGGCATCATGGCGGCGAAGAAGAAGCCGGTGACCTCCTGGGATCTGTCCGATCTGGACATCGAGGCCGAGGAGGTGGGCCTGGAGGGTGCCTGGACGAAGGTCGACGGCGCCGAGGAGCGCCCGGCCCGCACGGCGGGCACGATCGTCAAGGACGAGGGCGACGGGGGCAAGCAGCTCGCCGCCTTTCTCGCGGAGCGCAAATTCATCTAGAAGTGCTGCCTCGCGAGCAAGAAGTTCATCTGATCCGCAGGAGAGAAGAAGTCCTATGGCTGAAGTCCTCGTCTATGTCGACCACGTGGACGGTGCCGTCCGCAAGCCCACCCTGGAGCTGCTGACGCTGGCCCGCCGCGTCGGCGAGCCCGTCGCCGTCGCCCTGGGAGCGGGCGCCGCGGACACCGGTGCCACCCTCGCCGAGTACGGCGCGGTCAAGGTCCTCACGCATGACGCCGCGGAATACGCCGACTACCTGGTGGTCCCGAAGGTGGACGCGCTCCAGGCCGCCTACCAGGCCGTGAGTCCGGCCGCCGTGCTGCTCCCGTCCTCCGCGGAGGGCAAGGAGATCGCGGCCCGCCTCGCGGTCCGTATCGGCTCGGGCAT
>NZ_JBHWJI010000101.1:0-16725 GCF_042731515.1 Streptomyces sp. NPDC059850
ACCCCACCGCCCGCATGCGGGCCCCAGGCCCGGCAGGGGCACCGGGGTACGAGGGGCGCAGCCCCACGTTCGGGAAGGGACGGGGTGGGGAAAACACACCCGCCACCCCACCGCCCGCATGCGGGCCCCAGGCCCGGCAGGGGCACCGGGGTACGAGGGGCGCAGCCCCACGTTCGGGAAGGGACGGGGTGGGGAAAACTCACGCCGTCTGGCGGTTAGTTCATTGTTGAGCCTACTTCTGTGCTTCCGGCTACTACCAGGAAGCTGGTGACGGGCAGGGAGCCGTCCTGGCGGCGGGATTCGTAGGCCGTTGCCGGTTCGGTGGTGACGAAGGGCGGGGTGATCGAGGCGTTCGGGTTCCAGTTGTTGCCTCGGGAGACGGCCAGCTCGCCGGTGTCGGTCTGGCCGCGGCCATTGGCGACGGCGAGGTTCTGCTGGAGCAGGACGCGGGAGTCGGGGAAGGAGTAGCCCTGGCCCTCGTTGGCGTAGGCGGTGGTGCGCAGGAGCCGGAGGGCGCCGGTGTTGCCGCCCGCGGCGAAGCCGTTCTTGGAGTTCTTCCAGGCGGCGGAGGCCCGCACGACATGGGCGGGGGCGGGCGCCGCGGCGGTGTCCGCGCCGAGCTGGAAGCCGCTGCCGTCGCCCTCGAAGTCGCGGATGCCCCAGCGGTTGACGCCGTTGCCCCAGGCCCAGGAGTGGTCGATGGCGACGGGGTTGGCCCACATCCACAGGTCGACGCCGTCGTCGCTGTTGTCGAAGAAGCGCGACCCGGTGACGACGTTGCCGGAGCCGGAGCCATGGGTGATCGCGAGGCCGTCGGCTCGCTTGCCGCCGGTGGCGTCGTCGTGGTTGCCGTAGGAATCCAGGTTCCGGATGAGGTTGTCGTCGGTGTCGTCACCGCGCAGGGTGACCCCGGTGTCGCCGTTGCCGCGCGCCGTGAGGTTGTTGAAGACGCCGTGCGAGCAGGAGGTGCAGACCAGGCCGCCGCCGGGGGCGTTGCGCAGTTCGAGGCCGGAGACGGTCCAGTAGTCGGCGCTCAGCGAGAGCAGGGAGGCACCGTCACGGAGCCGGGAGCCGTCGACCCGGACCTTCTCGCCCTGGTACGGGCGCAGGTGGACGCGGTCACCGGCGGTGCCGCTCACGGAGCTGCGCAGGGTCCGGGCCGGATGGTACGTACCGCCACGGACCTCGATCGTGGTGCCGGGCTTCGCCACGGCGAAGGCCTTCTCCAGCGTGCGGTACGGAGATCCCAGCGTGCCCGACTGGCTGTCGCTGCCGCCGGGCGCCACGTAGACGGCGGTCGGGACGGCGCTCGCGCCCTGCGGGGAGGCGGTCAGGTACACCCCGGCCACGGCCGACGCCACGATCACGGCGCCGCCGAGGGACAGCGTGCGGTCCTTGCGACGGCGATGGCGACCGCGGCTTCGCCTCACTCTCATGGCAACTCCTGTTCTGCGTCGAGAGAGCGGGCCGTGGGATCCTGAACGACCCGCTCCATGGCGTAGTTGCCGCCGATCCAGATTAGGTTGCCGCCGTCTCAAGGATTCTCAGATTACGGAATCGCGATCGCCCAGCGATAGACCATGACAACTCTTGATCATTCTGAGACCGACCTTGCCCGACAGTCCAATTGAAGTTGACGCGAGGTGCGAGACCTCAAAAAGTCAGAGGCGGCCCGCGCCCGCGTCCTTGCCGACGATGCCGGGCACCGCGCGCGGCGCGTCGACGCGCGGGCGCAGCGTCGGGGTCCAGCCCGCGTCGCCGCCCAGCTGCTCATCGGGGACCCCGGCGTTGTGGAGGGCGAGGAGGTCGGCCGCCTTGCCGCCGAGGTGGTTGTTCTTCGCGGTCAGCGCCGTACCCTTCCACTTCTTGATGATCGTCGCGGGGTCGACGGAGGACGGCACCGTGAAGGCGTTGGCCTCCGCGTAGAGCTGGGACTCGACGCCGACACCCCAGCTGTACGCGTAGCCGCTACGGGGCGCCACGAAGTGGTTGTTGTACGCGTCGACCTTGCCGAACCGCACCCTCGGCGCGCGCTCCACGATGTTCTTGAAGAGGTTGTGGTGGAGCGTGACGCGGAGCTTGCCACGGTCCGTGGCGCCCGCGCTGTCGCTGTTGCCGATCATCAGCGTCTTGTCGTGGTCGGCGAACACGTTCCAGGAGGCGGTGACGAGGTCGGCGCCGCGCACCACGTCCAGTTCGCCGTCGTGCTGCTGGAAGAGGCGGCCGAAGTAGCTGGGCTGGGCGCTGTCCGGGCGGCGGCCGTCGGTGAACGTGTTGTGGTCGACCCAGACGTGGGTGGCGCCGTACACCACCAGGTTGTCGTACTCGGAGTTCCAGTTGCCGTCGTCGCCGTCGGTGGGGTCCCAGGCGGGGAAGCAGTCGAAGGCGTCCTCGAAGGTGAGGTTGCGGACGATGACGTTGTCCACGCCCCGGATCTGCAGGCTGGCCCCCAGCAGCCGGGCGTTCCGGCCGACTCCGAGGAGGGTGGTGTTGGAGCCCACCTTCAGCTCGACGCGCTCGTACTGCCGGGCGGCGGACGCGGCGCGGGCGTCCTCCTGGGGGCCGGACGGCGGGGCCTTGCCCCAGGTGGCGGGGTCGTACGCGGTCAGGTACGCGTCCAGGGAGTACCCGTTCGTCGCGTAGTCGGCGCAGGACAGCGGCTTTCCGGCGGCGTCGGTGTTGGCGTCGATCGTTCCCTTGACGTAGATCAGCCTTGGGGTGGCGTCGCCGTCGCCGAGGGCCTTCACCAGCTCGGCGCGGTTGGTGACCGTGAAGGTGTGCGCCTTGTCGGCCTTGGCGCCGCCGGTGGTGCCGCCCTCGGCGGAGGCCCAGCCGTCACCGGCCGGGAGGGCGCCACGAGCGGTCTGGACGGCGGCCGATGGGCCCACGGCCACGCCGAGGGCGAGTGCGGCGCAGCCGAGCACGGCGGCCACGCGGGCATGACGTCTGAACATGACGGCTCCTGAGAACAAGGGAAGAAGGGGGAAGGCGAGCTACCAGCTGATCCAGCTGTCCGGGATCGCGGCGTCCAGCCTCGGTACGTCGCGCGGCCGCAGCACCCGCCGCGCCGTCAGCTCGCGTGCGACGAGCCGGGCCACCTCGATCGCGCCGTGCGGCTGGAAGTGGGTGTTGTCCTGGAGCCCGGCCGGGTAGTTGGGCGACTCCCCCGGCTCCAGCCAGTTGAAGTAGCCCTGGGTGGCCTCGGGCCCGAGCCGCTGCCACAGCGCGATGCTGGACGCCTGGATGTCGAGCAGCGGCACGCCCTCGACGCGGGCGAGGCGGCGTACGGCGTCGGGGTACGCGCCGTGCGTGGGCGAGGCGTTGCCCGCCGCGTCGAACTTGCGGCGCTCCACGGAGGTCAGCAGCACGGGGCGCGCGCCGCGCTCCCGCGCGCCGTCGAGGTAGCGCCGCAGATACTGCGGATACGTGGTCTGCGGATCGGTGCCGCGCGCCGGGTCCTCGATCTTCTCGTCGTTGTGGCCGAACTGGACGAGGAGGAGGTCGCCGGGGCGGAGGGCGGCCAGGATGGGGGCGAGCCGCCCCTCGTCGTAGAAGCTCTTGGAACTGCGGCCGTTGACGGCGTGGTTGGCGACCGTGAAGCGGTCGTCCGCCAGGAAGAACGGCAGGGCCATGCCCCAGCCGGTCTCGGGCGCGGCGGTGGGCTGCTTGGTCGCGGCGGTGGAGTCGCCCGCGACGTAGACGGTGGTGCGGACCTTTTTGGCGGCGGCGGTTGCCGTGCCGGGGGCGGCGAGGGTGAGGGGCAGCGCGGCGAGGGACGCGGCGGCGTGTCTTCGGGTCAGGGCCATGGGCTGAGGGAATGCCTTCCGTAAAGGGCGTACGGGGCGGCCACCGGTGCGGTGCGGCCGCCCCGTACGCCGGTTCAGGGGGAGGACCGCCGCTACTGGTGCTTCTTCCAGTCGGCCTGGGCCGTGTTCAGCTCCTTCGCGACCTTGTCGCAGAAGGCCTTGGCGGTCATCTGGCCGAGCAGCACCTTCTGGAAGCTGGGCTCGTTGTCGGCCTTGCTGATGTTGTTCCAGTCCGGGAGGTAGTACGGCAGCTGGACGACCTTGGTCTGCGGGTCGTTCAGCGACTCCAGCGCGGCCTTGGTCGGCGGGGCCTCGCTGATCCAGGCGTCGTCGGCGGCGCCGACGTTGGCGGGGATCGCGCCGACGTCCTCGTTCCAGAGGCTGTTCATCTCCGGGGAGGCCGCGAACTCGATGAACTTCCAGGCGGCCGCCTTGTTCTTGCTCGCCTTGAAGAGGCCGAGGCCGTCGACCGGGTTGGAGACGATCGTGCGGGCCGATCCGGCCCGGGCGGGCGGCAGCGGTATGCCCGCGATCTTGTCCTTGCCGAGCTGCTTCACGTGGTCGACGTAGGAGCCGAGGTTGTGCTGCAGCATGCCGATGTCGCCCTGGTCGAACTGGGCGACCATCTTGGCGAAGTCGTTGTTCAGGTCGGCGGAGGGAGTGACCTTCTTGAAGAGGGCGATGTACTTCTCCAGCGCCGCGACGTTCTTGGGGTCGTTGAGGGTCGTCTTGTCGCCGTCCCAGAACGTGGAGATGCCGGACTGGGCGTACATCATGTCCAGCGCCTGGGCGACCGAGCCCGCGCCGCCGCGCAGGGTGAAGCCGAACCTGTTCTTGCCCTTGTCGGTCAGCTTGTCGGCGGCCTTGTAGAAGGCGTCCCAGGTGGTGGGGGCGGGCAGCTGCGCTGCTTTGAAGAGGTCGGTGCGGTACCAGAGGGTGCCCTGGTTGGCGGAGGTCGGGACGGAGAACAGCTCCTTCTCGTCGCCTCCGGCCGCGCGGACGCTGTCCACCATGTTCTTGATCAGCTTGCCCTTGAGGGAGCTGTCCTCGATGCGGTCGGTGACCGGGTCCAGGGCGCCCTGGGCGGCGAGGTTCGCCAGGTACGCGGTGCCGACACCGCCGACGTCGGGGAGGCTGTCGCCGCCGCTCTGGATGGCCGTGTCGTACTTCGACTGCACGTTGGTGATCGGGATCGGAACGTACTTGACCTTGATGTTCGGGTTCTTATCCTCGAACTTGGCGATGATCTTCTTCCAGACCTTCGTCCGGGGACCGCCGTTGTTGTCCCAGAACGTGATGGTGCCCTTGCCGGATCCCTCTTCGCCGGTGGACGATCCGTCGTCGCCGCAGGCGGTGGCGGTGAGCGCGAGGGTGAGGACGGCGGCGACCGCCGCGGCGCTGCGGGTGGCTTTGGCGGTGGCTCTTGTTCTTGCTCCTGCTGTGCTCATGAAGCGCATCTCCTGGTGTGGTGTTGGGGTGCCCAGCCGTCCGTCCCGGCGAGGTAGTCGGCGACCTCGTGGTCCGCGGCGTCGGCCTCGTCCAGCTGCGGCCGTGTCGCGGCGGGGTCCGGCCCTGCCGCGCCCGGTCCGGTGTTGCGGTACTCGGTGAAGCGGGCCTCCTGCCACGGGAATCCGCTCATGTCCGTCCAGGGGGCGGACTTGATCGCGGCGGGGAGGTACGTGTCGCGGATGAGCACCTGGGCGATCGCGTCCGGCTCGCCGCCGGGGTGCCAGGGCCGTCCGAGGTGGAAGGTCTGCGCTGGTGCGTCGCTGACGATGCGGCTGCGGGTGATCAGGAAGCCGTGGGGGTTGTTCTTCCAGGTGCTCGCGGCGGTGATGTAGCCGTTGTTGGTGTCGCTGCCGCGGGTGAGGGCCTTGATGGTGGAGCGCTCGATGACGGTGGTGGCGCGGCCGTAGATGAAGTCGACGTCGCCCTCGATGTACGCGTCGCGGAGGTAGACCCGGCTGTTCGTCGTCAGCTTCGGGCTGTCCGTCATGAGGGTGTCCTGATTGCCCAGGAAGGCCGTGTCCCGGAAGACGATCCGGTCGCCGGTCGTCTTCATGGCCAGCGCCTGTTCGCCCTTGAGGTCGTGGGCCGCCTCGTCGAAGTCGTTGACGAAGGTGAGACGGCGGGCCGTGACATCGCTCGCCGCGATGAGGACGGTGGCGCTGCCGGTGGATCCGCCGTACTCGGCGGGGGTGTCGTGGACGATGGTCGTGTCGGTGCGGTGGCGGCCGGTGCCGAGGAGGGTGAGGTGGGGTTTGTCGGCGGGGATGCGGACTTGTTCGCGGTAGGTGCCGGGGGCGATGGCGAGGGTGATGTGCTTGTCGTTGCCGGACGGGATGGCGTCGATGGCGGCCTGGACGGTACGGAAGTCGCCGGTGCCGTCGGCGGCGACGCGCAGTGTCTCTGACGCCCTCGCCACTGCGCTGGGCGCGCCGCCGAGCACCACGAGCAGCCCGGTGACCACCAGGGTGAGCGCGGTCGTCGCGACGGCGGCGCGTGGCCGATGTACGCGCCCGGAGTGCGAGCCGGTGGCCGCCGGGGCGAGCGCCATCGTGGCCGAGGCATGTGGCCGACTGCGGGCCGGGTTGTGCCCACCCGTTCCTCCCCCAGCTACCGCTGGGAGGTGCCCCCTCCGCGGAACGCCTGCCCACAACCCGGACAGCGGGCCACGGCCCCGGGCGGGGGGCGGGGGCGCGGCCCCGGTGCGGGCCGGGGCGCCGCTCTGCGCGAGGTCCAAGGGCGCAGCGCCCCGCGCGGGGGCCGGGCACGCAGCCCCCTGGGGATCCGGGGCGCAGCCCCGGGCGGAGACCGCCGGGTGGGCCGAGGCCGAGAGCCAGGGCGCAGCCCCACGGAGGTCCGGGGCCCAGCCCTGCACGGGGTCCGGGGCATGACCCCGAGCGGGGGGCTGGGGCGCAGCCCCCTGGGCGGCCGGGGTGGAGACCCGAGCCGGGGCCAGGGGCGCAACCCCCTGGAGATCCGGGGCCCAGCCCCGGGCGGAGACCGCCGGGTGGGCCGAGGCCGGGGGCTGAGGAGCAGCCCCACGGAGGTCCGGGGCACAGCCCCGAGCGCGGTCCGGGGCCAAGCCCTGCACGGGGTCCGGGGCATGACCCCGAGCGGGGGGCTGGGGCGCAGCCCCCTGGGGGGCCAGGGTCGAGCCCCGAGCAGGGGCCAGGGGCGCAACCCCCTGGAGATCCGGGGCCCAGCCCCGGGCGGAGACCGCCGGGTGGGCCAGGACCGGGAGCTGGGGCGCAGCCCCGTGGGGGTCCGGGGCGGAGCCCCAGGCGGGGTCCGGGGCGGAGCCCCAGGCGGGGTCCGGGGCGGAGCCCCGGGCGGGGTCCGGGGCGGATGCCTCGGTTTCGGGGAGGGGCGGGGTGGGGGACATCTCACTCCTGACCGGGCGTCGCGTGGAAGGTGCGGAAGGCCGCGTGGCCCGGGGCAGCTTGGCCTGGTGGGGCCGTGGCGAAGAGGGACAGTTGGGCTCCCACCCAGCGCCACGGGGTGGCCGCGAAGACCGGGCCCGACGGGCGGAAACCGTCCCCGGTGTCGGCGGAGAAGCGGCAGCGGGCGCCCGGGGAGACCTCCACTCGGAGGCGGGCCCGGGCCGCCACCGCCGGGCGGGGATGGGCTGCGTCGCGTTCCCCCTCGGCGGTGGTGCTGGCGAAGCGGTGCACCAGGTGGACGCCGTCCACCGTCCGCTCCAGGCCGATCCAGCCGAACGCGTCTCCCAGCACCGCCAGTCCGGCCCTGGCGCCCACGGCGTCACTGTGCAGTACAAGGTCGACCGTGGTCGTGAAGGATTCGGCGGGGAGCCGTTGCACCAGGGCGTTCGGGAGCCTGCGCAAGTCGTCCACCCGCTCATGGCGATGGCAGGTCAGCCAGAGACCGGGGCCGTCGTGGGCGATCGTCCAGCCCGGCTCCGGGTTGGCGGTCCAGGACCATTGGGGGCCGTATTGGCCATCAGGGAAGGTGTCGTCCACAGCGGGAGCGCAAGGGCCAGCGGTAGGACCCTTCGGCTTGCGGTACCAGGACACCGGCTCGCCCTCGTCGCCGACCACCGGCCACCCCGCCTCGTCCCACCCCATGGGCTGAAGGTGCACCACCCGCCCGTACGCCCCGCGCTGCTGGAAGTGCAGGAACCAGTCCTCGCCCGCCGGGGTGTCGACCCAGGCGCCCTGGTGCGGGCCGTTGACCTCCGTACGGCCCTGGGCCAGGATCGTCCGCTCCTCGTACGGGCCGAAGAAGTCCCGGGAACGAAGGGCCCCCTGCCAGCCGGTCTCGACGCCACCCGCCGGGGCGAAGATCCAGAACCAGCCGTCGCGCCGGTAGAGCTTGGGGCCCTCCAGGGTGAACCACCCCGCGATGGCGTCCCCGTCCACGATGATCCGGCCCTCGTCGAGCACAGCGGTCCCGTCCGGGCTCATGCGGTGCCCGGTGAGCCGGTTGTTGACGCCGGAGCGGGACTTGGCCCAGGCGTGGACGAGGAAGGCGTTGCCGTGTTCGTCCCACAGCGGGCAGGGGTCGATCAGCCCCTTGCCCGGCTTGATCAGGTGCGGCGCGCTCCACGGACCGCGCGGATCAGGGGCGTTGACCTGGTAGACACCCGCGTCCGGGTCGCCCCAGAAGATCCAGAAGCGGCCGTCGTGGTGCCGGATGCTGGGCGCCCAGACGCCGCAGTCGTGGCGCGGGAGGGCGAAGGCGTCGGCGGGTTCGAGCCGGTCCAGGGCGTGGCCCAGGACGCTCCAGTTGACGAGGTCCCGGGAGTGCAGGATGGGGAGCCCGGGGGCGCGTCCGAAGCTGGAGGCGGTGAGGTAGTAGTCGTCGCCGACGCGGACGACGTCCGGGTCGGACCAGTCGGCGTTGAGGACGGGATTGCGGTACGTACCGTCGCCGAGATCAGCCCGCCACAGCGGCGCAGGCCCGCTCATACGGCGGCCCCCTTGTCCGACAGCTGCCCCGCGATCCGCGCCGCTTCGTCCCGCGCCAGGCACCCGTCCGCGATCGCGGTGACGATGCGCCGTGTCACGGTGTCGGCGGGGGCGATGGTCAGCGGCCGGTCGGAGGCGGCGAGGACCGAGCCGACCCCCGGCTGGTCACCGGTACGGACGTACCAGGGCGCGGACCGGGTCTCGCCGGTCGCCCCGGCGAACACCAGCGTCCAGTCCTCGGCGGCCAGCGCCACCCAGTCCGCGGCCCGCCCGTGCACGGCGGCCTCGCCCTCGCCGCCCGCGCTGAAGACCCTCGGCGGCTGCGGGCGGCGCGGCGCGCTCCAGAAGAAGCCACCACCCGCCCCGGAGACGTCCTGCCCGGTCACATTGGTGAGCGCCGTGGTGAAGTCCAGCGCCCAGCACCCCGCCGACAGCGGCCGCACCGCGACCGTGCGCCGCTCCAGCAGGAGTTGCCGTCCGCCCGCGCCCCAGGACAGCTCCTCCACGAAGCCGTCCGGGTCGCGCAGCAGCCACCCCAGGTGGCGCTGACTGCCGTAGGTGGAGGTGGTGACGGGGCTCGGACCGCCCCCGAAGTTCCGCCCGGCGACGTCCGGTACGGCCATGGACACGCCCAGCTGGGCGGCAGCGGGATGGCCCCCGGTGCGCAGATCGGTGACGGTGATGCCGCCGAGGGTCCGTACCGGGTGCAGATACGGGCGCGGGGCGAGCGTCCCGGCGAGCTGCGGCCGGTGGATGTACGTACCGACGGGCCGGTTCTCGTGGCGCAGCACGGTGCAGGGGGGACGGTTGGGGGTGAAGGGTGCGTTCATGGGTGCGGGACCTCCGCGGGGGGTGCGGCCCAGGGGGCGCGCAGTTCGGAGTACAGAGCGAGGCGCTCGGCCCCGGCGGTGACCAGCTGGTCGATGCCGGTGACGACGCGCCGCTTCGCTCCCGCGCAGGCGCCCGCACCGGGTTCGGTGCGCCAGGCGTCCACGGGCAGCGGGACCGGTGCGGGGGCGGTACGGACCGCCTCGACCACGCGCATGAACGCGCCGGTGCGGTCCGGTGGGACGAGCAGTTCGGTGCCGTCGCGCACATGAGCCGCCAGGTTCTCCAGCAGATCGGTGCGCTCGTAGAGGGTGGTCTCGGGGGGCGCTCCCGCGCGCTCGACCCGGACCCGGTCCTGCTTGTACCAGAAGGTGATACGGCCCTGTTCGCCGTGGACCACGACGTACGGCTCGCCGGGCTCCCGCGCGCACAGGGTGACGGCGGCGGTGATCGTCGTATCCCAGCAGGTCCGCACCCGCAGGCAGGAGGTGTCGTCGGCCTCGATGTCGTTGGCCCGGTACAGCTCCAGTTCCAGGGCGGTGATGTCCTCGGCGCGGTCGGCGCCGTCGATGCGCAGGGCGGTGGCGACGGCGTGGGCGAGGGGGTTGGTGAGGACGCCGTCGATGACGTCACGCCCGTCCAGGGTGCGGTGCCCGGCCCAGGGGGCGCGCGTGTAGTACGTCTCGTCGCGCGACCAGGCCCCGGCGGCGCCGATGCCCCGTACGGCCCCGATGGCGCCGTCGGCGATCAGCTTCCGGATGGCGGGCACGGCGTGGGAGCCGAGGGACTGGAAGCCGATCTGGCAGGCGGCGCCGCGCTCCGCGAGCCCGTCGCGCAGCCGGGTGAACTCGGCGTACGAGGGCGTGGGCGGCTTCTCCAGCAGTACGTGCGCCCCCTGCTCGGCGGCGGTGAGGGCGAGGTCGGCGTGGGTGTGGATCGGGGTGCAGATGACGGCGATCCGGGCGCCGGTACGGGCCACCAGCGCACCCAGGTCCCCGGACTGCTCGGGCCCGGGCGCGCCGATCCCATCCCCCAACTCCTCCACGGTGAGCGGCCGGAGTTCGCACACCCCGGCCAGCCGCACCAGCCCCTCCCCCACCAGCCGCCGGATGTTCTCCAGGTGCCAGCGGCCGTGTCCCCGTGCCCCCGCGAGAACGACGGGTACGGGCGTGTCTCCCTGCGTCGTGCCCATGGTCGGACCTCCTTGTCCGCGTACTGACTGACGGGTGCTCAGCCCTTGACGGCGCCCGCGCTGAAACCGGTGATCAGCCACTTCTGGATGAAGGCGAAGACGATGACGACCGGCACCGCCGCGATCACCCCGCCCGCCGCCAGTGCCCCCAGGTCGACGCTGTCGGCGCCGATGAGGGTGTTGAGGCCGACCGGGATGGTCTGCATGTCCTGCGAGCTGAGGAACATCAGCGCGAACAGGAAGTGGTTCCAGCTGTGGACGAAGGCGAAGGAGCCGACCGCGATCAGCCCCGGCCGCAGCAGCGGCAGCACCACCGCGCCGAAGGCCCGCAGCCGCCCGCAGCCGTCGACCCAGGCCTGTTCCTCCAGGGAGACCGGCACGTTCCTGATGAAACCGCTGATCAGGATGATGGACAGCGGCAGTTGGAAGACCGTCTCCGCGATGATCACGCTCCCCAGCGAGTTGATCATCTGGAGGTTCTTGAAGATCTCGAAGAGCGGCACCAGCATCAGCGCGCCCGGGATGAACTGCGAGGCGAGCAGGGCCAGCATGAAGCCCTTCTTGATACGGAAGTCGAAGCGGGCGAGCGCGTAGCCGCCCGCGAGCGCGACCACCGTCGTCATCAGCAGCGACGCGACGCCGACGATCATGCTGTTCTGGAAGAACGTCCCGAAGGCGCGCTCGTTCCACACCTTCGCGAAGTGCTCCCCGGTGACCGGCCACGGCACCAGCGAGGTGGAACCCGCCGGGCGGAGCGCGAAGAGCAGCATCCAGTAGAAGGGGATGAGGGTGAACAGCAGATACAGGCCCAGCGGCGCGTAGATCTGCCAGCGCGGTACGCCGTCGTCCACCGAGCGGCGGCTCCGCTTGCCGGGGGCGGCGGGCGGGGCGGGGGCGGCTACGGCCGGGACGGTGCCCTTTTCGGCGAGTGCGGGCGCGGATGCGGGTGCGGCTCTCACTTGGTGTCGCCTCCGAACTTGCTCAGGCGCAGATAGAGAATCGAGCAGAAGAGGAGGATCACGAAGGCCACGGTGGTCAGCGCGGAGGCGTAGCCGAAGTCATGGCCGTTGATCCCGGTGTTGGCGACGTACAGCGGCAGCGTGGTGGTCTGCCCGGCCGGTCCGCCGCCGGTGAGGGTGTAGAGCAGGTCGACGTTGTTGAACTCCCAGACCCCGCGCAGCAGGGTCGACAGCACGATGGCGTCCTTCAGATGCGGCAGCGTGATGTGGAAGAACTGCCGGGCCCGCCCGGCGCCGTCGACCGAGGCCGCCTCGTACAGGTCCCCCGGGATGGACTGGAGGTCGGCGAGGATGAGGATGGCGAAGAAGGGGACGCCGCGCCAGAGTTCGGCGAGGACGGCGGCCCAGAACACGGTGCCGGTGTCGGAGAGCACGGAGGTGCCGTACGTGCCGATCCCGGCGTCCGCGAGATAGCGGCTGATGCCGGTCGACGGGTTGTAGAGCAGCATCCAGATGGTGGTGGTCAGCACCCCGGAGACGGCCCACGGCGAGAAGACCAGGGCGCGGGCGATGCCGCGTCCGATGAAGGTCTGGTTGACCAGCAGGGCCAGCGCGACGCCGAGGACGAGTTGCAGCAGCACCTCGGTGACGACCCATTTGCCGCTGAACGCCAGCGCGTCCCAGAACTGCGGGTCGTCGGTGAAGATGCGGGTGAAGTTGTCGAGGCCCGCGTAGCCGTTCCGCCAGGGCTTGGTGACGTTGTAGTTCTGCAGGCTGTAGTAGAGGACGCTGAGCATCGGATAGGCGATGAAGCCCAGCATCAGCAGCCCGGCGGGGGCGATCAGCAGGTACGGGAGGCGGCGTGGTGTCGCTCCCGTACGTTTCGCCACGGCGTTGGCCATGACTGCTTCTCCGTTCTCAGGGGGAAGCGCTTGCTGCGGCGATCTGCCTGCGCGGAAGCGCTTTCCGTACGACGTTCGAGATACCGTGCAAAAATTTTTCGCTCAGCTAGCGGGCTCAGCCCGCGTACGGTTCCGGCACCGCGCCCTCCCGGGCCAGGAAGCGGAAGTCGCAGCCGGTGTCGGCCTGGGTCATCTGCTCCTGGTAGAGCGCCCCGTAGCCGCGTTCGTAGCGGGGCGGCGGCGCCGTCCAGTCCGCCCGGCGCCGCTCCAGCTCGGCGTCGTCCACCTCGACACGCAGCACCCGCGCCGCGACATCAAGCGTGATCAGGTCGCCGTCGCGGACGAGCGCGAGCGGTCCGCCGATGTACGACTCGGGCGCGATGTGCAGCGCGCAGGCGCCGTAACTCGTGCCGCTCATCCGGGCGTCGGAGATCCGCACCATGTCCCGCACCCCCTTCTTCAGCAGGTGGTCGGGGATCGGCAGCATCCCGTACTCGGGCATGCCGGGCCCGCCGAGCGGACCGGCGTTGCGCAGCACCAGCACGGTGTCCTCGGTGATGCCGAGGGCGGGGTCGTTGATGGTGGCCTGCATCGTCTTGTAGTCGTCGAAGACGACGGCGGGCCCGGTGTGCTTGAGCAGATGCTGATCGGCGGCGATGTGCTTGATGACAGCGCCGTCCGGGCACAGGTTGCCGCGCAGCACCGCCACTCCGCCCTCCTCGGCGAGGGGGGTCTCGCGCGGCCGGATGACGTCCGGGTTGTGCACGAGGGCGCCGTCGAGCTGTTCGCGCAGGGTGGTGTGGGCGGCGGTGGGCCGGTCCAGATGCAGCCGGTCGGTGAGCCGGGAGAGGAAGCCGGGCAGTCCGCCCGCGAAGTGGAAGTCCTCCATCAGATACCGGCCGCCGGGGCGGAGGTTGGCGAGGACGGGCACGCTGCGGGCGATCCGGTCGAAGTCGTCCAGCGTGAGCCGCACCCCGGAGCGCCCGGCCATGGCGATCAGGTGGATGACGGCGTTGGTGGAGCCGCCGAGGGCGAGCACGGTGGTGACCGCGTCCTCGTACGCGTCCCGGGTGAGGATCCCGGAGAGCCGCAGATCCTGCCAGACCAGCTCGACGATGCGCATCCCGGACGCCGCGGCCATCCGTTCGTGCCCGGAGTCGACGGCCGGGATGGAGGAGGCGCCCGGCAGGGTCACGCCCAGCGCCTCGGCGGCGGCCGTCAGCGTGGACGCGGTGCCCATGGTCATGCAGTGGCCGGGCGAGCGGGCGATGCCGCGCTCCAGCTCGGCGATCTCGCAGTCGCCGATGAGCCCGGCGCGCTTGTCGTCCCAGTACTTCCACATGTCGGTGCCCGAGCCCAGCACCTCGTTGCGCCAGTGTCCCGGCAGCATCGGCCCGGCGGGCACGAAGAGGGTCGGCAGATCGGCGGTGGCGGCGCCCATGAGCAGCGCCGGGGTGGACTTGTCGCAGCCGCCGAGCAGCACGGCGCCGTCCACCGGGTACGAGCGCAGCAGCTCCTCGGTCTCCATGGACAGCAGATTCCGGTACAGCATCGGAGTCGGCTTCTGGAACGTCTCGGAGAGGGTGGAGACCGGGAATTCGAGCGGGAATCCGCCCGCCTGCCAGACCCCGCGCTTGACCGCCTGGGCGCGGTCGCGCAGATGGACGTGGCAGGGGTTGATGTCGCTCCAGGTGTTGAGGATCGCGATGACCGGCTTGCCGAGGTGTTCCTCGGGGAGGTAGCCGAGCTGGCGGGTGCGGGCCCGGTGGCTGAAGGTGCGTAACCCCTCGGTGCCGTACCACTGGTGGCTGCGCAGCTCCTCGGGCCGTCTGCGCGGGCGACTCATAGCGCCCATCCTTCTATCAGCGCAGCCACCTCGGCGCGCTGCGGCTCCGGCAGCAGGCGGCTCGGCGGACGGACGTCGCGGCGGCACAGGCCGAGCGCGGCCAGCGCCTCCTTCACCACGGTCACGTTGTTGGCCGACTGCCGCGCGGCGCGCAGGTCCTCGAACGGCCGGATCTGCTCCCACACCTTCATCGCGGCCGCGTAGTCCCCGGCGCGCAGCGCGCCCAGCATGTCGAGCGACAGCTTCGGGGCGACGTTGACCAGCCCGGAGGTGAAGCCGGTGGCGCCGACGGACCAGTACGAGGGCGCGTACAGCTCGGCGAGCCCGGCCACCCATACGAACCGGTCGAGCCCCGCGTCCCGCGCGAAGGCCGCGAAGCGGGCCGCGTCCGGGACCGCGTACTTCACGCCGATCACGTTCGGGCACGCCTCGCCGAGACCGGCCAGCGCCTCGCCCTCGATCAGCGGGTTGCGCAGATACGGCACCACGCCCAGCTCGGGTACCGACTCGGCGATCTCGCGGTGGTAGTCGATCCAGCCGTCCTGCGACACGTACGGGTGCACCGGCTGGTGCACCATCACCATCTGCGCCCCGGTCTCGCGGGCGTGCCGCGCGGCGTCCACCGCCGTCGCCACGTCCTGCCCGACCCCCACCAGCACGGCGGCCCGGCCGCCCGCCTCCTCGACGCTCAGCTCGGTGCACAGCCGCCGCTCCTCCAGGGTGAGGGCGTAGAACTCCCCGGTGTTGCCGTTGGGGGTGACGGCCCGTACGCCGCCGTCGAGAAGCCTGCGCAGCAGGGCGCGGTAGGTGGTCCGGTCGACGGCGCCGGTGGCGTCGTACGGGGTCACCGGGATCGCCACGACGTCCGCGAGCGCGGTTCTCAGCGGTGTGAAGTCCATACGGACCCTCTCTAGTGTGTGTCCGGTCGTGTGTCCGGGTCGGGGAAGGCCCGCTGGACGAAGGACGAGATGTGGTGGTGCAGCGCGCGGGCGGCGCCGTCGGCGTCCCCGTCGAGCGCGCGGGCCAGGATCTCCCGGTGCTCCCGCGCCTCCCGCTCCCAGGACGGCACCGCCTGCCAGGCGACGGCCGACACCAGCGCCGCCTGGTCGCGCAGTTCGTCGAGCATCCGGGTCAGCAGCGGGTTGCCGCAGGGCAGGTAGAGCGAGCGGTGGAAGTCCCGGTTGGCCAGCGACCGGTCGGCCTGGTCGGCCGCCGCGTCCGACCGCTCCAGCGCGGCCCCCGCCGCCGCCAGGCTCGCCCGCGCGGTGACGGTCCGCCGCAGCGCCTCGGGCTCCAGCAGCAGCCGTACGTCGTATACGGCGCGCGCCATCGCGGTGTCGACGGTCCGCACGGTCGCGCCCTTGTACGCGCTCATCACCACGAGCCCCCGGCCCGCCAGGGTCTTCAGCGCCTCCCGTACCGGCGTCTTCGACACCCCGAACTGGGCCGCCAGCTCGGTCTCCACGAGCGGCTGCCCCGGCCGCAGCCCTCCCGTCAGGATGGCGTGCTTGACCGCTTCCAGCACGTACTGAGTACGGGACGGAATCGGGCTGGGGGCGATGTCCATGGGGGCTCTCAGATCTCACGTATCGCGTCTCATATATGACGTACGAAGTACGACGCGATGAAGTTAGGGCGGCCCCGGGGATTCGTCAACGGTCCTGACGAAACTTCAACTTTCCGCGCGAGTAACGCGATTGGCATGATGGCCGCCATGACGACGGGCATGATGGTGGGCTCTTCTACGACGCGGCTGATCCTGCTGCGCGGCAACTCCGCGTCCGGCAAATCCTCCGTCGCCGCCGAACTGCGCGCCCGCTACGGGCGAGGCCTCGCCCTGGTGGGCCAGGACAATCTGCGCCGTCAGGTGCTCCGCGAGCGGGACGTCCCGGACGGCGCGAACATCGGCCTCATCGACACCGTCGCGCGCTATGCCCTCGACCACGGCTACCACGTGGTGGTCGAGGGCATCCTGAGCGCGGCCCGCTACGGCACGATGCTCGACGCCCTGCGCCGGGACCACCGGGGCGCGACGCACGCGTACTACCTCGACGTCCCCTTCGCCGAGACGGTGCGCCGCCACGCCACGAAGCCGCAGGCGGCCGAGTACGGGGAGGCGGAGCTGCGCGGGTGGTACCGCCCGCTGGACCTGCTGCCGGGCTCCGTGGAAACCGTGATCCCGGCGACGAGCGGCCTTGAGGAGACGGCGTCCCGCGTCCTGCGGGAGGCGGGCCTGGCGCCGCCTTAGGACAGTGTGTCGG
>NZ_JBHWJI010000102.1:0-15805 GCF_042731515.1 Streptomyces sp. NPDC059850
CCGACCCGGACTCCCTGACCCGGCTCGTGGAGTACGTCCACACCAACACCGCGCGCTGACCCCCGGGCCGCGGCGGACCGGCTACCGGCCCGCCGCCTCCCGTACGGCGGCGGCCGCCTTGCGCGCCGCCACCTGCACCGGGTCCCACACCGGGGAGAACGGCGGGGCGTACCCCAGGTCCAGCGCCGCGACCTGCTCGACCGTCATCCCGGCGGTCACCGCGACCGCCGCGATGTCCACGCGCTTGCCCGCGCCCTCCCGGCCGACGATCTGCACGCCGAGCAGCCGCCCCGTGCGGCGCTCGGCGAGCATCTTCACCGTCATCGGGCGCGCCTCCGGGTAGTACCCGGCGCGGCTGGTCGACTCGGCGGTGACGGTGTGGAAGCGCAGCCCCACCTCCTCCGCCTGGGCCTCTAGCAGCCCGGTGCGGGCGATCTCCAGATCGCAGACCTTGCTGACCGCGGTGCCGACCACGCCGGGGAACGTGGCGTAGCCGCCCCCGATGTTGGTGCCGATGACCTGGCCCTGCTTGTTGGCGTGGGTGCCCAGCGGGATGTGCCGGGTGCGGCCGGACATCAGGTCCAGGACCTCGACGCAGTCGCCGCCCGCCCAGATGTTGGCGTGGCCGCGCACCCGCATGGCCAGGTCGGTGAGCAGCCCGCCCGACGCGCCCAGCGGCAGCCCCGCCTCCCGGGCGAGCCCGGTCTCGGGGGCCACCCCGAGGCCCAGGACGACCAGCTCGGCCGGGTATTCGCTGACCTTGGTGGCCACGCCGCGCACCCGGCCGTCCTCGCCGGTCAGCACCTCGGCGACCTCCGCCCCGGTCACGGTGTCGATGCCGAGCCCGGTCATCGCGTCGCGCACCAGCCGCCCCATGTCGGGGTCGAGCGTGGCCATCGGCTGCTCGCCGCGCTCCAGGACGGTGACGCGGCAGCCGCGGCGGGTCAGCGCCTCGGCCATCTCGACCCCGATGTATCCGGCGCCGACCACGACCGCCCTCTCGACCGTCCGGCCCTCCAAGGTCTCCAGCAGCGCCCGGCCGTCGTCCAGGGTCTGCACCCCGTGTACCCCGGGCGCGTCGATGCCGGGCATGGAGGGGCGGCGCGGCCGGGCGCCGGTGGCGATGACGAGGTCGTCGAAGCCGTGCCAGCGCTCGGCGCCGCCGGACGCGTCCAGCTCCCGGACCCGGACCCGCTGCCCGGCGAGGTCGATCTCGGTGACCTCGCTGCGCATACGGACGTCGATACCGCGCCCGCGGTGGGCCTCCGGGGTCCGGGCGATGAGGTCGTCGGGCCCGTTCACCAGGCCTCCGGCCCAGTACGGGATGCCGCAGGCCGAGTACGACGTGAAGTGGCCGCGCTCGAACGCGAGGATCTCCAGCTCGCCCCGCTTGCTGAGCCTGCGCGCCTGGGACGCCGCCGACATCCCCGCCGCGTCACCCCCGATGACCACCATCCGCCGTGCTGCCGCCATCGATTCCGCCCCTTCGCCGCCGTATGTCCCGCTCCGTCACGGGTCAGGCTACGAGCGGGCGGTGCGCTCGCGGACCAGGACGTACAGAACAGCACTCGTGAGCATCAGCGCGCCGTCGATGTAGACGGCGGCCGTCCAGCTGCCGTAGTGGTCGAAGAGGGTGCCGCTCAGGGCCGGGCTGATCACCGCGCCTATCTCCCCGACCAGGTTGAACAGGCCGAAGGCGGAGCCGCGCTCGGCGGCGTCGACCACATCGTTCAGCAGGGCGTGGGCCATCGGCTGGAGGGCGTTGAAGAACAGGCTGGTGACGAAGAGCAGGACGGACATCACCAGCAGGGACGGCTTCTCCTGGGTCTGGAGATAGACCGCGAAGACCAGCACCAGCAGCCCCTGGACCACGGTGAACGCGATCAGCAGCGGCCGCCGCCCCCACCCCCGGTCCTTCGCCAGGTCCGACAGCCGCCCGCCGACCGGGAACCCGAGGATGCCCGCGCCCGCGTTGAACGTCGCCACCAGCGCCGCGTTCTGGAAGGAGCTGTGCGCGGCGTCGGCGACGATCGACACCGACCAGAAGCTGAAGAACCACAGGTTCCACATGACCGCGATGAAGGCGAAGCTGAGCAGCAGCACATTGCGGTTGCGGGAGATGGAGCCGAGCCGCGACCCGCGCCGGGCGACGATCGCCCCGATCAGTACGAAGGCGAGCACGCACTCCAGGACGGCCACGCCCCAGCTCGGCAACCCCGCCCCGTCGGCGATCAGATAGACCGCCATGACGGCCGCGCACAGCACCGCCGAAATGCCCAGCAGCCGCAGGGTGGAGCCGGTGGCCTTGAGCGGGCCGTCGATGCGGCGCAGATAGACCGTGGTGATCCAGCCGAACGCGAGCGTGGCACCGCCCAGCACCAGGAACGGCATCCGCCAGGCGTCCTCGTCGCCGAACACCCCGGCGCCCCAGTCGATCAGATAGGGCGTGCTGATGGTCGCGACCGTCAGCCCGATCGACAGCCCGGTGATGGCGACGCCCATGCCGAGGCTGGTCTTCTCGGGCGGGGTGCGCTGGGCGATCAGCGCGCGGTCGTTGGAGTAGAAGACGCCCTCGCCAAGACCGGTCAGCACCCGCAGCACGACGAAGGCGATCAGCCCGCTCACCATCCCGCTGGCCAGCGTCGCCACCCCCGCCCACAGCAGCGAGACGGCGAGCATCGTGCGGTGCCCGAAGCGGTCCCCGAGGTAGCCGCCGGGGAACTGGGTGAGCATGTAGCCCGCGAAGAAGAGGCTGCCGATCAGCCCGCCCAGGGCATGCGGATGGCTGGCGGAGCCCAGCATGCCGTGGTCGTTCTCGATCAGCCAGGTGACCACCGGGCCGGTGATGGTGCGGTCGGCGTACGAGAAGAGCCAGCCGCCGAGCAGCATGGCCCACAGCGTGTGATACGGCTGCCAGCCGGTGTGTTGCCGGGCGGTCGGCTCCCGCGCGGCGGTGTCCTCGGTGGTCACTTCGGGAGCCCCCCTTGGGCGTTGGGTGTCCAGGCTCGGAGCGCGGTGTGCCCCACAGAATGCGGCGTCCCACAGAATGTGGTGTGCGGGCACCCCCGGCAAGGGGCAGCTCCAGGTCTTCCGTCAGCCGGAAGCCTCGGCAAGGGACTCTTGTCCCCAGGAGGCCGCGAGGGTACGGGAGATACCGTGGGCGGCGACCCGCACCGCCGGTATCAGCCCCGGCGCCCGGCCCTCCGCGGCCGGGACCACCACCGACAGCGAGGCCACCACCTCCCCGCGCGGCCCCCGCACCGGGGCGGCGACGGACAGCCCGTCCATGGTGATCTGCCGGTCGCTGACCGCGATCCCGGTGCGCCGCACCTCGGCGAGCGTGGCCCGCAGCCGCGCCGGGTCATGGATGGTCCGCTCGGTGAACCGGCGCATCGGCCGGGCGCACACCCGCTCGCCGAGCCCCGGCGGCCCGTACGCGAGCAGCACCAGGCCGACGCCTGTGGCGTGCAGCGGCCAGCGGCTGCCGACCCGGGTGCGCACATGGACGGCGGAGCGGCCGGAGATCAGCTCGACGTAGACCACTTCCAGGCCGTCGCGCACCGCCAGCTGCACGTTCTCATGGGTGGCCTCGTACAGGTCCTCCATGAACGGCAGCGCCGCCTCGCGCACCCCGACCCCGCGCGGCGACAGCGTCGCCACCTCCCACAGCCGCAGCCCGATGTGGTACGCCCCCGAGGTGTCGCGCTCCAGGGCGCCCCAGCGGGTGAGCGAGGCGACCAGCCGGTGCGCGGTGGCCAGCGGCAGCCCGGCGCGCCGGGCGAGGGCGGTGAGCGACAGCGACCGGTGCGAGGCGTCGAACGCGTCCAGCACGGCCAGCACCCGGCCCGCGACCGACCGCCCGGCGTCCGGGCGCGTGGCGTCCGGGCGCGTGGCATTCGGGCGCCCCGCGTCCGGGCGAACGCTGTCCGGGTGGTGGCCGAACGGGGGGCTCGCTTTGGCCGTCATGACAGCGGAAGGCCGACGTAGTTCTCGGCCAGCTCGGCGGAGGCGGTGCGGGAGGTGGTGATCCGGTCCAGCTGGGCGATCTGCAGCCGGTCCTCGAACGGGCTCTGGTCCGGGCGCCGGTGCAGGGTGTCCGTCATGAAGTACGAGAAGCGCTCGGCCTGCCAGACCCGGGCCAGGCAGGTCTCGGAATAGCCGTCCAGCAGCTCGGCCGAGCCCGTGGCGTGGTGATGGGCGAGGGCGCGGGCCAGGGTGACCACGTCGCCGACGGCGAGATTGAGCCCCTTGGCCCCGGTCGGCGGCACGATGTGCGCCGCGTCGCCCGCGAGGAAGAGACGGCCGTGGCGCATCGGCTCCTGCACGAAACTGCGCATCGGCGTCACGGACTTGGCGGTGATCGGGCCCCGCTCCAGCTTCCAGCCGCCGCCGTCGTCGAGCGCGAAGCGGGCGGCCAGCTCGTCCCAGATCCGCTCGTCGGACCAGTCGGCGGGCTCGGTGTCGTTCGGCACCTGGAGGTAGAGCCGGGAGACCTGTGGGGGGCGCATGCTGTGCAGCGCGAAGCCGCGCCGGTGGCGGGCGTAGATCAACTCCTCGCAGGACGGGGCCACATCGGCCAGCACCCCCAGCCAGGAGTACGGATAGGCGCGCTCGAAGGTACGGACCCGGTCGGCCGGGACCGCGCCCCGGGCGATGCCGTGGAAGCCGTCGCAGCCCGCCACGAAGTCGCAGCTCAATGTCTCTAGTCGGCCCTCGTGGCGGAAGCGGATGACCGGGGCCTCGGAATCCGGCTTCTCGATCGCCAGGGCCTCGGCCCCGAAGAGCAGCGGAGGACCCCCGGGGTCGGCGAGCTGGAGCCGGACCAGATCCTTGACGATCTCCGTCTGCGCGTAGACCGTCACCGACTTGCCGCCCGTGGCGGCGGGGAAGTCGACGCGGTGGCCACGGCCCTCGAAACGCAGCTCGATGCCCTCGTGCGGCAGCCCCTCGCGGTCCAGGCGCTCCGCCGCGCCGCACTCCCGCAGCACGTCCACGGTGCCCTGCTCCAGGATTCCGGCCCGCTGCCGCTGCTCGACATAGGCCCGGTCCCGGCTCTCCAGCACCACGCAGTCCACCCCCGCGCGGTGCAGCAGACGGGCGAGCAGCAGCCCGGCGGGCCCCGCGCCGATGATCCCGACCGTCGTGCGCATCGAAAGTCCCTTCGTCCGGATCCGGTGAAGCGAGGATCCCCACTTGTTCGCGGAGTGAAACTTCGTTCATAATCGAGCTTGTGATGAGTCTCGGTCCGGTGTCCCCACCTGTCAATGGCCCCGTCGGTCCTCTTGAGCGCGGCCTCGCCGTGCTCTGCGAGCTGACGCGGCTGGCCGCGCACCAGGGCGAGGCCTCGGTCCGGCCCGGTGACCTCGTGCGCGGCACCGGGCTCGCCCGCTCCGTCGTCGACCGCGTCGTGGGCACGCTCGAACAGCTCGGCTATGTGCGGCTCGACGGCCGCGAGGTCAGCCTCGCGGCCCGGCTCATGGAGCTGGGCAACGCGTATCTCGCCGCCAGCGGCCTCCCGGAGGCGCTCGGCCCGTTCGCCGAGCGGCTGGCCGACGGGCTGGACGAGTCGGTCTCGGTCGCCGTGCCGGACGGCGACGGGGCGCGCTTCGTCGTCCAGGCCACCCGCCGCCGCACCATGTCCCTCGCGTTCCGCATCGGCGATCTGCTGCCCGCCGAGCGCTGCGCCCCGGGCGCGCTCTTCGCCGCCGAGTGGGACGAGCGGGCCTGGGTGGCCTGGCGCGCCCGCCGCGCCGCCGACCCCCTCGATGCCGCCTTCCCCGCCGTTCCGCCGCGCCACCGGCCCGCCGTGGACACCGACACCGGCTTCGAGGCGCGCGTCCGGGAGGCCGTCCGGACCGGCTGGGCGGCCGACGACCAGCTGATCGAGCCCGGTCTGGTGGCGGTGTCCGTCCCGGTCCGGGACGCCTCGGGCCGTACGGTCTGCGCGGTGAACGTCGTCAGTCACACCAGCCGCCATGACGCGGCCTCGCTGCGGGCCGCCGTGTTGGGTCCGCTGTGTGCGGAAGTCCCGGCGATGGAGGCGGCGTTGGCGGCCCCGCCCGCGCGCGGGCGCCCGCCGGGGCGCGGGCCGGGTGCCTCCGGTGCGGGGGACGGTTCCGGGCCGTCCGGGCGGGCCGGTGCGGATCCGGCCGCCGTGCCCGCCGCCGAGGATCCCGCGCGGGTTGCCAAGCGGGAGCTGGGCGCCGGGTATCTCCAGTCGCTCGCGCGCGGCCTCACCGTGCTGCGGGCCCTCGGCGCCCCGGGTGAGGGGGAGCACGGGCGTACGCTCACCGCCGTCGCCGAGGCCACCGGGCTGCCCCGGGCCACCGCCCGCCGATCCCTCCTCACCCTCGTCGAGCTGGGATACGCCGAGTACGCGGCAGCCGACGGCCGGGCCTTCCGCCCGCTGCCACGGGTGCTGGAGCTGGGCTACGCACCGCTGGGCGACCTGTCGTTCACCGAGCTGGCCCAGCCCCATATGCGCGAACTCGTCCGCACCGTCCACGAGTCGGCGTCCCTGGCGGTCCTCGACGGTGACGACATCCGGTATGTGGCGCGCGTCCCCACCGTGCGGATCATGAGCGTCAACATCACCATCGGCACCCGCTTCCCCGCCTACGCGACCTCCATGGGCCGGGTCCTGCTCGCGGGGTTGCCTCCGGAGGAGCGCGCCGCGTATCTCGCCGGGCTCGACCCGAAGCCGCTGACCGGGCGCACCGTGACCGCCGTGCCCGAGCTGGCCCGCGTCCTGGAGCGGACCGGGAGGGACGGATACGCCTTGGTGGACGAGGAGTTGGAGCAGGGGCTGCGGTCCCTCGCGGTGCCCGTGCGGGGTGCGGACCGCCGGGTGGTGGCCGCGCTCAACATCGCCACCCACGCGGGCCGTGGCAGCGCGGAGGAAGCCGTCGAGGAGCTGCTTCCGGCGCTGCGGACCGCCGCCGCCAGCATCGAGGCCGACCTCACCACGGCCTCGGCCCACCACCCTCTGGGGGCGGGCTCACCCCCCGGGGGCGGGTGAGAGAGTGGGGGCATGAGCGCAGCGACCTCCCCGGCCCCGGGGCTTACCGGCCATGCCATCGTCATCGGCGGCGGGATCTCGGGCCTCGCGGCCGCCCACCGGCTGCAGAGCGGCGGGGCGCGGGTGACCGTGCTGGAGGCGTCGGGGCGGCTGGGCGGCAAGCTGTGCCCGGGCGAGATCGAGGGCGTGGCCGTGGACCTGGGCGCCGAGTCGATGCTCGCCCGGCGCCCGGAGGCGGTGGAGCTGGCACGCGCCGTCGGCCTCGGCGAGCGGCTGCAGCCGCCCGCCACCGCGACCGCCGCCCTGTGGACGCGCGGCGCCCTGCGGCCGATGCCCAAGGGCCATGTGATGGGCGTGCCCGGCGACCTGGCGCCGCTCGCCGCGTCCGGGGTGATCTCGGACGACGGGCTCGCCCGCATCGCCCGCGACGCGGAGCTGCCGCCCACCCCGGTCGGTGAGGACGTGGCGCTCGGCGAGTTCATCGCCGCGCGGCTCGGCCGCGAGGTCGTGGACCGGCTGGTCGAGCCGCTGCTCGGCGGGGTGTACGCGGGCGATGTGTACCGCACCTCGATGCGCGCCGCGGTGCCCACCCTCTTCGAACTGGCCCGCGCGAACCGCCCGCTGGCCGAGGGCGTCCGGGAGCTGACCGAGCGGGCCGCCCAGCGGCAGGGCGGGGCCGGTCCGGTGTTCATGGGCATCGACGGCGGTATCGGGCGGCTGCCGCTCGCGGTGGCCGACGCCGTACGGGCCGGGGGCGGCGAGATCCGCACCGATACGCCGGTGCGGGAGCTGCGCCGGGCCGACGACGGCTGGACGGTCGTCACCGACGACGGGGTGCTGCGGGCCGACGCGGTCGTGCTGGCGGCCCCCGCGCCCGCCGCCGCCCGCCTCCTGGCGGCCGACTCCCCGGCCGCCTCCGCCGAGCTGGCCACCGTCGACTACGCCTCCATGGCGCTGATCACCATGGCCTTCCGCCGCGCCGACGTGGCGTCGCTCGCCGAGGGCAGCGGCTTCCTGGTCCCGCCGGTCGACGGCCACACGATCAAGGCGGCGACGTTCTCCAGCCGCAAATGGGGCTGGCTCCGCGACTCCGCCCCCGATCTCTTCGTGCTGCGTACCTCGATCGGGCGGTTTGAGGACGATGAGCATCTGAAGCGCGACGACGCCGATCTGGTAGGGATGTCGCTCGCCGATCTCGGCGCGGCCACCGGCCTCGGCGCCCGGCCGGTGGCGACCCGGGTGACCCGCTGGGACGGCGGACTGCCCCAGTACCCGGTCGGCCATCTCGACCGGGTCGCCCGGATCCGCGCGGAGGTCGCCAAGCTGCCCGGCCTGCGGGTGTGCGGCGCGGTCTACGACGGCGTCGGCATCCCCGCGTGCATCGCGAGCGCTCGCACCGCCGCCGATGACTTGATCGGTTCGCTGACGGCGACCCTGGCGGCGGGCGCCGATGGCGGAGAGCGAGAATAGGGACCATGACTGCTGCTGCTCCCGAGACGCCAGAAACCCCCGAGACCGGTGCCGCCGAGACCATCCCGTCTCCCAAGGCCCCCCACGCCGGGAAGAAGGCGAAGGACCTCAACGAGGTCATCCGCTACACCCTGTGGTCGGTCTTCCGGCTGCGCGACGTGCTGCCGGAGGACCGCACCGGCTACGCCGACGAGGTCGAGCAGCTCTTCGCGCAGCTCGCCGCCAAGGACGTCACCGTGCGCGGCACGTACGACGTCTCCGGGCTGCGCGCGGACGCGGACGTCATGATCTGGTGGCACTCGGAGACCTCCGACGCCCTGCAGGAGGCGTACAACCTCTTCCGCCGCACCCGGCTCGGCCGCGCCCTGGAGCCGGTCTGGTCGAACATGGCGCTGCACCGCCCGGCGGAGTTCAACAAGTCGCACATCCCCGCGTTCCTCGCGGACGAGCGCGCGCGCGACTACGTCAGCGTCTACCCCTTCGTGCGGTCCTACGAGTGGTACCTGCTGCCCGAGGAGGAGCGCCGCACGATGCTCGCGGACCACGGCAAGATGGCCCGCGGCTTCCCTGATGTGCGCGCCAACACCGTCCCGTCCTTCACCCTCGGCGACTACGAGTGGATCCTGGCCTTCGAGGCGGACGAGCTGCACCGGATCGTCGACCTGATGCGCCATCTGCGCGGCTCCGAGGCGCGCCGCCATGTGCGCGAGGAGGTGCCGTTCTACACCGGGCGGCGCAAGCCGGTCTCCGAGCTGGTCGCCGGTCTGGCCTGAGGCGCTGGCCTGACCGTCACGGCATCCCCGGCGCTCCGGAGCCTCCCGGGGCGCCCGGGGCACCGGGCAGCGCGGGCTGCTTGCCGGACTCCGGCACCGGGGCCGGGACCGGCTGCGGTTTCGGGGCCGGGCGCGGCGCGCAGAAGGCTGTCCGCCCTGGCGTCTTCCCGGTCAGCAGATACGTGTCGACCTTGCGGTTGACGCAGGCGTTCGGGCCGCCCCACAGGCCGTGCGTACCGGCCTTCCGCTCGGTCACCAGGGAGGCGCTGGGGAGTCTGCGCCACAGCTCCCTGGCGCCCGCGTACGGCGTGGCCGCGTCCCGTTCGGCCGCCAGCAGCAGCACCGGCGGCAGCCCCGGCCTGGCGGTCACGTCCATGGGGGTGTCGTGCCCCAGCGGCCAGTAGGCGCAGGGCAGGTTCATCGCCACGTTGTCCCAGGTCTCGAAGGGCGCGCGGCGCGCGAGCGCGGTGTTCTCCCGGTGCCAGCTCGCCCAGCGGCGCGGCCAGGGCGCGTCGTTGCACTCCACGGCGGTGTAGACGGCGTTGCCGTTCTCGTCGGCCTTCGCGTCCCCGGATTCCGACGCGGCCAGCGCGATCAGCGGCCGGGGATTACCGCGCAGATAGGCGCCGAGGGCGCGGGCGCTGGGGTCCCAGTAGGCGTCGTTGTAACCGGCCCGTACGAACGCGTCCTGCAGCTCCCCGGTGCCCACCCGGCCGCCCGCCGGTTTCCGGGCCAGGCGGTGCGCCGCCTTCCGGTACGCGGCGAGCACCCGCGCCGGGGTCCTGCCGAGGTGGTAGACGGCGTGGTGCCGGGCGGTCCAGCGGCGCCAGTCCGCCCAGCGCCGCTCGAAGGCCAGGGACTGGTCGAGGTTGTTGCGGTACCAGATCTGCGAGGGGCCGGGGTTGACGACGCTGTCGAACACCATGCGGCGCACATGGCGGGGGAAGAGCGTCGCGTAGACGGCCCCGTAGTACGTGCCGTACGAGGCGCCCACGAAGGTCAGCCGCTTCTCGCCGAGCGCGGCGCGCAGGACGTCGAGGTCGCGGGCGTTGTTGAGCGTGGTGATGTACCGCAGCGCCTTCCCCGTACGGCGCACACAGCCCCGGGCGTACGCGCGCGCCCGCGCCACCATCGCCCGCAGATACGCGGCGGAGGGGTGCGGCGGGGAGCTGGTCGGCGTCTTGGCGAAGGCCGACGGCGGCTGGCAGGACACCGGCTTGGAGCGGCCGACTCCGCGCGGCGCGTAGCCGACGAAGTCGTAGACCCTGGCCGTCTTGCGGAAGGCGTCCTCGGCGGCGTACTCGGGGAACGTCATACCGGAGGCGCCCGGTCCGCCCGGGTTGTAGACCAGCGCGCCCTGCCGCCGCGCCTTGGGCCCGGAGGCGCGCACCCGGCTGACGGTGAGCCGGATGTGCTTGCCGCGCGGCCGCGCGTAGTCCAGCGGTACGGAGACGGTGCCGCAGCGGACGGCCGCCGACAGCTCCTCGGAGCCCGGGCAGCGGCCGAAGGTGACGCCCCGGTCGGCCGCCTTCCGGGCCGCCACCACCACTCCCCGGGCCTCGGCGGCGCCGCCCCGGGGCACGGCCAGCACGGGGGAGGCCAGCAGGGGGGAGGCGGGGGAGCGGAACGAGGCGGACCAGGCGGGCGGCGCCGCCGCGATCGCGGCCTGTGCGGGGGGCCCGGCGGCCGCCGTGAGGGGCTGCACGGGCGGCGCGGCGAGCGGTCTGCCGGTGGCGGGGGTGGCGAGCAGCGCGGTCATGGCCAGGGACAGGGACAGCGGTCCGAGGATGCCGTACAGCGCTGCTGCTCTCACAAGCCGTCCCTCCGCCCAACACGCGACAAAAGGGATACTTGGTGCGGTGATTGGCCATGTAAAGCACCGGGCCGAGGTGTCGGGGTCAATGACCCCAATGCGCCCTCAGCGCCGCGCGCAGCGCCGGATCGGGCAGCGCGACCGTGCCGTGGACCGCGAGCGCGGTGAGCAACTCGCCGTCGTCGTGCTCCTCGTCGGCGCCGCCCCCGGCGCGCTGGGCGACGGGCCGCCGGGGCGGTACGTCGATCCGGCCCAGCAGCTGCTGCCCGGCGGGGGAGGCCCAGCGCGAGTACGGATGCACCTCGACCCGCGCGATCACCAGGCAGCTCGCGGTGAGCAGCAGCGGAAGCGCGAACCACGCCACCGCCGCCCCCGGCCCCGAGGCGGGCGGCACCATCAGCAGCGCGACCACCCCCGCCAGCAGCACCACGACGCACGCCAGCCGCACCTGCCGCACCGCCGCCGCCACGTTCGCCCGCGCCCCCGCGGGCACCGCGAGCCCCGCCGCCACCAGCCGGTCGGCCAGCGCCCGCACCGGGTCGGCGGTGGCCAGGAGGTCGCGGACCGGCGGCACGGGGGACTGGCCGTGCGGGCCTATCGCGGCGATGACCGAGCGTTCGAGATCGTCCCGGCCGTCCGGGTCCACGACGGTGACCCAGCCGGTGTGGGCGAGCAGCAGACGGCGCTCCCGGGACATCGACACCAGGGCGAGATCGGCGACCCGCTTCGGCCCGCCCGCCAGGAACGCCGCCTCGTACAGGCTCAGGGTCCGCCCGCCCGGCTCCGGACCGGCGGCGGCGTCCATCGGCTGGGCGGCCGCGACGGCCGCGAGGCACAGGCGGGTGCAGCTGACCACCGCCGAGCCCCATGCGACGAGCAGGAACAGGACCCACAACATGGCCGAGTTGTACTGGACCCGACCGGTTCCGCGCCAGAGATTTCGCGAAATGCGCGATTCGGGTGGCGAGTGGCGACCGCTACGTCAGCCCGCGCTCACCCTCCGCTCAGGACGAGCCGGGCCCGGCGGGCGAAGCGGGCCAGCGGGTGGGCGGACAGCGGGGCGGGCCCGGACCGCTCCTGCCACCACAGGGTCAGCCCGCGCCGCGTCGCCGCGTCCGGGATGTCACCGGCCGCCAGCAGATGCTCGACGAACGCCATCGCGTCGCGGCGGTAGCCGCCGGTCATCGGGCGGCCGTCGGCGTACTCCACGAACGCCGGGCGATAGCCGTCGCCGAGGATCTCCGGCAGCTCCGGGGCGACCTTGGCGACCACCCCGGCCCGCTTGGCCGTCAGCGCCCGGCTCTGGACCCCCAGCCGCTGCCGGTCGAAGCCCTCCGGCGCCGGGGCGCCCGCGACCAGCGCCGACAGCAGCGCGGTCTGGGCACGCGCCAGCCGCTCCCGCGCGGCGCCGGTGTCCGGTACGTCCTTCGCCTTCGGGGCGGGCGCCGGTACGGAGACATCGGAGGCCGTCACCCCCGCCGCCGTCACCGCGCGGATCGCGTCCAGCTCGGCCGCCAGCTCCCCGGCCGCCGGGAAGTCCTCGTCCCGCTCCAGCAGCACCCCGGGCGGCGTCGTACGGGCGCACAGCTCGGCGAGCACGTCGAGCACCGGCTGCGTCACCGGGTGGGCGTGGCTGTCGTGCCACACCCCGTCCCGTTCGACGCCGCCCGCCACATGGACGTACGCGATGGCCGAGGTCGGCAGCTCGTCCAGCGCCGTGGCCGGGTCCTCGCCCCGGTTGACGTGGTTGGTGTGCAGGTTGGCGACGTCGATGAGCAGCCGCACGCCGGTCCGCTCGACCAGTTCGGCCAGGAACTGCCCCTCGGTCATCTCCTCGCCGGGCCAGTTGATCAGCGCCGCGATGTTCTCCAGCGCGAGCGGCACCGGCAGCGCCTCCTGAGCGATCGTCACGTTCTCGCACAGCACGTCCAGCGCGTCCCGGGTGCGCGGCACCGGCAGCAGATGCCCGGCCTCGATGGCGGGCGACCCGGCCAGAGGGCCTCCGGCCCGTACGAACGCGATGTGCTCGGTGACCAGGGGCGCGCCCAGCGCCTCCGCCGTCCCGGCGAGGGCCGCGAGCCGCTCGGGGTCCGGCCGCTCGGCGCCGCCGAGGCCGAGGGAGACGCCGTGCGGCACCACCGTCGTACCGCGCTCGCGCAGCTGCCGCAGGGCGTCGGGCACATGGCCGGGGCAGACGTTCTCGGCCACCACCTCGACCCAGTCGATGCCGGGCAGGCGCGCGATGTCCTCGGCGATTTCCGGTCGCCAGCCGATTCCGGTACCGAGGCGCGTCATGGCTCCCCCTTCTCGTGCGGTCCTGCTTCTGAGTAATGACCCCTGGGGGAGAGGGCGAATCCACGGCGCTCGCGGTTCAGAGGTTCATTTGAGCTTCGGGGTGTCACGCTACGCCCCTCCGCGCGCCGCCGAGCGCCCGGTACGTCACTCCCGACGCCCCTGGCAGGGCCGCGAGTTGCGGAATATCGGCACTGTTACAAAATTTTGGGGCCCGGTGGCGACAGATGTTCGGAAGGGAGAATAAGGTCGTGTGGTCCGGGGGGATGGAAGATCACACCTTTGTGTCCGCGCCCTCGCGCGGAGCGAGCGTGGGGGAACACACGTGCCTGGCAGCAGCAACAATGCCATGGGGAAGCACCGTCGTAACGCACACCGCAAGCCGCCGCCGTCGTCGACGGGGCGCGGGATGCAGCTGCGCCGTTGGGCGGCCCGCCAGATCCGCCTCGACTATCCCAGGGCGGGGAGACGGGGTGTGCGGCGCTGGCTGCCGTCGTGGCGTCAGATGGGGCTCCTCTTCGTGTTCTGTCTCGGGAGCCTCACCGGTGTCCTGAGCTATCTCTACATGCAGACCGAGATACCCAAGAACCTCAACGACTTCGCCACCCAGCAGGACAACGTCTACTACTGGGCCGACGGCTCCGAGATGGCCCGTACGGGTCCGGTGAACCGTCAGGAGGTGGCGTTGTCCAAGGTGCCGGAAAAGGTGCAGTGGGCGATCCTCGCCGCCGAGAACTCCAGTTTCTACTCGGACAGCGGCATCTCCCCGAGCGGTCTGATGCGCGCCGTGACCCGGATGGTGACGGGCGGTGAGACCCAGGGCGGCTCGACCATCACCCAGCAGTATGTGAAGAACGCCTATCTGAATCAGCGCCAGACGTTCTCCCGGAAGCTCACCGAGATGTTCATGGCCATCAAGCTGGACGACCGGATGTCCAAGCAGGAGATTCTCGAACGCTATCTGAACACCAGCTGGTTCGGGCGCGGCACCTACGGCATTCAGCGCGCCTCGTACGCGTACTACGGCAAGGATGTCTCCAAGCTCAACGCGAGCGAGGGCGCGATGCTCGCCTCGCTGCTGAAGGGCGCCGGAACCTTCGACCCGACGCTCAGCGCCAAGAATCACAAACGGGCGGTCGACCGCTGGAAATGGGTCCTGGACCGGATGGTCGACATCGGCAAGCTCTCCAAAGAGGAGCGGGCGAAGTACACCGAGTTCCCCGACCCCAAGTCCGCGCCCAAGCCCGCCGGGCTCACCGGCCAGGTCGGCTATCTGGTGGAGACGGCCAAGGCGTATGTGAGTTCCCATACCGTCATCTCCGACGCCGACTTCGACCTGGGCGGCTATCAGATTCACACCACTTTCAAGAAGTCGAAGGTCGACGCGCTCGCCGCCTCGGTGAAGAAGACCCGCGACGGCCTCGACCCCAAGAGCCGCCGGGAGGACCGCTACGTACGCATCGGCGCCGCCTCCGTGACGCCGGGCGGCCGCATCGAGGCGCTGTACGGCGGCCCCGGCTATCTGGAGCAGGGCTTCAACGACGCGAACGCCTCCGTCGTCCCGGCCGGTACCGCCTTCACGCCCTTCGTCTACGCGGCGGCGCTGCGCGAGGGCGTGCTCAAGGAGCGGAACAGCCCGCGGACGCCCGTCGCGCCGACGACGCTCTACGACGGCAACAACAAGGTCGCCGTGAAGACCCCCGAGGGCCCTTACTGGGACCGCGGCGGCCAGATCGTGCGGGGCGAGAACGACGGCGAGCAGTCGTACGGGCAGGTCAGCCTGCGTCAGGCGATCGTCCGGTCCATCAACACCCCGATGATTCAGCTCGGCATGGACGTCGGCCTCGACCGGGTCCGCCAGGCGTCCATCGACGCGGGGTTCCTGCCCAGCAGCTTCGGCGCGCGGGTGCCCATGTTCTCGCTCGGCACCGCGACGCCCAGCTCCATCCGGATGGCCAGCGCGTACGCCACGTTCACCGCCAAGGGCGCGCATGTGCCGCCGTTCTCGGTGAGCGGGCTGACCCGTAACGGCGAGAAGTTCGCCCTGCGCGAGGACCGCGCCAAGCGGGCGTTCAGCGCCGAGGTGGCGGCGCAGGTGGACGACGCGCTGCACGGCGCGGTCCAGGGCGGCACCGGGCAGGCTGCGGCCGTGGTGGGACCCGATACGGCGGGCAAGACGGGTACCGCGCAGGACGGCACCTCGTCCTGGTTCGTGGGCTACACCGACAAGGTGTCCACGGCCGTGTCGCTGTCCCGGGTGGACCCCAAGACCCAGGAATTGCTGCCGCTCAAGGGAATGGGCGGAGACGCCACCGGAAAGGCGAGCGACACCTATCCGCTGGACATCTGGACGCGCTATATGACGGGCGCCGGGAAGAAGTAGCGGGAGATATACGAAAGCCCGGCCGGGTGCGTCGGATCCGACACACCCGGCCGGGC
>NZ_JBHWJI010000103.1:0-14696 GCF_042731515.1 Streptomyces sp. NPDC059850
GACATGCCCCGGCACCTCCAGCCCCTCCGGCGATTGAGGAGCGGGGTCCGGGGCGGCGCCCCGGGGTCGGGTAGGGGCGGGGTGGGGAGTAGAACGGCGCGCACACCCACCCGGTACTGTCGGGCCCGATGGACAAGACCCTGCTCGTGACCAACGACTTCCCGCCCCGCCCCGGCGGCATCCAGGCGTTCCTGCACAACATCGCCCTCCGCCTGGACCCGGAGCGGATCGTCGTCTACGCCTCCACCTGGAAGCACGGCGAGGAGGGCAAGGAGGCCACCGCCCGCTTCGACGCCGAGCAGCCGTACCCCGTCATCCGGGACCGTACGACGATGCTGCTGCCCACGCCCCGCGTCACCCGCCGCGCCACCGAGCTGCTGCGCGAGCACGGCTGCGGCTCGGTGTGGTTCGGCGCCGCCGCGCCGCTCGGGCTGATGGCGCCCGCGCTGCGCGCGGCAGGGGCTAGGCGGGCGGTGGCGACCACGCACGGGCACGAGGCCGCCTGGGCCCAGCTCCCCGCCTCCCGCGCGCTGCTGCGCCGCATCGGCGAGGGTACGGACACGATCACCTACCTCGGCGAGTACACCCGCTCCCGCATCGCCGACGCGCTCACCCCCGAGGCCGCCGCCCGCATGGTGCAACTGCCGCCGGGGGTGGACGAGAAGACGTTCCACCCCGGCTCCGGCGGGGACGAGATCCGGGCAAGGCTGGGGCTCACGGAGCGGCCCGTCGTGGTGTGCGTGTCGCGGCTGGTGCCGCGCAAGGGGCAGGACACGCTGATCGAGGCGATGCCGCTGATCCTGAAGCGGGTGCCGAGCGCGGCGCTGCTGATCGTGGGCGGCGGCCCGTACGAGAAGGACCTGCGGCGCCTCGCCGAGTCGACGGGCGTGGCCGAATCCGTACACTTCACCGGCCCGGTGCCCTGGGCGGAACTGCCCGCCCACTACGGCGCGGGCGACGTGTTCGCCATGCCGTGCCGTACGCGGCGGCGCGGGCTGGACGTCGAGGGCCTGGGCATCGTCTACCTGGAGGCGTCCGCGACCGGGCTTCCGGTGGTCGCCGGGGACTCCGGCGGCGCACCGGACGCGGTGCTGGAGGGCGAGACCGGGTGGGTGGTGCCGGGCGGCTCCGCGGAGCAGAGCGCGGAGCGGATCGTGGCCCTGCTGGAGGACGAGGCGCTGCGCCGCCGGATGGGCGAGCGAGGCCGCGCCTGGGTAGAGGAGCGCTGGCGCTGGGACCTGCTGGCCGACCGGCTGCGTTCGCTGCTCTAGCGACAAGCGGCAAACGACAAGAGCCCGGGGCTCAAGAAAAGCCCCGGGCCCCAAGCGCCCGGCTCAGCCCCCGTACAGCGCCTCGATCTCCGTCGCGAAATCCTTCGCCACCACATTCCGCTTCAGCTTCAGCGACGGCGTCACATGCCCCGAGTCCTCGGTGAACTGCTGCGTCAGCACGCGGAACTTCCGCACCGACTCCGCCTTCGAGACCGCCGCGTTCCCGTCGTCCACCGCCGTCTGGATCTCGGCCAGCAGCTCGGCGTCCTCGCACAGGTCGGCCGCCGTCGCGCCCTCCGGCTTGCCGTGTTCGGCGGCCCAGCGGGGCAGGAACTCCTCGTCCAGGGTGATCAGCGCGCCCACGAACGGGCGGCCGTCGCCGACGACCATGCACTCGGCGATCAGGGCGTGCGCCCGGATGCGGTCCTCGATCACCGCGGGGGCGACGTTCTTGCCGCCCGCGGTGATGATGATCTCCTTCTTGCGGCCGGTGATGGTGAGGTAGCCGTCCTCGTCGAGGGCGCCGACGTCACCGGTATGGAACCAGCCATCGGACAGCGCCTCGGCCGTCGCCGCCTCGTTGTTCCAGTACTCCGTGAACAGATGATCCCCGTGCAGCAGCACCTCGCCGTCGTCGGCGATACGGACCACCGTGCCCGGCATCGGCTGGCCGACCGAGCCGATCTTCTGCCGGTCCCACGGGTTGAAGGTGGTGGCCGCGCAGGACTCGGTCAGCCCGTAGCCCTCCAGCACCGTGAAGCCGATGCCCCGGTAGAAGTGGCCGAGCCGCTCGCCCAGCGGCGCGCCGCCGGAGATGGCGTGGGTGGCGCGGCCGCCGAGGGCGGCGCGCAGCCTGCTGAAGACCAGCCGGTCGAAGACCCGGTGCTTGAGCCGGAGTCCGAAGGACGGCCCGGACTCGGTGTCCAGCGCCTTGCTGTAGGCGATGGCGGCGTCGGCGGCCTTGTCGAAGATCTTTCCCCTGCCGTCGGCCTGGGCCTTGGCCCGCGCCGAGTTGTAGACCTTCTCGAAGACCCGCGGCACGCCCAGCACCAAGGTCGGCTGGAACGCGGCGAGTTCATCGGTGAGCGTCTTGATGTCCGAAACATGGCCGAGTTTGATCGGTGCCAGGACCGCGCAAATCTCCACCAACCGCCCGAAGACGTGCGCCTCCGGGAGGAAGAGCAGTACGGAGGAGTCACCGGTGGCGAAGATGGGTTTCAGCCGGGCCACCGCGTTCCCGCACTCGGCGAAGAAGCTGCGGTGCGAGAGGACGCAGCCCTTGGGGCGGCCGGTGGTGCCCGAGGTGTAGACGATGGTGGCGGGGGAGTCCGCGCCCGCGAGCGAGGAACGCTCGTCCACCGTCTCGTCCTTGACGTCCGAACCCAGCTCCCGCAGCGTCCCGATCGCGTCGTCCTCGATCTGCCAGACGTGCTTGAGGTCCGGCAGGGTGTCCCGCACGGACTCCACGGCCGCCTCGTGCACCCCGGTCTCGACGACGACCGCGACCGCGCCCGAGTCGCTGAGGATCCACCGCACCTGCTCCGGTGAACTCGTCTCGTACACCGGCACGGTGATGGCGCCCGCGCTCCAGATGGCGAAGTCCAGCAGCGTCCACTCGTAGCGGGTGCGCGACATCAGACCGACCCGGTCGCCCGGCGATACCCCGGCCGCGATCAGGCCCTTGGCGGCGGTGCGCACCTCGGCCAGGAAGTCCGCCGCGGTGACGTCCTCCCACCGGTCGCCGACCTTGCGGCCGACCACCGCCACATCCGGGTGCTGCGCCGCGTTGCGTTGGATGAGGTCCGTCAGATTGCCGTCGGCCGGAACCTCGTACAGGGCCGGAAGGCTGAACTCGCGCAAGACTGCTGCTCCTCATGGGCGCCGGCGCCGCTGCAGGGCAATGGGGGGTGCTGGACTGCCCGGACGTTACCCATCGGTATGGCTTCGGGATAGGGGTTTCCGTACAGATGTTTTATGCGTCACACACCGCCCTCGTCCTGCCCGCAGACTAGTCGACAGCCACCGGAGCCCGGAAGGAACCGCAGGTGGACGCGGGTCACTACGAACAGAACACCTTACGGACGGATGGTCACAGGTCTTAGGGTGACACGCATGCGAGTCCACGTGGTGAGTGACGTGCACGGGAACAGTCAGGACCTCGGGAAGGCGGGCGACGGGGCCGACGCCCTGATCTGCCTCGGTGACCTCGTCCTCTTCCTCGACTACGCCGACCACTCCCGCGGCATCTTCCCCGACCTCTTCGGCACCGAGAACGCCGACCGCCTGGTCGAACTCCGCACCGCCCGCCGCTTCGAGGAGGCCCGCGAGCTGGGCAACCGGCTGTGGGAGGGACTCGACCGCAACGCGGCCATCGAGGCCGCCGTACGCAGGCAGTACGCCGAGCTGTTCGCGGCCTTTCCCGCCCCGACGTACGCCACCTACGGCAATGTCGACATACCGCGACTCTGGCCGGAATACGCCGAACCCGGCACCACGATCCTCGACGGCGAGCGGGTCGAGATCGGCGGTCTCGTCTTCGGCTTCGTCGGCGGCGGCTTGCGCACGGCGATGCGCACCCCGTACGAGATCGACGACGAGACGTACGCCGAGAAGATCGCCGCGCTCGGCGGCCGGGGCGATGTGGACGTGCTGTGCACTCACATCCCGCCCGAGGCGCCGGACCTCTGCTACGACACCGTCGCCCGCCGCTTCGAGCGCGGCAGCAAGGCGCTGTTGGAGGCGATCCACACCATCCGCCCCCGCTATTCGCTCTTCGGCCACGTCCACCAGCCGCTCGCCCGCCGCATGCGGATCGGCGCCACCGAATGTGTCAACGTCGGACACTTCGCCTCCACCGGTACCCCCTGGACCCTGGAGTGGTGACCCACCCGCGATAGCCTTCACCGGCAGACACCCCATGCGGCGGACCGGTACGGAGGAGCCACGGCGATGGCGGAACACACCAGCTCGAGCATCACGATCGAGGCGGCACCGGCCGACGTGATGGAGGTGATCGCCGACTTCGACCGCTACCCGGAGTGGTCCGGTGAGGTGAAGGAGGCCGAGATCCTCACCAAGGACGATCAGGGGCGCGGCCAGCAGGTGCGGATGGTGCTCGACGCCGGGGCCATCAAGGACGACTACACGCTCCAGTACACCTGGACCGCCGACGAGGTCAGCTGGTCCCTGCTCAAGTCGCAGATGCTGCGCACCCTCGACGGCTCGTACCGGCTGGCCGCGCTGGACGGTGGCACGAGCACCGAGGTGACGTACCAGCTCACCGTGGACGTCAAGATCCCCATGCTCGGCATGATCAAGCGCAAGGCCGAGAAGGTCATCATCGACCGGGCGCTCGCGGGCCTGAAGAAGCGCGTCGAGGCCGCCTAGGCCTCTCCGGCGCACGGCCCGCCCGGCGTACGGCCCTCGCCCGGCGCACGGCCTGCCCGGCGCGCGGTCGCCATCGGGCGGGAAGCGGGCCGGGCGCGGGGTACGCTCCGCCGGGGCGGCCACTGGGAGCCGCACCGCACACCCACGTACCACCCCGCCGGAGGCTCCTTTCATGCGTACGGTCCTCGTCACCGGTACGGGCGGCGCGGGCCGCACCACCGTGGCCGCCGCGACCGCCCTCGCCGCCGCTCGCGAGGGACAGCGCACCCTGCTGCTCACCGCGGACCGGGACGGCACGCCCGAGGCGCTGCTCGGCATCGGCCCGCTGCGCGGCGCACCCGGCCGCAGCGCCGACCGGCTGCCGTGGTCCGTACCCGTCGCGCTGACCCCCGGGCTGTGGGCCGCCCGGGTCGTCACCGACGAATGGTTCCGCGACGAACTGACCGCCCTCCAGGACCGTGGCCGGAGCATGCTCGACATGCTGGGCTCGGCCCCGCTGGACGGCGAGGAGATGTCCGTGCTGCCCGGCGTGGAGGCGGTCGCGCTGCTGCGCGCGCTGCGCGCCGCGCAGACCGCCCCGCCCGGCACCGGCTGGGACGTCCTGGTGGTCGATCTGCCGCCCGCGCCGGAGACCGTAGCCCTGCTCGCCCTGCCCGAACAGCTGCGCCGCTATCTGCGGCGGCTGCTGCCCGCCGAGCGGCAGGCGGCCCGCGCGCTGCGGCCGATGCTGGCGCAGCTGGCCGGGATGCCGATGCCCGCGCAGAAGCTGTACGAGACGGCCGAGCGCTGGGAGCGCGAGCTGGCCGCGGTCCAGGGCGTCCTGGAGTCGGAGGCCACGACCGTACGGCTGGTGGTGGACCCGGGGCCGCTCGCCGACCGCGCGCTGCGCACCGCCCGCGCCGGACTCGCGCTGCACGGCTGCCGGGTGGAGTCGGTCGTCGCCAACCGGCTGCTGCCCACCGGCACCCCGGACCCGTGGCTGGGGGCGCTGTCCGGGCAGCAGCAGGCCGCGCTGAAGGACCTGTACGAGCAGTGGGCACCGGCGACGCCGGTCCGCGAGCTGCCGCATCTGGGCTGCGATCCGCAGGGCCTCGGCGACGCCACCGATCCCGCCGACAGCGGCCCTGATGACACCGCTGGTGACGTCTCCGGGGTGGTCTCCGGAGTGGTCTCCGGGGTGGTCGTCTCCGGCGGGGGCGGCGCGCCCCGCCCCACCGCCGGACTGGCCGCGCTGGCCGGTCCCGTCGGGGCGCCCGACCCGCGTCCGGACCGCCCGGCGCCCGACCCGTGGACCGTCGAGGACCGGCTGGGCGACGAGGGCGTGCTGCTGTGGCGGTTGCCGCTGCCCGGCGCCTCCCGGGACGGGCTGAACCTGGTCCGGCGCGGCGACGAACTGATCGTCACGGTCGGGCCGTTCCACCGCGTGCTGCCGCTGCCGTCCGCGCTGCGCCGCTGCACGGTCTCCGGCGCCGGGCTGCGCGACGGTCAGCTGCAGGTCCGCTTCACCCCGGACCCCGACCTGTGGCCGAAGCGCCCCTGACCGCTTCCGGGGCATCTGACCCCGGCCCCTCGTTCCGGTAACGTCGAGAGCAAGCCCGGTTGAACGAACGGACCGGGCAGCCAGCCTCCCCGCCGCAGGAGTTCGCCATGAGCGATGCCACCGAGCGCCCCGCCGACGCCCAGGGCACCGACGTACCGGTCACCGACATCGACCCCGACGCCTGGGAGCAGGCCTGCGCCGAGGACCTGGCCGCCGAGAAGGCCCGGCGGAAGGCCCAGGAGGGCGGCGGTGAGGAGCCGGGCAGCGCCGCCGAGGAGCTGCGCAAACTGGCCGACGCCGTCGCCGAGAAGCTGGCCGGGCTGCAGACACCGCTGGCCGGCACGGCTGCCGGTACGGCCGTTGAAGGCGCCGTACAACAGTTGATCGCAGGGGCGAAGGCGGCCGTTGAACCGGTCATAGAGCGCAATCCCGACGTATTCGAGCATCTCGCCGGAGCCGGAAGCGAGCTGCTCGCCGCCTACCGGGCCGCCGTGACGGGCCAGGAGCAGCGCTGGACCCAGAGCGGCGAGAGCGGAGGGCCTTCGCGCGGAGACGAAGGTCAGAGTTCGAGTAGTGAACACATCGACCTCGATTGAGCGCTACCTCCGGTACCGTTAGCCGTGGCGGGGTTCGACCAAATAACTGAGGGACTCATGGGACTCACCATCGGCGTCGACATCGGCGGCACGAAGATCGCGGCTGGCGTGGTCGACGAAGAGGGCTCGATTCTCGAAACGAGCAAGGTATCGACCCCGCCGACCCCCGAGGGAGTCGTCGACGCCATCGCGGACGCGGTGCGCGAGGTCAGCGCCGGTCATGACGTCGAGGCCGTCGGTATCGGCGCGGCCGGTTACGTGGACGACAAGCGCGCCACCGTGCTCTTCGCGCCCAACATCAACTGGCGGCACGAGGCGCTGAAGGACAAGGTCGAGCAGCGCGTGGGCCTCCCCGTCGTCGTCGAGAACGACGCGAACGCGGCCGCGTGGGGCGAGTACCGCTTCGGCGCGGGCGCGGGCCATGACGACGTCGTGTGCATCACCCTCGGCACCGGCCTCGGCGGCGGCATCATCATCGGCGGCAAGCTGCACCGAGGCCGCTTCGGCGTCGCGGCCGAGTTCGGCCACATAAGGGTCGTCCCCGACGGTCTGCTGTGCGGCTGCGGCAGCCAGGGCTGCTGGGAGCAGTACGCCTCCGGCCGCGCCCTGGTCCGTTACGCCCAGCAGCGCGCCGCCGCCACCCCGGAGAACGCCGAGATCCTGCTCGGCCTCGGCGACGGCACCCCCGAGGGCGTCGAGGGCAAGCACATCAGCGACGCCGCCCGCCAGGGCGACCCGGTCGCCATCGACTCCTTCCGAGAGCTGGCCCGCTGGGCGGGCGCCGGGCTCGCCGACCTCGCCTCGCTCTTCGACCCGTCGGCGTTCATCGTCGGCGGCGGGGTCTCCGACGAGGGCGATCTCGTCCTGGAGCCGATCCGCAAGTCGTTCCGCCGCTGGCTGGTCGGCAACCAGTGGCGGCCGCACGCCCAGGTGCTCGCCGCGCAGCTCGGCGGCAAGGCCGGTCTTGTCGGCGCCGCGGACCTCGCCCGCCAGGGCTGACGAGACACTTTCGGGGAGGCGCGTGGTGCTCGCGGATCTGCCCGCCTCCACCACCGGCCCTGACGCGGCCGTGGTGCGGGTGCTCAGCTACAACATCCGCTCGCTGCGCGACGACCGCGAGGCGCTGGCCCGGGTGATCCGGGCCTGCGCCCCCGATGTGGTCTGCGTCCAGGAGGCGCCGCGCTTCTTCCGCTGGCGCAAGGCCGCCGCCTGGCTGGCCCGCGAGACCGGCCTCGTCTACGCGACGGGCGGCGCCACCGCCACCGGCCCCATGATCCTCACCTCGCTGCGCGCCCATGTCGAGCGCTCCGAGGACATCCTGCTGCCCCGCGTACCCGGCCTGCACCGGCGGGGCTTCGCCACCGCCGTGCTGCGCTTAGGCGGCGGCCACCGGGGCGACGACGGCATAAGGCTGGGCGTCGTCAGCTGCCATCTGAGCCTGTCCGCGCCCGAGCGCTACGACCAGGCGGGGATGCTGCTGGACCGGATCACCGCGCTCGGCGCGCCGTACGCCGTCGCCGCCGGGGACATCAACGAGCAGCCGGACGGCCGCGCCTTCCGCCGCATCGCCGGAACGCTGCGGGACGGCTGGGCCACCGAGCCGTGGGGGAGCGAGGCCACCTTCGACCCGGGCGATCCGCGCCGCCGCATCGACGCGCTGTTCGCGTCCGACGGCATCGAGATCATCGGCTGTGGGGTGCCGTCCGGGCTGCCCGGCGTCGCCGACGCGGACCTGAGGGCGGCCACGGACCACCTTCCGGTCCTGGCCGCGCTCCGGCTGCCGCGCGCGGCCTCGTAATCCCGCCTGGGGTCAGACGACATCCCGCCTGGGGTCAGACGACGGCGCCGCGCCCCGGGTCGTCGTCCTCGCCCTCGTCGTCGCTGTCCTTCATCCGCATCACCAGCGTGACGAAGCCGCCGAGGAACCCGCCGACGCCCAGCGTCGTGATCCACCAGGTCAGCTCCACCCGGAACAGCACCACGCCGAGCAGCAGCAGCGGCCCGCCCAGCACGCCCAGCCAGGCGAACCGGGACGTGGTGTCGGACTCGGGGAGCGGCGGCGGCTCGGGCGGGACGAAGTGGCCCTCGTCGGTCTCGTCGAAGTCGCCCTCGGAGGGCTCCTCGGCGTCCCAGTCGCGCGGGCCCACGCCCGGCGCGTACACGATGAAGCTCCCGACGGGCTTGTCACCCTTGCCCGTCTTATCGCCCTCGTCGGCCTTGGTGAGGGTGTCCGGCGCCGCCCCGCCCGGACGGTCGTCCTCGACGTCGGGGTCGAAGTCGTCCTCGAAGCGTTCGCCCGGGCTGCCGCTCAGTTCGTCGTCCAGCTCGTTCAGCGGGTCGTTGCGGCGGGAGTCCTCACGCCGGGAGTCCTCGCGGCCCCACTTCTCCGTCAGGTCCTTGGCCGCGGGCCACCGCTCCGCCTCCGGCGGGTCCGGCGGCTCCTCCCCGTACGCGGCGACGATCGCCGCGAAGGCGGCGTCGTCGTCCCGGCGCGCCCCCGCCTCGTTCTCGTTCGAATCGCGCTCAGCCACTGGCCGCCGCCCCCTCCTTCCCGCTGACGTCACCGGGTCCGGTCCCGTTGTCCTCTCCCATACCCGCGGTCAGCCGGGTGATGAACGTGTCCGTCTCCTCGAAGATGAACTCGGCGTCGTAGTCCAGCGTCGCCACGTGGTAGCTGCGCTCCAGCAGGTGTTCTGTGACGTCCCGGGACGAGACCTGGCTCAGGATGCGCTCGGAGTCGGCCGACGGCACCACATGGTCCTGCGGGCTGTGCATCACCAGCAGCGGCTGGGTCACCTGCGGCAGTTCGGCGTCGACCACCCGGTAGAAGCGGCGCATCGAGTGGACGGCGTGTAGCGGCATCCGGTCATAGCCCCATTCCTGGGAACCCGGCTTGGCGATGTCGCTCGCGATTCCCTTGACGGAGGGCACCAGATGACGCAGCACCGGAAGGGCCACGGCCAGCGGATCGTGGATCCGGTTGGCCGGATTCACCACGACGACGCCACTGATCTCGGAGCCGTGCTGGGCGGCCAGCCGCAGCGCGAGGGCGCCGCCCATCGACAGCCCGCAGACGAAGACCCGGGCGCACCGCTCGCGCAGCGCCCGCAGCTCCCGGTCGACCTCGGCGTACCAGTCCTGCCACCCGGTGACGGCGAGATCCTGCCAGCGGGTCCCATGGCCGGGGAGGAGCGGAAGCGAGACGGTCAGCCCGCGCCGGGCGAGGTGCTCGGCCCAGGGGCGCACCGACTGCGGGGAACCGGTGAAGCCGTGACAGACGAGGACGCCGATCTCTCCGCCGTCGTGGCGGAACGGCTCGGCTCCGGGGAGGAGCGGCACCACGCATCTCCGTTCGGTGGTGAAGCGGTCAACGGGACCTCAGCGTACGCGGCGCGCCGCACCGGGGGTAGGCAGGTTAAGGTCTCCTCGTCGGATACAGGAGGTTCTCGGTTGTTCTACGGTGCAATGAAGCTGTCGGTGGGTGGCACGTTGAAGCTTGCCTTCCGGCCCTGGGTGGAGGGATTGGAAAACATCCCATCCGAGGGTCCGGCCATCCTCGCGAGCAACCACCTCTCCTTCTCCGACTCCTTCTTCCTGCCCGCGATGCTCGACCGGAAGGTCACGTTCATCGCCAAGCAGGAGTACTTCACCACTCCGGGGATCAAGGGCAGGCTGACGGCGGCGTTCTTCAAGGGCGTCGGCCAGCTTCCCGTGGACCGCTCGGGCAGCAGGGGGGCGGGCGAGGCCGCGATCAAGGCCGGGATCGAGGTCATCAAGCGCGGTGAGCTGTTCGGCATCTACCCGGAGGGCACGCGCTCGCCGGACGGTCGGCTCTACCGGGGCAAGCCCGGCGGTCTCGCCCGGGTCGCGCTGGCGACGGGCGCGCCGGTGATCCCGGTCGCGATGATCGACACCGAGAAGATCCAGCCGCCCGGCAAGGTGATGCCCAAGCTGATGCGCCCGGGCATCAAGATCGGCAAACCGCTGGACTTCAGCCGCTACCACGGCATGGACGGCGACCGCTTCATCCTGCGCTCGGTGACCGACGAGGTCATGTACGAGATCATGAAGCTGTCCGGCCAGGAGTACGTCGACGTCTACGCGACCGCCGCCAAGCGGCAGATCGCGGACGCGGAGGCGGCCCGTAAGAAGGCCGAGAAGGCGGACAAGGCCGAGAAGGCCGAGAAGGCCGTGGACGAGGGCGCGGACGACAAGAGCGACGACAGCGACAGCAACAGCAAGGACAGGGACAAGACCGGGGCGTAGGTCGCGCCGGACCCGGGGGTGGGGGGAAGTTGGCGCTGCAGCCCAAGCGCGAGCGTGTCGTACGCATGTCCGTGGAGCAGCCGCTGTGGCAGGCGCTGACGGCCTACCGGGTGCTCACCCTGGTCTACGCGCTCTGCCTCTTCGTCTACTCCTTCCACGACTACGACCATCCGCTGGGCGCCGCCGCCTATATGGCGGTGCTCACCCTGTGGACGGCGCTGACCTTCCGCATGGTCTCCTCGGCCGAGCGCTGCACCCGGCGCTTCCTGATCGGCGACCTCGGCGTCGCGATCACCGGCATCCTGCTCACCCCGCTCGTCGACACCCACGACCGCATCGTCGAGGGCACGCCCACGCTGCCCTCCATATGGACGGCGGGCGCGGTCCTCGGCTTCGCCATCAAGGGCGGCTGGCGGTGGGCCGCGTGGGCGTCGACCGTCGTCTGCGCGGCCAACATCATCGAACGCGGCGGGTTCGCCCAGGACACCGTCCACATGCTGATGCTGGTGTGGGTGGCGAGCGTGGCCATCGGGTACGTCGTGGAGGTCGCCCGCGCCAGTGAACGCACCCTGGAGCGCGCGCTGCGCATCGAGGCGGCGACGCGTGAACGGGAGCGGCTGGCCCGGGACATCCACGACAGCGTGCTCCAGGTGCTGGCCATGGTGCAGCGCCGGGGCGCGGCGATCGGCGGCGAGGCGGCCGAACTGGGCCGGATGGCGGGGGAGCAGGAGATCGCGCTGCGGTCGCTGGTGGCCACCGGTCTGGTCACCCCGCCGCGCGGTGCGGCGGACGACCGTACGGGTGGTGGCCGTACGGGTGACGCCGCTGACGACCGTGACCGTACGGAGGCCACGACCCCGGTACCGCCGTGCGCTCCCCTGGACGCCCTGCGCGCGAACGCCCTGCCCGAGGACGCCGACGAGCCGTGCGACGTACGGGCGCTGCTCGCCCCGCACGCCGGGTCCCAGGTCACCTTCTCCGAACCGGGCGCCCCGGTGCTCCTCACGGCGGCCGCGGCGGGGGAGTTGGCGGCCGCTGTCGGTGCCGCGCTGGACAATGTGCGGGTGCACGCGGGGGACGGGGCGCGGGCCTGGATCCTGCTGGAGGACGAGCCGAGCGCGGTGATGGTCACCGTCCGGGACGACGGCCCCGGCATCCCGGAGGGCAGGCTCGCCGACGCCGAGCGGGAAGGGCGGCTCGGCGTCGCCCTGTCGATCCGGGGGCGGCTGCGGGACCTCGGCGGTACCGCCGAGTGGATCTCGGCGCCGGGGCAGGGCACCGAAGTGGAGCTGACAGTTCCGAAGCCTGCGGTGACGACGAAGGGAATGAGCGCACGATGACCGACGACGTCCGGGAAGCCGAACCGACGGTGACGGTGATGGTGGTGGACGACCACCCGATGTGGCGCGACGCCGTCGCCCGCGACCTGTCCGAGGCCGGGTTCGACGTGGTCGCCACCGCCGGGGACGGGCCCCAGGCGGTCCGCCGGGCCAAGGCCGCCGAGCCCGATGTCCTGGTGCTCGACCTCAACCTGCCCGGGCTGCCGGGCGTCGAGGTCTGCAAGGAGGTCGTCGCCGCCCACCCCAAGCTGCGGGTGCTGGTGCTCTCCGCGAGCGGCGAGCACGCGGACGTCCTGGAGGCGGTCAAGTCCGGCGCCACGGGCTATCTGGTGAAGTCGGCCAGTACGGAAGAGCTGATCGACGCGGTGCGCCGTACCGCCGTGGGCGACGCCGTGTTCACCCCGGGCCTCGCCGGTCTGGTGCTCGGCGAGTACCGGCGGCTGGCCAGCGAGCCCGCCCCCGCCACCGCCGACCAGCCGGTCGTCCCGCAGCTCACCGAGCGGGAGACGGAGGTGCTGCGGCTGGTGGCCAAGGGGCTCTCGTACAAGCAGATCGCCGAGCGCCTGGTGATCTCCCACCGCACCGTGCAGAACCATGTGCAGAACACCCTGGGCAAGCTTCAGCTGCACAACCGGGTGGAGCTGGTGCGGTACGCCATCGAGGCCGGGCTGGACGACGCCTGAGCCCTTCGGCGGCCCGCCGCTCGAACGGGTGAACTTCTCCCTCAACTCCCTTGTTATCCACAGGAATCACCATCCGCCCCATCCCCTGTGACCTGGATCACCGTTAGCGTGGCCCCGTACCGGGCCCCATCTCGGGATTTCCGGGATTTCAGCGGCAGAAGGGATGAAAAGGATGCGGGTCGGAGTGCTCACCGGCGGCGGCGACTGCCCCGGGCTCAACGCGGTCATCCGCGCCGTCGTCCGTAAGGGCGTGCAGGAATACGGCTACGACTTCGTCGGCTTCCGGGACGGCTGGCGCGGTCCCCTCCAGAACGACACCGTTCCCCTCGACATCCGCGCGGTACGCGGCATCCTGCCGCGCGGAGGCACCATCCTCGGATCGTCCCGCACCAACCCCTTCAACAGCGAGGACGGCGTCCGCCGGGTCAAGGAGACCCTGGCCAAGCAGGAGGTCGACGCGCTCATCGCGATCGGCGGCGAGGACACTCTCGGGGTCGCCGCCCGGCTCTCCGGCGACTACGGCATCGCGTGCGTCGGCGTCCCGAAGACCATCGACAACGACCTCTCCGCCACGGACTACACCTTCGGCTTCGACACGGCCGTCAACATCGCGACGGAGGCGATCGACCGCCTCCACACCACCGCCGAATCCCATATGCGGGTCCTGGTGGTGGAGGTGATGGGCCGCCACGCGGGCTGGATCGCCCTCCACGCGGGGCTCGCCGGGGGTGCCAACGTCATCCTCATCCCTGAGCAGCGCTTCGACGTCGACCGCATCTGCGCGTGGGTCGAATCCCGCTTCAAGATCCGCTACGCGCCGATCGTGGTCGTTGCGGAGGGGGCGATGCCGAAGGACCGCGATGCGGTCCTGAAGGACGACTCCCTGGACTCCTTCGGTCACGTCCGGCTCTCCGGGATCGGGGAATGGCTGGCCAAGGAGATCGAGCGGCGCACGGGCAAGGAGGCCCGGACGACTGTGCTGGGCCACGTCCAGCGGGGTGGCACCCCGAGTGCCTTCGACCGGTGGCTCGCGACCCGCTTCGGTCTGCACGCGATCGACGCGGTCCGTGACGAGGACTTCGGCCAGATGGTCGCGCTACGCGGCACGGACATCGTCCGCGTCCCGCTGGCCGAAGCGACGGCCCGCCTCAAGACGGTGGACCCGTCGCTGTACGCGGAAGCGGAGGTCTTCTTCGGCTGACCGACGGCCGCTGCGCGGCACGCCCCCCACCCCGCCCCTACCCGAACCGGGGCGCTGCCCCGGCCCCCGACCGCTCCGGGAGCGGTTCCCGGGCCCGGTACCTGGGGGTTCGCAGCGTGGCGCGCCCCGGTGGCCGGGCGCGCCTGGGGCGGGGCCTGGGGATTCGTGGCCGGGTGCGGCCCGGTGGCCGGGTTGTGCCCACCCGTTCCTCCCCCAGCTACCGCTGGGAGGTGCCCCCCGGCGGAACGATTGCCCACAACCGGGTCGACATGGCCCGGCCGTTGCGGGAGCGGGCTACCGGGCGGCGCGCTCGTCACCAGCCCGTCCAGGGACCGCCGCCCACCCCTCCGGGAGACCCCAGCCCTGGCCGGAACATCCCCGCCCTGGCCAGGACATCCCAGCCTCTCCGGCG
>NZ_JBHWJI010000104.1:0-14273 GCF_042731515.1 Streptomyces sp. NPDC059850
GCAGTCGTCAGACGCGCACGCCGCGTCAAGCCACCCACCGCAAGGTAGGGCGGAATCTCCTTCCTGAGCTTGCGAAGGGAGGAGAGCGCTTCAAGAACACGCCCACCGCATCCTCAGCCAGGTTGACACCGCCCTCACCGAAGCCCAGGCCGGACCGCGCCCGCTCCGGGTCGGCTTCGCCTGGGCAGCCCTCGGCCGCCACACCGTGCCGCTGCTGCGCGGCTGGCACGACGCACACCCGGACACCCCGCTGCGCGGCCACCGCCGCGACGACCCGGAGGCCGCGCTGCGGCGAGGCGAGGTCGACGTGGCGTTCCTACGGACCGAACCCCCGGCCGACAGCGGCCTGCGGGCCCTGCCCCTCTACCGCGAACGCCGCCTGGCCGCCGTCCCGGACGGCGACGCCCTCACCCGCCTCCCCGCCCTGCGGTTGGCCGACCTCGCCACCCGCTCGGTCGCCCTGTGCGGCACGGCCGCCACGACGACGGACGGCCTCTGGCCGCGCGGCCAGCGCCCACGGACCTTCGAGGTGGCGAACGTCGACGAATGGCTGACGGCCATCGCGACCGGTGAAGCGGTGGGCGTCACCGCCGAGGGCACGGAACACAGCCACCCGCACCCGGGCGTGACGTACCTCCCGGTCGCCGACGCCCCGCCGCTCACCGTCTACTTGGTCCGGCCCGTTGTCGCTACGCACGCCGCCGTCGGCGCGCTCTACGACTATGTGCGCGCCGTGTGCGTGACGAACGCGGACCAGGTGGTGGGGGAGAAGGCGAGCTGAGGGCCCTGCTTGTCCTTGGAGTCCCGGACGTGGACGGTGTTCTCCGGGCAGGTGGCGACCTCTACGCACTCGTCGCCGTCGCCACCGCTGTAGCTGCTCTTGAACCAGGTCAACTCACTGCTCATAGCGCTCCTTGGATCTCCTTCAGCAGGCTCACGGAGTCCTCAGTGGAAAGAGCCTGTGACCGCAGTTTCGCATAGCGCATCTGGAGAACGCTGACGTCTTTACGGTCACAGATCAGCAAACCGTTACGCTGACCTTCCGAGTAACCGAACCACTCGTTATCCGGGGTCTCCAGCAGCCGGATAGGGCCTTCCAGTCCAGCGTGTTCCTCCTGCACCAGCGGCATGATCTGCAGTTCGACGTTCCGAAGCGCCGCGTGCTCCAGCAGATGCTCGATGAGTTCGCGAGCGACGTCCACCCCTCCAGTGCGGCGCCGGAGCAGGGCTTCTTCGATGATGAAGCTGAACGCCGTGTTCGGCCTCCCTTGAGTAGGCGTTGACGATCCTGGCGGGCGCCGAGCTGAGTTTCGATCTGCTCATCGGCCAGAGGCGGCACCCTGTTGTGGAACACCGCCTTGGCATACGCATCTGTCTGCAGCAGTCCCGGGACCGCCCGACACTCGTACATGCAGATGCTGATCGCCGTCTCCTCCAGCGTGGCCCACTGGTTGAACCACGCCGCCAGGCCCGGCTTCCGCACCAAGTGCTTCGACGCTGCCCGCAGACACCCGAACGCATCCAGCAGCTCTTCCGCCCGCTCCACGTACTCCCGCTGCGGGTAGCGTCGCCCCTGCTCGATCGAGGCCAGGGTCTGGACCGAGTACCGGAGCAACGGGGCCAGTTGCTCCTGGGTGTAGCCCGCGCGTTCTCGGAAGACCTTGACGACCGCCCCGAACGTCTTGAGGCTGTCCGAGGACTTCGGTGTGTTGTTGCTGCTGCCCGTGTTGTCCGCCATCGCGGCCACCTCCGGTGGTGCCATCCGTACTGAACCTGACTATCGGCCCAACTCAGCCATGGTCACGGTCCGTTACTCGTACAGTCCACCACTCGTACTCGTACAGTGACCCAGCGTACGAGAAGCCGATCTGGTCCGGTCATACGCCGAGCCGGAACGGTGACGCCATGTCAATCCCAGCACACCCACGAACGAATTCCGACCAGTTCACCACCCGCTTCAGTTCGACCCGCCGTGGCGCCCGCCTCGCCCGGCTTCTGGTGCTTCAGCAACTCGACCATTGGGGCTTCCCGTACCGCAGCGAGCCGTCCGATCTCGTCGCCGCGATCGTGGCCGAACTCGCCGCCAACGCCGTCACTCACGGCCGCGTGCCCGGCCGGGACTTCGAGGTAAGCCTCGCCCGCACCACCACCACGCTTCGCGTCGAGGTGGCGGACACCCGTACCGAGGGACGGCCGCCGGTCGAGGACACCCCGGCCGCACCCCCGCCCGACTCCGAGACCGGCCGTGGCCTGCTGCTGGTCGCGGGCCTCGCCGCGCGCTGGGGCGTGGCGGAACGTCAGGGTCCGGGCAAGACGGTCTGGGCCGAGATCGACCTCACCGGCGGTCGAACTTGATCGGATAGGACACCGTGGAGCGCGGCACCGGCTTCTTGGTGCCCTTCTTCGCGTCGTCCTTCTCGAAGTGAACGGGGTACCGCCCCGTCTGATGCGGCTTGGGTGACTTGTCGTTGCTGTTGTCGGCGTCGCTGTCGCCCTGGCCGTTGATCCACAGAACCCCCACCACGACCACACCAAGCATGATCATCTGGTTCTTCCTGTCCGCCACCGACTCCCCCTCGGTCCGCAGAACCCGCCACCCCCCGCCGCCCATCATGGTGGCACCACCGCACCGGCACCGACCAGGGCTATAAGTCGGATCGTCGCTGCAGGACGGTTCGCGTCGCTTGTCTGAGTGCGGCGACGGTCGGCTTGTCGCGATTCTTGGGCAGCCAGGTGAGGGCAGTCTGCCACGGTTCGAGGTCGACAACATCGACGTACGCGACGCCGGAGCGCGGGTAGAGCCAGCGGGCGCTCTCCGGGGGGAGCTGAATCCCCTTTCCCATGGCGATCAGAGCCAGCGCGCTCTCGTAGTCGGTCACCGTGTGGGGGCTGTAGCGCACGGCGGTGCCGTCGGGGCGGGGGTCGACCGACCAGAAGTCCCGCCACACCGCGGGGATGTCCGGACTCAAGCCGAGGTGCACGTGATCGGCGAGGTCGGAGAGTCGCAGCGGTCCTGCGGATGCCAGGGGGTCGCTGCTGGACATCACCGCACACCGCGCACCGCTGGCCAGGGCGCAGGTCTGGATGCCCTCGGGGACGGGGAGGAAGACGAACGACGCGTCCACATCGCCGCGGAGGATCGCCGTCGCGGAGTCGAAGCCGGTCCGCAGGACCTGAACGTCCACGTCCGGTATGAGCCGATGGAGTTCGTTCATGATGGCGGGTATGGGGTCCATGGAGGTGACGGCCTCGAAGGAGCCGATCACCATCCGCCCGGCGGCGGTGTGATGCCGGGCCGAGGTGCGTAGCCGCTCGGCCGCGTCCACGACCTCACGGACCCGGGGCAGCAGAGCCCGTCCGACGTCGGTGAGTTCCGTCCTGCGCGTGGTGCGGTCCACCAGCTCCGCCCCCAACTGACGCTCCAGCGCCCGGATGTGGCGCGAGAACGTCGGCTGGGCCAGGTAGGCCCGCCGTGCCGCGTGGCCGAAGTGCAACTCCTCGGCCAGTAAGAGGAAAAGCCGCAGCTGGCGTATGCCCGGGTAGCCCGTGCCCCTCGTCTCCGCCATAGCCGTCACGCTATCAATCCGGCCCGGACGCGCATGGTGCTCGCCTTCCCCGACCAGCCCGGGCGACGGACGATGTTCACACCGCAATCGACAGCACGACGGGGAATGCAGTGCCTCTTTACGTACGGCTCAGGCGACACGGCGCGGTAGCGGCAGCGATGGTGCTGCTCCCTCTCTCCGCCGCCGAATCGGCTTCTGCGGCACCACAGCAGCCGGAGCCCCGACCCTCCGCCGCCGCTGAGGCGACGGCACACGTACCGCCACAGGGCACTCATCCACCGGGCGAGCCCGACCCGAAGTTCATCGAGGAGTGCGAGGCCGACCCGGAGGCGCAAAGCCTCAAGGGCAGGGTCTACCACCGCGGGGTGTGGTGCCAGACCACCGAGGTCGAACTGCCCACCGCACAGGGGACGGCCACCCTTGACATCACGGCGGCCGCCTACGCCGACCCCGCCGCGCGCCGGGTACGGGTCTTCTACCGGGTCAACGACTGGAACACGGACATCGTGAACTTGCCGTGGATCAATGGCGCCAGAACCTTGCGGATGCGCCTGAACTGCGACAACCAATGCGGCGTCATCGGTAACGACGAAGCTGACAAGTCCAAGGCCCTGGCGGACTGGAGGGTCGATGAGGACATCCCCGTCCCCCAGCCCAAGTGGGCCCGCTGGGACATCACCTCTCCCGATGCCGGTGCCGGACCGGAGCGCATGCTCCGGCACCTGTGGCAGTTCCAGGGCACCCTCGAAGGGCAGCCGGGGCTGAGCGACGACCACCAGTTCGGCCTCCCCGAGCACGCCGTCCGCTGCGACTCGGCGGGTCTGGCCCCGGGGTACGGCAACTGGACGCCCAAGGCCTGCATCAACGACGACGTGCTGCCCTTCCTCACCTACAAGAAGAGCGACCCTTTGGTGGGGGAGGTCGCCCACCACATCGACTTCGCCCTCAACAAGCCACGCGAGACCTTCCCGAACTTCGGCTCGGCGAAGTCGATCCCCGGCAAATACACCGGCAGCAAGGACAGCCCCGGCCTGCACCGCGTCGCCGCGGACTCGGAAGTGGCCGATGCCAACCGGCGGGTGAAGGATGCCATCCGTGACCGCCGGGGCGAGTGGAACGGCCCCGACGACCTGCCGCCCAAGGATGTGCCCGAGATGGAGGCCGACGAGTACCCCTTCGCGACCACCGAAGAGGGGCTGTCCCGGGCCCGTGCCGAGGACGGCATCCTGGACGGCTCTGTGGGCTGGGTCCACGGCAATCAGAACGGCACCGCCGGCAACAGGCTCCAGGAGTTCTACCGCACCGACCGCATCCTCTTCGGAGGCAAGGACGAGTTCTGGGTCGACATCGCGCCCTGACCTTGCACTTCGAGCGGAGTGGCCGCGAAAACCCGTTGGCGGACCACGGCGGCCACTGTTACTTTTCCGGAGGCCGTGCGAGAGACCGAGGAGGTGGTACCCGTGAACGTATCGACATGGGTGCTCCCCTGCGGGGTCACGGTCGGGCGATAGGCAGGTCGTCCGGGAGCGCCGTTCACGCGCACTCCCGAAAGGCACGACCATGCGATTCACTTCTGAGCAACGCCTCGACGACGGCGTCCTCGAACGCGCATTCACCCTCGGCGAGATCCCCGGCATCCTGTGGACGCCCGGATCCGCGTCCGCATCCGCACCGGCGCCGCTGATCCTGCTCGGACACCCCGGCGGACTGCACACGATGTACCCCCGACTGGTGGCCCGGGCGCGGCACTCCGCGGCGGAGGGCTTCGCCACGGCCACCATCGAGCTACCCGGAAGCGGTGACCGTCCCCGTTCCGCCGCCGCTGAGCAGGCCCGCGCCGACCTGCACCGGGCGCTGGAGGCCGGTGAGCCGGTCGACGAGGAGATCGTGGACCGGCTCGTCCTCCCGCTGGTCGACAAGGCGGTCCCGGAATGGCAGGCCGCCCTGGACGCCCTCCTGTCGCTGCCCGGGATCGGCGGCCCGGTCGGGTACTCGGGAGGAGTGATCTCCATCGGGATCCGGCTGGCGGTGGTCGAGCCGCGCATCGCGGCCGCCGTCCTGTTCGCCGGGAGTTTCGTGCCGCGCGCCCTGTTCGAGGAGGCCCGGCAGGTCACTATTCCGCTGCATGTCCTGCTGCAGTGGGACGACGAAGGGAATGACCGGCAGCGGGCCCTGGACCTGTTCGATGCCTTCGGCTCCGGGGAGAAGACGCTGAACGCCAACATGGGCGGGCACACCGGAGTCCCGCAGTCCGCGGGGGACGCCGCGGCCCGGTTCTTCACCCGGCATCTGAGCTAGCCGCCTCAACTGCCCTGATCGCGGCGCTGGTTGGCCATGAAGCGCGCCTTCTTCTGACGATTCCCGCAGGTGTTCATGTCGCACCACTTGCGGGTGCGGCTCTGGCTGGTGTCGAAGAAGGCGGCTTGGCAGGTCGGCGAGGCGCACAGGGCCAGCTTTCCGTCTCGTTCGCCCGCGATGACGCTGATCGCGTCGGCGGCGATCACGCCGAGGGCGTCTTCCACGCGGGACGCCGAGCTGAGCGCCCATCGCCGCTTGCCCTCGGGCGTCAGGACCGCTGCCGCCCGGCCCTGGGCGCTGCGGTCATTGATGACGTGGACGGCAGGCGCGGGGAGGGGGTCGTGGATCGCGACCGCTGTCGCGGCGGCGTGGATCGACTCCCTCAGCTCCCGGGCGAGGTCGAGCTGGGCATCGGTGCAGGAGTCCACGGCGAGGTCGTACACCGCCAGCCAGTCGGCGAGCCGCTGCGGCGTGGGGATGCGCTCCACGGCGTCGCCATGACGCTCCGAGAGGGTCCCCGTGAAGCTGGTCGCGAGCACGCTGCCGAGGCGGAAGTCAGGGAATCCAGCACGCATGGAACCACCTTAGACGGTTGCGGCGTGGCTCGGAGAACTGCTAGAACCGTCTTAGCCGGTTCCGTAATGCACTAGGAGCGTCTCATGTCCCCTCTGACCAGCGGCGTGCAAGCATTCGAAGCCCACGCGACGGACGCTGATCTTGACGATCTGCGTGCGCGATTGGCCGCCGCGCGGCTGCCGGAGGCCGAGACGGTCTATCGGGCCGCGCCCGACCCTCGCCGATGGGACCAGGGCGTTCCGCTCGCCGACCTCGCCGATGTCGTGGACTACTGGCGCACCGGGTACGACTGGCGGTCGTTCGAAGAGCGCCTCAACGGCATCGGCCAGTTCCGCACGACCATCGATGGTCTGGGAATCCACTTCCTGCACCGCCGGTCCGCGCGCGCGGATGCCACGCCGCTGCTCGTGACGCACGGCTGGCCGGGCAGCATCGCCGAGTTCATCGACGTAATAGACGAGCTGGCGGACCCGAAAGACGCGGACGCGCCGGCGTTCCACGTGGTGGCCCCGTCGCTGCCCGGCTTCGGCTACAGCGACAAACCGGCCACCACCGGGTGGGGAACCGAAAAGATCGCGGCCGCGTGGGTGGAGCTGATGGGCAGGCTCGGCTACGGCCAGTTCGTGGCCCAGGGCGGCGACTGGGGCGGGAACATCACCACGGTTCTCGGTGGCAGGTTCCCGGCCCACGTGCTCGGCATCCACACCACGTTCGCGGAGGGCCCGCCCGGGCTGACGACGGACGGGCTGACGGCGGTCGAGCGCCAGTGGGCCGAGGACACCCGCGACTTCTGGCACCACCGCGCGGCCTACGCGAAGCAGCAGGCGACCCGGCCGCAGACCATCGGCTACTCGCTCGTCGACTCACCGGTCGGGCTGCTCGCCTGGATCCTCGACAAGTTCGCCGAGTGGTCGGACACCGAAGACAGCCCGTTCGAGACGATCTCCCGGGACCGCATCCTCGACAACGTCACCCTGTATTGGCTGACCCGGACCGGCGCGTCGGCGGCCCGCATCTACTACGAAAGTCACGCCTCCCTGGACCCCGAACTCCGGGTCGACGTCCCGTCGGCGATCACCATGTACCCCCGCGACATCGAGAAGTGCCCCCGCCCCTGGGCGCAGGAGCGGTACCGGCGGATCGTCCGATGGAGGGCGCCCGAGAGCGGCGGACACTTCCCGTCGCTGGAGGTCCCCGAGTACTTCGTCAACGACGTACAAGACGGCCTGGCGGCAGTGCTGGCCGCTCATCGGTGACGAGGGAGCGGAGGCTCAGGCTCAGCTCTTGCGCTTGAACTGGTTCGTGGGAATGTCGACCGTGCTGCCGTCCGTCAAGCGGAGGGTGATGGTCTCGCCGTAGGCGTAGTCGTCACGGGATGCATAGGTGTCGCCCTTGGGGCGGGTCAGCAGGGTGCACTTCCCGAGGAACGGGTCGATGATCAGGTAGCTCGGGACGCCGAATCGTGCGTACTGCCGCACCTTGACCTCGGGCGCGGAGGCGATCTCGATAGCGGCCAGAGCATCCTCGTACGAGTAGGGCTCGGCGGTGCCCTCTTCCAGGATCGTCACATCCGGCACTCGCGGGGGCTCCCCGGGGAACTGGATCAGCACGTCGGACAGCAGGCGGGACTTGTCGATCCCGGCCGTCATCGCGGCCATCTGGACGTCGAGGATGGTCCAGCTCTGGACATCGCCGCGTGGGCCGGGGTCGGCGCGGAGCCCCTTACTTTGAGGCACTCCGCGTCCACCTCACCTCGATGGGAACCCGCTTACCGCTGTGTCTGGATGGTGGCGTCCGAAGCGAGTGTCGCTCATGCCAGGTCGTGTATCAGAGGATACTTTCCCTCGCGAGCCACGCATTACCGACGCTGCTTGCCCGTATTTGTCGGGATTCGGCTCCCGGCTCCCGGGGGCGGGGTGGTCGCGGATTGCTGTTGCCCGTACGTGCCACCAGGTTGCAGGGCATTTACGTGCGCCGCCATTTGTCGGGGGAGCGGAGTCTGGGTCTGGGCCGGAAGTACCTGCCCGGACGTCCTGACGGGCTGTGAGGCAGACGCCCCTGCCTCCCTCCGGTAGCGTGCACGCGCCTCATCCACAGCCTCCGCTGTCGGGAATTTCTCCAATGCGCGCTTTGCCACCACGGCGGCACTTTCCGCCGGAGTGGTGTCTGGAATTTTGCCAGAATTGTCTACGGTGATGTTCCCCTTGGAGGATAGTGTATGGATTTCCCGAGCTCCCGCGAAGCTGTCTGATCTATGGGCGAGATCCGCCCCTCGGTTGAGGGGCTCTTTTAGCCAAGCGAGATGAACCGGGAAAGGGTGATTCCCGGGTCTTGTTGATATGTGCCTGGGTGTCAGTACCTGATTTGCGTATAGGAGGCCCATGTCTTCTGCGCGCGCGATATCTCTCTCTTTTGTGTGCTTCGGGGTGTCCAGCGGCGTTTCGGGGGAAATGCGAAAGAGGCCTGGATGTGGTGCGATCTTCGACTCGCCGACCGCAGGCGCGACTTCTTCGATGTGGATTCCGCAGTCCAGTGTCGCCCACGCTTCTGCTGGTCTCATGTATTTTAGCGCGTCCGCGTCCGCGTGTGCAGCACGCATATTATTTATTCGATCGATTTCCGCCATCGCCCACTCGGGCTCGGGGTTTTTTAGGGCCTGGTTTGCATCTTTTTTTAGTTCGGCCGGTGCGTATCCATATGGTGCTCTGCCGTCACGGTAGAATTCGCGCCTGTGGTCGGCGAGTCGAAGGTCCTCGCCGGTTGTCCATTCTCTGCGTTGGTCATAACTCAGTGAATTCGGATGGATGTGCCAGCCGGTCAATCCCAAATCTCTGACAGTAATTCCCATCTTTTGTAGTGTGTCTGTTGTCACTATTCCGGCCCCGGGGCTGCCGGGATCGAGAAAGTTGTGAAGTAGATCTCCGATCGGTACATTCTGTTGCGCCTCGACGGTATGTGAGCCCCACTTAGTGCTCATTGGTGCGGCTTTTACATTCACCAGCACGCCGCGGTCCGGCAGCGATGCCACGCGGTCTGGGCCTTGCTGGAGCCAGGTAATGTACGCGGCCGCGATCGTGGCGTCATCGTATGTACGAGGGGTGTGGTCATCTGGATTTGGCACGATATCCTCCGCGTGAATCGAAATAGAAGGCTGCTTCCCCGCGTCGCCTACCACGCGAGCAGGATCCAGACGGTTCACCCGCCCTCCGATGCTGTCGATGCCGGCGCCCTCGGGGGCCACAGTCCGGGCTGGCTCATGGAACGAGGTGACCTCGGTCCCGGCCAGGGGCGGGCTTGTGGGGGCCGCTCAACCACGGCTTCTCTCAGAGGCTTGGCCGCAGCTCAGCTCTTGCGCTTGAACTCGTTCGTGGGAATGTCGACTGAGCTGTCATCCGCCAAACGGAGGGTGATGGTCTCGCCGTAGGTGTACTCGTCGCGGGACGCGTAGCTGTCGCCCTTGGGGCGGGTCAGCAGGGTGCACTTCCCGAGGAAGGGGTCGATGATCAAGTAGCTCGGGACGCCGAATCGTGCGTACTGCTGCACCTTGACCTCATAGTCGTTGCCGTCGTTCTTCGCGGAGACGATCTCGACAGCGGCCAGGATGTCCTCGTACGAGTAGGGCTCGGCGGCGCCCTCTTCCAGGATTGTCACATCCGGTACTCGCGGGGGTTCCCCGGGGAACTGGATCAGCACGTCGGACAGCAGGCGGGACTTGTCGATCCCGGCCGTCATCGCGGCCATCTGGACGTCGAGGATGGTCCAGCTCTGGATGCTGCTCTGCGGCGTCATGACGATGTGGCCCCCCACGACCTCGATCTTGAAGCCCTCGAACTGGGCCGCAGCGCGCTCAGCCGCCTGCCAGAGGATGTCGTCTTGCACGCTCACGCTGGTTACCTCCCCTGTTGGGCACCTGTTAGCGGCATCGTAACGCCGCCCACTGACAGCCGCCGGGGGCCGCGTTGACGAAACATACGGGCCAGTGCATACTTATGCCAGTCAGTGCATGGACCGTAAGGAGAAACCCGTGACCGAGCGCGTCGTACTCGCCTATTCGGGCGGCCTGGACACCTCCGTCGCCATCGGCTGGATCGCCGAGGAGACGGGCGCCGAGGTCATCGCCGTTGCCGTGGATGTCGGCCAGGGCGGCGAGGACCTGGACGTCATCCGCAAGCGCGCGCTCGCCTGTGGGGCGGTCGAGGCGGAGGTCGCGGACGCCAAGGATGAGTTCGCCGATGAGTACTGCCTCCCGGCGATCAAGGCTAACGCGCTGTACATGGACCGCTACCCGCTGGTCTCGGCGCTCTCCCGGCCCACCATCGTCAAGCACCTCGTCGCCGCCGCCCGCAAGCACGGCGCCACGACCGTCGCCCACGGCTGCACCGGCAAGGGCAACGACCAGGTGCGGTTCGAGGCGGGCATCTCCTCCCTCGCGCCCGACCTGAAGTGCATCGCCCCGGTCCGGGACTACGCGATGACGCGGGACAAGGCCATCGCCTTCTGCGAGGCGAAGAGCCTGCCGATCGCGACCACCAAGAAGTCGCCGTACTCGATCGACCAGAACGTCTTCGGGCGGGCCGTCGAGACCGGCTTCCTGGAGGACATCTGGAACGCGCCGATCGAGGACGTGTACGAGTACACCTCGAACCCGGCCACCCAGCGGGACGCCGACGAGGTCATCATCAGCTTCAAGGCGGGCGTCCCGGTGGCCATCGACGGCCAGCCCGTGACCGTCCTGCAGGCCATCCAGCAGCTCAACGAGCGGGCCGGGGCGCAGGGCATCGGGCGGATCGACATGGTCGAGGACCGGCTCGTCGGCATCAAGTCGCGGGAGATCTACGAGGCTCCCGGCGCCATCGCGCTGATCACCGCGCACCAGGAGCTGGAGAGCGTCACCGTCGAGCGTGAGCTGGCCCGCTACAAGCGGCAGGTCGAGCAGCGGTGGAGCGAGCTGGTCTACGACGGTCTGTGGTTCTCGCCGCTCAAGCGCGCGCTGGACGGCTTCATCGCCGAGGCGAACGAGCACGTCACCGGTGAGATCCGGATGACCCTGCACGGCGGTCGGCCGGTCGTCACCGGCCGGAAGTCGGAGCAGTCGCTGTACGACTTCAACCTCGCGACGTACGACACGGGCGACACGTTCGACCAGTCGCTGTCGAAGGGCTTCATCGAGCTGTTCGGGATGTCCAGCAAGATCGCGGCGAAGCGCGACCTGGAGCAGTAACCTCCGCAGTTAGACGTCATACACCGCCTTCCCGCCATACGGTGGGGAGGCGGTCGTACACCCACAGCCTTCACCCCCAGCTTTCACCCACAGCCTTGAGGAGCAACAGCGTGAGCAACGGCAACAGCGGCGACGTCCGGCTCTGGGGCGGCCGCTTCGCCGACGGGCCCGCCGAGGCACTGGAGAAGCTCAGCGCCTCCGTGCACTTCGACTGGCGCCTGGCGCCGTACGACATCGCCGGTTCCCGTGCCCACGCCCGGGTGCTCCACGCGGCCGACCTGCTGACCGCCGACGAGCTGGAGCGGATGCTCGCCGGGCTCGACCGGCTGGAGGCCGACGTCGCCTCCGGCGACTTCACCGGCACCATCGCCGACGAGGACGTGCACACCGCGCTGGAGCGCGGGCTGCTGGAGCGGCTGGGCCCCGACCTCGGCGGCAAGCTGCGGGCCGGGCGGTCCCGGAACGACCAGATCGCCACCCTCTTCCGGATGTACCTGCGCGACCACGCCCGGATCCTCGGCGCTCTGATCGCCGACCTCCAGGAGGCCCTGGTCGGGCTCGCCGAGGCGCACCCGGACGTCGCGATGCCCGGCCGCACCCACCTCCAGCACGCCCAGCCGGTGCTCTTCGCCCACCACGTCCTCGCCCACGTCCAGGCGATGTCGCGGAACGCGGAGCGGCTGCGGCAGTGGGACGAGCGGACGGCCGTCTCGCCGTACGGATCGGGCGCGCTGGCCGGGTCCTCGCTGGGCCTCGACCCGCAGGCCGTCGCCGCCGACCTGGGCTTCGAGCACGGCTCGGTCGCCAACTCGCTCGACGGCACGGCGGCCCGCGACTTCGCCGCCGAGTTCGGCTTCATCACCGCGATGATCGGCATCGATCTGTCGCGGATCGCGGAGGAGGTCATCATCTGGAACACGAAGGAGTTCTCCTTCGTGACCCTCCACGACGCCTTCTCCACCGGCTCGTCGATCATGCCGCAGAAGAAGAACCCGGACATTGCGGAGCTGGCGCGCGGCAAGTCCGGGCGTCTCATCGGCAACCTGACCGGGCTGCTCGCCACGCTGAAGGCCCTGCCGCTCGCGTACAACCGCGACCTGCAGGAGGACAAGGAGCCGGTCTTCGACTCCTGCGACCAGCTGGAGATCCTGCTTCCGGCCTTCACCGGGATGATGGCGACGCTGACGGTCAACCGCGAGCGGATGGAGGAGCTGGCCCCGGCCGGGTTCTCGCTGGCGACCGACATCGCGGAGTGGCTGGTCCGGCAGGGCGTGCCGTTCCGGGTGGCGCACGAGGTCGCTGGCGCGTGCGTGAAGGAGTGCGAGCTGACGGGGATCGAGCTGGATCAGCTCACCGATGAGCAGTTCGCGAAGATCTCTCCGCATCTGACGCCCGAGGTGCGGGGTGTGCTGAACGTACCGGGTGCGCTGGCTTCGCGCAGCGGGCGCGGCGGTACGGCTCCCTCTGCCGTGGCCGCGCAGCTGGCCGAGGTCAAGACAGACCTCGCGGCGCAGCGGGCGTGGGCGGACGCGAAGCGCTGATGTCCGCCTCCTCTCTCGCTGACGCTGCCGCCGCCACGCCGGTGTCCCGGATCGGGCTCGGCCTGGCGGCGGTCGGCCGCCCCGGCTACATCAACCTCGGCCGGGAGCGGGACCTTCCGGCGGACCGCAGCGTTGACGCCATGCGGCGTCGTTCGCACGAGCTGCTGGACGCCGCGTACGCGGCGGGGGTGCGCTACCTGGACGCGGCGCGTTCGTATGGGCTGGCCGAGGAGTTCCTGGCCGACTGGCTGCGCGCCAGGCCCGATGCGGCACGCGAGGTCGTGATCGGCAGTAAGTGGGGGTACACCTACGTGGCCGACTGGCGTATGGACGCCGACGCGCACGAGGTCAAGGACCACTCTGTCGCCACGTACGACCGCCAGCGGTCGGAAACCCGTGCCCTCCTCGGAGACCACCTGAACCTCTACCAGATCCACTCCGTCACCCCCGAGTCCCCAGCCCTTACCGACCCCGCCCTCCACGCCCGACTGGCGTCGCTGGCGGCGGAGGGCGTGACGGTCGGTATCTCCACCAGTGGTCCGGCGCAGGCTGACGCGATTCGCGCGGCGCTGGAGGTGGAGGCCGATGGCCGTCCGCTGTTCCGTACGGTGCAGAGCACGTACAACCTGCTGGAGCCGTCGGCGGGGCGCGCGCTGGAGGAGGCGCATGCGGCGGGGCGGACGGTGATCGTCAAGGAAGCGATGGCGAATGGCCGCCTGGCCGGGGCCGAGGCGCTTCGGCAGGCCGCCTCGCAGACGGGCGCCACCCCGGACGCGATCGCCCTGGCGGCGGTCCTACGCCACCCCTGGGTGACGGTGGCCCTGTCGGGCGCGGCGACGCTGCCCCAGCTGACGTCGAACCTGTCCGCGACAGGCGTCCCCCTCCCGCCCCTCCCAGACCTGGCGGAACCCCCAGAAACCTACTGGCGAACGCGCTCGTCCCTCCCCTGGTCCTGACCAGCCCCCACCCCGCCCCTCCCACGGCCTCGCCCGCATGATCCTGGGCATCGAGGACCAGGCGCGGCGGAACGGCCATGTAGTGGCCATCGCCGTGCTCGACCCCGCCGACTCG
>NZ_JBHWJI010000105.1:0-13954 GCF_042731515.1 Streptomyces sp. NPDC059850
GGGGGGGGGGGGGGGGGGGGGGGGGGGGCCGCCGCCCGCCGCGCGCCGCCGCCCCCCCCCACCGCCACCGGGCCGCGCACAGTGCTTGCTTACGTCATCCGGCGCTTGTTCGCCGTCGTCATGATGCTGCTGGTCGTCACGCTCACGACCTTCGCCATCTTCTTCGTGATCCCGAAGTGGGCCGGTTCCGACCCGGCGCTGCTCTTCGTCGGCAAACAGGCCGACCCCGAGGCCATCGAGGGCATCAGGACGAAGCTGGGGCTCAGCGATCCGCTTCTGCTGCAGTTCTGGCACTTCGTCGAGGGCCTGTTCGTCGGCCGCGACTACGCCAACGGTGCCGATGTCACCCACTGCGCGAGGCCCTGCTTCGGCTACTCCTTCCGCACCGAGCAGGCGGTGTGGCCGCAGCTGACCGACGCCATGCCGGTCACCCTCTCGCTCGCCGCGGGCGCCTGCCTGCTGTGGCTGGTCGGCGGCATCACCACGGGTGTCGTCTCCGCGCTGCGCCGGGGCACCCTGTGGGACCGCTCGGCGATGACCACCGCGCTCGCCGGTGTCTCGCTGCCGATCTACTTCACCGGTCTGCTCTCGCTGGCGATCTTCAGTTACCAGCTGAAGTGGGTCGACGTGGACTACAAGGGGCTCGGCGACGACCCCGCCAAGTGGTTCGAGTCCCTGATCCTGCCGTGGATCACGCTCGCGTTCCTCTACGCCGCCATGTACGCCCGGCTCACCCGCGCCACCATGCTGGAGATCATGGGCGAGGACTACATCCGCACCGCCCGCGCCAAGGGGCTGCGGGAGCGGGTGGTCATCGGGCGGCACGCGATGCGTTCCACCTGGACCCCGATCCTCACCCTGCTCGGCCTGGACCTGGGCGCGCTGCTCGGCGGCGCGGTGCTCACCGAGAGCACGTACAACCTGCCCGGCCTCGGGCGGCTCGCGGTGAACGCGATCAGCGACAAGGACCTCCCGGTCATCCTGGGCGTCACCCTGATCGCCGCGTTGTGCATCGTGCTCGCCAACCTCGTCGTGGACCTCCTGTACGCCGTCATCGACCCACGAGTGAGGCTCGGATGACCGATCTGAACAAGCCCGAGACCGCCGTGGCGGAACCCTCGACCACGGTGGTCGGCGAGGTGGCCGAGGCCGGTTCGGCCGCCCCGAAGGCCTTCCTCGAAGTCCGCGACCTGCGGGTCCACTTCCCGACCGACGACGGTCTGGTGAAGTCCGTGGACGGGCTCAGCTTCCGGCTGGAGAAGGGCAAGACCCTCGGCATCGTCGGCGAGTCCGGCTCCGGCAAGTCCGTGACCTCGCTCGGCATCATGGGGCTGCACACCGCCGGGCAGTACGGCCGCCGCAAGGCCCGGATCTCCGGCGAGATCTGGCTGAACGGGCAGGAGCTGCTGGGCGCCGACCCCGACGAGGTGCGCAAGCTGCGCGGCCGCGAGATGTCGATGATCTTCCAGGATCCGCTGTCGGCGCTGCACCCGTACTACACGATCGGCCGCCAGATCACCGAGGCGTACCAGGTCCACCACGACGTCAGCAAGGACGTCGCCCGCAAGCGCGCGGTCGAGATGCTCGACCGGGTCGGCATCCCGCAGCCGGACAAGCGGGTGGACAGCTATCCGCACGAGTTCTCCGGCGGCATGCGGCAGCGCGCGATGATCGCGATGTCGCTGGTCAACAACCCCGAGCTGCTGATCGCCGACGAGCCGACCACCGCGCTCGACGTCACCGTCCAGGCGCAGATCCTCGACCTCATCCGGGATCTGCAGAAGGAGTTCGGCTCGGCGGTCATCGTCATCACCCACGACCTGGGCGTCGTCGCCGAACTCGCCGACGACCTGCTGGTGATGTACGGCGGCCGGTGCGTCGAGCGGGGACCGGCCGAGAAGGTCTTCTACGAGCCCCAGCACCCGTACACCTGGGGCCTGCTCGGCTCGATGCCCCGTATCGACCGCGACCAGACCGACCGGCTGATCCCGGTCAAGGGCTCCCCGCCCAGCCTGATCAACGTGCCGTCCGGCTGCGCCTTCCACCCGCGCTGCCCGTACGCCGACGTCCCCGAGGGCGGGATCACCCGCACCGAGCGGCCGGAGCTGCGGGTGGTTCCGGGCGCGGCCGGGCACTTCTCCGCCTGTCATATGGCGCAGGAGGACCGTACGCGGATCTGGACCGAAGAGATTGCGCCGAAGCTGTGACGGACACGAAGGGCCCTCAGGGCACGCAGGCCACGAAGGCCACGAAGGACACGAAGATGACGGTCCCGGAGCAGACGGTCCCGGAGCAGGCGGCCACCACGCCCGAGCCCCTGCTCACGGTGTCCGGCCTGGTCAAGCACTTCCCCATCAAGAAGGGGCTGCTGCAGCGGCAGAGCGGCGCGGTGCAGGCGGTCGACGGCCTCGACTTCGACGTGCGCCAGGGGGAGACCCTGGGCGTGGTCGGCGAGTCGGGCTGCGGCAAGTCCACCATGGGACGGCTGATCACCCGGCTGCTCGAACCGACCTCCGGGAAGATCGAGTTCCAGGGCGAGGACATCACGCATCTGGGCACCGCCGCGATGCGTCCGATGCGCCGCGACGTCCAGATGATCTTCCAGGATCCGTACTCCTCGCTGAACCCCCGGCATACGGTCGGCGCGATCGTCAGCGCGCCCTTCAAGCTTCAGGGCGTCACCCCGGAGGGCGGCATCAAGGCGGAGGTGCAGCGGCTGCTGGCGCTGGTCGGCCTCAACCCCGAGCACTACAACCGCTATCCGCACGAGTTCTCCGGCGGCCAGCGGCAGCGCATCGGCATCGCCCGCGCGCTCGCCCTCAAGCCCAAGCTGGTCGTCGCGGACGAACCGGTCTCCGCGCTGGACGTCTCCATCCAGGCCCAGGTGGTCAACCTGCTGGACGACCTCCAGGACGAGCTGGGGCTGACGTACGTGATCATCGCGCACGACCTGTCCGTCATCCGGCACGTCTCGGACCGGATCGCGGTGATGTACCTCGGGAAGATCGTCGAACTGGCCGACCGCCGCGCCCTGTACGAGACCCCGATGCACCCGTACACCAAGGCACTGCTCTCCGCCGTGCCCGTGCCGGACCCCCGGCGGCGCGCCCAGCGCGAGCGGATCCTGCTCAAGGGCGACGTCCCCTCGCCGATCTCGCCGCCGTCCGGCTGCCGCTTCCACACCCGGTGCTGGAAGGCGACCGAGGTGTGCAAGCGGGAGGAACCGCCCCTGGTGGCGCTCGCCACCGGCCACCAGGTGGCCTGCCACCACCCGGAGAACGGACCGGAGCATGTCGCCGGACCGGTGCGGAGCGCGACGAAGAAGACCGAGAGCTGAGACGGGCCGGGGCCGGTGGCCCCGGCTGCTAACAATGTCGGGTGCTCATCGAACTGGTCACCCCGTCCGTCCAGCACGCGTTCGAAGTCATCGGGATCTTCGTCTTCGCGATATCCGGTGCGCTGCTCGCGGTGCGCAAGAACTTCGATGTCTTCGGCATGGCGGTGCTCGCCGAGGCCACCGCGCTGGGCGGCGGGGTGTTCCGGGACCTGGTGATCGGCGCGGTGCCGCCAGCCGCCTTCACCGACCTCGCCTACTTCTTCACCCCGCTCGTCGCCACCGTCATCGTCTTCTTCCTGCATCCGCAGGTCGAGCGGATCACCCGCGCGGTGGGCGTCTTCGACGCGGCCGGGCTCGGGCTGTTCTGCGTCGAGGGGACCGTCAAGGCACATCAGCACGGGCTCGGCCTCACCTCGTCCGTCACCCTCGGCATGGCGACGGCGGTCGGCGGCGGCGTGCTGCGCGACGTCCTCGCCCATGAAGTGCCGTCGCTGCTGCGCTGGGACCGGGACCTGTACGCCGTACCGGCCATCGTCGGCGCGTCCATAGCCGCGCTGCTCCTCCACCTCGACGCGCTGACCGGGGCGACGAGCGCGCTCGCGGCGGTCGTGGCGTTCGCGGCGCGGCTGGCGGCGATGCGGTACGGGTGGCGGGCGCCGAGGGCGTGGAACCGGCGCAGCACGGCGACGGAGGAGCCGTAGCCATGCATCCCCTTGCAGCTATATAACCGCGAAGCTATATTCACCGCATGCCCATACCGTTCGACGTACTGGCGGAGCCGAGCCGACGGCAGATCCTGGACCTCCTCCTGGAGCGCCCCCGCCTGGTCGGCGAGCTGACCGACCAGCTGGGCCTGACCCAGCCCGGCACCTCCAAGCACCTGCGGGTGCTGCGCGAGGCGGGGCTGGTGCGGGTGCGCCGGGACGCCCAGCGGCGGTGGTACGAGCTGTGCCCCGAACCGCTGGCCGAGATCGACGCCTGGCTCGCCCCGTACCGGCGGCTGTGGACGAACAGCCTGGACGCCCTGGAACGCCACCTCGCCACGATGCCCGAAGCCGATGACGGAGACTCCCCATGAAGGACACCCTGAGCCAGCCCGGAGGCGGCCGCTCCGCTCTCCGCCTGGAGCGCCGGATCGCCCACTCCCCGGAGAAGGTCTGGCAGGCCCTGACCGACCCGGCCGAGCTGGCCCACTGGTTCCCGTCCGAGGTTCAGGTGGACCTCAGGGCCGGGGGCCGGATGGGCTTCGTCTTCCCCGGCCGGGAGGCCCCCGACATGGAGGGCGTGATCACCGAGCTGGACCCGCCCCATGTCTTCGCGTTCACCTGGGGCGAGGACCAGCTCCGCTGGGAGCTGCGCCCCGATGGCGAGGGCTGTCTGCTGACCCTCACCCACACCTTCGGTGACCGCTTCGGCGCCGCGAGCTTCGCCTCCGGCTGGCACGCCTGCATCACGGCCCTGGCCGCGCTGCTGGACGGCGAGAAGGCGGCCCCGGGGGACATGGCCGAGCTGCACGAGTCGTACGTCGAGGCGTTCGGCCTGGCCGAGGGCGCGGTGGAGACCACCGAGGACGGCGGCTGGCGGCTGCGCTTCGAGCGCCAGCTCGTACGCCCCGCCGAAACGGTCTGGCAGGCCCTGGCGGGGAAAACCGGCGCACCGCCCCTCATCGCTGGCGACCCCGTCCCCTACGGATTCCGCACGGACGCCGTAGAGGCGGGCCCGATCACCGAGGCCGAGGCACCCCGCACCCTCGCCTACACCTGGAAACGCGAGGGCCGCCCCGCGGGCCAGGTCCACTGGCACCTGACCGAGGGCACGGGCCACGGAGCCCGCCTGATCCTCACCCAAACCGGCCCCCCGAACACGGAGGCGGACCGCACCGCAGCCCTGACCTCCTGGCGCCACCACATCACCCTCCTGGCCGCCAAGTTGCTGCGCATGCGGGGCTGACGATTCGGCCTGTCCGGCGCGTGAGGCCCGGCCCCGTCGCGCCCGGCCCCCACTACCCAGACTGTCCGGCGATTGAGGACCGGGGTCCGGGGCGGAGCCCCGGTTTCGGGAAGGGGTGGGGTGGGGGCCAGCCCGCCGCAGGTGCACCTCACCCCTCGGCGAGGAACCCGCTCAGCACCGCCGTCAGCTCCGCCGGAGCGTCCTCCTGCACCAAATGCCCCGCGCCCTCGATCAGCCGCACCCGCGCCCCCGGAATCCGGTCGGCCAGCTGGTGGGCGCGCTCGACCGGAATCCACGAGTCCTCGGTGCCCCAGCACACCAGCACCGGAAGCGCGATCTCCCCGTACCGCGCCTCGATCTCATCGGTGAACCGCTGATCGTTCTGCGCGATCTGCCGATAGAACGCGGGCTGCCCCGCCTCCCCGCACCAGCTGTCGACGAGCCGCTCCAGTACGTCCGTACGCAGCCCCGGCGCGCTCGCCGAGCTGACGTACTCGCGCACCAGCGCCCGGTGCAGCGCCGGGGGCAGCTGCTCGAAGACCTCGCGGTGGCCGCCGAGCAGCCGGTAGGCGGGGGAGCCCCAGGGCGCGAGCGCGACCGGATCCACCAGCGCCAGCCGCCGGTAGCGCGCACCATGCAACAGATGCGCCCGCAACGCGACACACCCACCGAAGTCATGCGCCACAACGGCCGGTTCCGCCAGCCCCCAGTGGTCGAGCAGCTCAGCGAACACCCGCCCCTGCGCGGCCAGCGAGACGTCCTGCCCAGCGCGCATCTCGGACGCCCCATAGCCCGGCATGTCCCAGACGTACACCCGATACCGATCAGCAAGGGCCCGCGCGAAGGCCCGCCACACATACGAGGAGAACGGCGTGCCGTGCAGCAGCACAACCGGCGGAGCGTCCGCCGCGCCGAGCACGGCCCAGCGGACCTCCCCCGAGGAAGCGCTGCGATAGGTGCGATCCAGAACCCAGTCGGAGCGTGTCATGAGTAAAACTCTAGACGCTCCTTACCGAAGAAAAAAGCCCACCCACCACCGCCATCGCCCCCGCCCCCCGGCTCGTAGAATCGGGCCCACCATGGTTTATCTCGACCACGCCGCCACCACCCCGATGCTCCCGGAGGCGGTGCAGGCGATGACCGCCCAGCTCGCCGTCACCGGCAACGCCTCCTCGCTGCACGCCGCAGGACGGCGGGCCCGCCGTACCGTCGAGGAGTCGCGCGAATCCCTCGCCGACTCCCTGGGCGCGCGCCCGAGCGAGGTGGTCTTCACCTCGGGCGGTACCGAGGCCGACAACCTCGCCGTCAAGGGGCTCTACTGGTCCCGCCGCGACGCCGACCCGGCCCGCACCCGGCTGCTCGCCAGCCCCGTCGAGCACCACGCCGTGCTCGACGCGGTCGACTGGCTCGCCGAGCACGAGGGCGCCCGCGTCGAGTGGCTGCCGGTCGACCCGTACGGCCGCGTCCACCCCGACGCGCTGCGCGAGGCGATCGCCCGCGACCCCTCAGACGTCGCCCTCGCGACCGTCATGTGGGCCAACAACGAGATCGGCACCATCCAGCCGGTGCGCGAACTCGCCGACGTGGCAGCGGAGTACGGCGTTCCGATACACGCCGACGCCGTCCAGGCGGTCGGCCAGCTCGACGTCGATTTCGCCGCCTCCGGCCTGTCCGCCATGACCGTGAGCGCCCACAAGATAGGCGGCCCGTACGGCATCGGCGCGCTGCTGCTGGGCCGCGAGTACGCCCCCGTACCGGTTCTGCACGGCGGCGGCCAGGAGCGCCAGGTGCGCTCCGGCACCCTCGACGTCCCCGCCATAGCGTCCTTCGCCGTGGCCGGTACGCACGCCACCACCCACCGCGAGGAGTTCGCGCGCGAGATCGGCGCCCTGCGCGACGCGCTCATCACCGCCGTCCGCACCGCCGTCCCCGACGCGGTCCTCGGCGGCGACCCCGATCCGGCCGGGCGCCTCCCGGCCAACGCCCACTTCTCCTTCCCCGGCTGCGAGGGCGACTCGCTGCTCCTGCTGCTGGACGCGCGCGGCATCGCGTGCTCGACGGGCTCGGCCTGCACCGCCGGGGTCGCCCAGCCCAGCCACGTCGTGCTGGCCACCGGCACGGACGTGGACCTGGCGCGCGGCACCCTCCGCTTCTCGCTCGGCCATACGTCGACCAAGGCCGACATCGAAGCGGTGGCGGAGGCGATCGGCCCGGCCGTGGAGCGCGCACGCAGCGCGGGTCTGAGCTGATACTAACCGCAGAATTCCAACTGATCTCCCGGCCATTTCAAATAACCCACGGAACATCAAGCTCCGCTTGAAATCGCGAAGAGCGGTCGGCAAGGATCTACCCCGTCAACGGGCCCGGCATGCACGCAAAAAAGTGCGCCGGGCCTCTTAAACGGGGAAAAACGGGAGAACTCTGATGTCGCAGCGTTCGGGCCGCATGGCCTTGGCGACCGTGGTGGTAGGCGGTTTGGCATTCCTTTCCGCATGTGGGGGCGGCGACGACGGGGGTAAGGACGGCGGATCGTCCTCCCAGGGCGCCCAGGCGAAGACGCTGGGCAAGGTCAGCATGCCGAAAGTCACCAAGGACACCGAAGTCATGGGTATGTGGGTGACCGGCAAGAATTTTGTGAAGGGCGATATCGACAAAATCGTCGGATACTCTCCGGACGGTGCCAAAACCCAGTGGACGCTACCGCTCGACGGGGAGATCTGCTGGGCCTCGCCGCACACCACCAAGGATGGCCGCACCGCCGTGCTGTTCAAGGACGGCAAGGGCAGTGACGCCGAATGCACCCAGGTCGGCTTGGTCGACCTGAACAAGGGCGAGCTGGTCTGGCAGAAGGAGGGCACGGACACCGAGGGCAACGACGGCGTCGACTTCGACGAGGTCACGATCAGCGGTAACACCATCGCCGCCGGAGGCACCAGCGGCGGCGGCGCCTGGTCGCTGGACGGCAAGCCGCTGTGGAAGCCGGAGTACATCGCGGACTGCGACGACGACGGCTACGCGGGCGGCGACGGCAAGCTCGTCGCGCTGCACGGCTGCAGCAGCTTGGAATCCAGCACGGACAAGCTGGAGCTGCAGACCGTGGATCCGACGACCCGGAAGGTGCTGTCGACCTACAAGCTCGACGGGGAGTTCGAGCGTGCCCACGTCCTGTCCACCGCGCCCCTCGTCGTGGCCGCCGACACCGGCGACTCCGACGGCGGCAGCGGCGTCACCGACATCCTGACCATCGACGACAGCGGCAAGCAGGGCAAGCTGATCAACTCGATCGACGTCCTCGCCAAGGGCTTCCAGCCCGACTGCCCCGCCGTCAATGTGGAGGGCTGCAAGGACCTGGCCCTCGACAAGAAGAGCAGCACGGTCTATCTCTCCTCCGAGGTGGACGTGGACGACGGCGGCCCCGGCGAGAAGATCACCGGCGTGAACTTCGAGACCGGCAAGGAGACCGGCCGCACGAAGATGGCGGAGAGCAGGTCGCTGACCCCCATCAGCACCGAGAAGGACGGCTCGCTGATCGCCTACCAGGGCAGCATGTACAGCGAGGCGGGCGGCGTCGTGCGCGTCGACCCCAAGTCCTTCGAGGTCACGCAGGTCCAGAAGAACCCCGACGCCATGAAGGACGTGGAGTCGGACATGGAGACCTACGGCGACGCCCGGATGCTCTTCACCGACAAGAAGCTCTACGTCGGCAGCGACACGGCCACGCGGCCCACCAGCGACAGCAAGGACCGCCCGCTCGCCGTCGTCTTCGGCACGGCGTAAGCGGCAGCGCTAACGCGCTCACTTCGCGACCCGCACCGCCCGCACCAGCTCCAGATAGCGGTCCCAGTCCCAGTGGCGGCCGGGGTCGGTGTGGTCGGTGCCCGGCACCTCCGAGTGGGCCACGATGTGCTCGCGGTCCCGCTCCATCCCGTAGCGCTCGCAGATCGCGGCGGTCAGCCGGGCCGAGGACCGGTACATGGCGTCCGTGAAGTCCTGGGGACGGTCGACGAACCCCTCGTGCTCGATGCCCACGCTGCGCTCGTTGTACGAGCGGTTGCCCGCGTGGAAGCCCACGTCCAGCTCGCGGACCGTCTGCGCTATATGCCCGTCGCGGCGCACCACATAGTGCGCCGCGGCGCGGTGCCCGGGGTTCTGGAAGACCCTCAGCGCGTCCGCGTACGAGCCCTGCACGACATGGATCACCACCCGGTCCACCGTGTAGTCGTACGGCCGGTCGGCCTGCCGGTAGTTGGCCGTGGAGGCCGCCACCCAGTCCGCGCCCGGGTAGTCGACCGCGCCCTCCTCGCGCGGCTGCTGCGCCCCGGGCGCCCGCCACCACAGATGCCTCAGCTCGTCCCGCGCGGCGTATCCGGCGATCCCGGCCGCGCCCAGCCCGGCCGCCGTACCGCCGAGCAGCAGCGTGCGCCGGCTCACCTGGCGGCGCACGCCGCGGTTGGTCTCGTTCACGGAAGGCTCAACGCGCGGGCCCACGCCCTCGGTTCCGCCGCCGTGGATCATGGCGCGAACCGTATCCCGACGGGTAGCTGAATATTGAACTAACGGCGAGGATGCCCGCACCTCAAGGACCACGAGACCCTTGAGGACAACGAGCCCACGAGGAGCCGCCCTATGCGCATCGGGTTCACCCTTCCCCAGTTCGGTGAGCTGGCCCACCATCCGCAGCACGTCGCACGGTTCGCCCGGGAGGCCGAAGCCCTCGGCGCGGACAGCCTGTGGGTCGGCGACCGGCTGCTCGACCCGGTCGACCCGAAGGTCGGCTACGCCGGTACGGACGTGATCCCTCCGGAATTCCGCTCCGCCCTGGACCCCTTCGCCCTGCTGGCCGCCGCCGCCACGGCCACCGAACGCGTCCAGCTCGGCAGCAACGTCATCAACGCGCCCTGGTACCCGCCCGCGGTACTCGCCCGCTCCCTCACCAGCATCGACCTGCTGAGCGCGGGGCGGCTGCTGGTGGGCCTCGGCACCGGCTGGTCGCCCGAGGAGTACGAGGCGTCGGGCATCCCCATGGCCGAGCGCGGCCGCCGCCTGGACGAATGCCTGGACATCCTCACCGCCTGGTGGACGCGGAATCCGGTCGAGTACCGAGGCGAGCACTGGACCGTGCCCGCCAGCCATATCGACCTCAAGCCCGCCGCCCGCCCCCACCCGCCGGTCTACCTGGGCGCCTTCGCCCCGGCCGCGCTCACCCGGGCCGCCCGGCGCGCCGACGGCTGGCTGCCCATCGCGCCCGTCGGCCGGAAGTACGCCGGGAGCGACCCCATCGCCGACCTCGTCCGGAACCTGGCCGGAGTGCGGGAGACCGTCGAGAAGGAGGGACGGGATCCGGCCCGCTTCGACGCGATCCTCCGGGTCAACCCCGACGACGACGCCTCGGTCGAGGACATCGCGGCCACGATCGCGCGGGCGGAGCGGGAGGCGGGCCTCACGCACTGCTTCGTCGAGCTGTCCTATCTCGCGAAGGATGTCGAGCAGGCCCTTGACCTGGCCGGGCGCGTGCTGGAGCGGGCCCGCGCGAGCTGAGCGGCTGCTGAGCGGCCGCTGAGCGGCTAACCCGTTATTCGTTCCCCACGGAGCGAATTATGCTGGCTGGGTTATGACTGACTTCCCCGGTGCGCCCACAGGTCCCCGCGACGGCCGTCGCCTCCGCGTCCTCGCCGCCATGTCCGGCGGCGTGGACTCGGCGGTCGCCGCCGCGCGGGCGGCCGAGGCGGGCCACGATGTGACCGGCGTCCACCTCGCGCTCTCCGCCAACCCGCAATCCTTCCGCACCGGCGCCCGCGGCTGTTGCACGATCGAGGACTCGCGGGACGCCCGCCGGGCCGCCGATGTGATCGGCATCCCGTTCTACGTATGGGACCTGGCCGAGCGGTTCCGCGAGGACGTGGTCGAGGACTTCATCGCGGAGTACGAGGCGGGCCGCACCCCCAACCCCTGCCTGCGCTGCAACGAGAAGATCAAGTTCGCCGCGCTGCTGGACAAGGCCCTCGCGCTCGGCTTCGACGCCGTGTGCACCGGCCACTACGCCACGGTCGTGCGCGACGACAGCGGCGCGCTGGAGCTGCACCGCGCCAGCGACATGGCCAAGGACCAGTCGTACGTCCTCGGCGTGCTGGACGAGCGGCAGCTCGCCCACGCCATGTTCCCCCTCGGCGACACCCTGACCACCAAGGACGAGATCCGCGCCGAGGCCGAGCGGCGGGGCCTCGCCGTAGCCAAGAAGCCCGACAGCCATGACATCTGCTTCATCGCGGACGGCGACACCCAGGGCTTCCTCGCCGGTCACCTCGGCACCGCCGAGGGCGACATCGTGGACGAGAGCGGCCACAAGCTCGGCACCCACGAGGGCGCGTACGGCTTCACCATCGGCCAGCGCAAGGGGCTGCGCATCGGTCACCCGGCGGCCGACGGCAAGCCGAGGTACGTGCTGGACATCTCCCCGGTGGACAACACGGTCACCGTCGGACCCGTCGAGGCCCTGGACGTCTCGGCGCTGGTCGCCGTCAAGCCCCGCTGGTGCGGCGCCGCCCCCACCGGCCCCGGCGCTTACACCGCCCAGCTCCGCGCTCACGGCGGCGAGACCGAGGTGACGGCCGAGCCGGTCGGCGCTGAGCTGCGGGTTTCCTTCGCCGAGCCGGTTCGTGGAGTGGCCCCCGGCCAGGCGATCGTCCTGTACGACGGCACCCGCGTCGTGGGCTCGGCGACCATCGCGGCGACGGAGCGGTCCCGCCCGGCCGTACAGCAGGCGTAACAGGGCCAAAGCACCAAAAACCCGCATAATTCGCATAAAGCCGTGTATTCCCGATTCGCCAGCCCCTGTTACTTTGTATTTACATACAATTTGACATCGCAGGTGGCATAGATCACGCGACTTCGGGGAGGCGAACCTCCGGACACGGGTGCCGTTGTCCGCTGTCTCAGCACCGGAGGTTTCGTTATTTCTGCGCGAGCGGTCCAGAAATTCGGAGACAATCCATTCGAGGTCAGGGACACCGATCACTACACCGAGGAGTACGTACCAAGCTTCGTTGAAAAATGGGATTCGCTCATCGACTGGGAAAAGCGAGCAGAAAGTGAGGGCACGTTCTTCATTGATCTCCTGCGGGAGCGTGGCGTAAAAAAGGTCCTCGACGTCGCCACCGGGACCGGTTTTCATTCGGTACGGCTTCTTGAAGCCGGGTTCGAGACCGCGAGCGTTGACGGAAGCGCCGAAATGCTTGCCCAGGCGTTCGACAACGGGCTCAAGCACGGCGAACACATCCTCCGCGTCGTCCAGGCCGACTGGCGCTGGCTCAACCGCGACGTGCACGGTCCGTACGACGCCATCGTCTGCCTCGGCAACTCCTTCACGCACCTCTTCTCGGAGCGTGACCGCCGAAAGGCTCTCGCCGAGTTCTACGCGATGCTGAAGCACGACGGCGTCCTCATCCTCGACCATCGCAACTACGACGCGATGCTCGATAACGGCTACACCAGCAAGCACGTGTACTACTACTGCGGCGAGGACGTCGCCGTTGAGCCGGAGCACGTCGACGAGGGACTGTGCCGCATGCGCTACAGCTTCCCCGACGAATCCGTCTACCACCTCAACATGTTTCCGCTGCGCAAGGACTACACGCGGCGGCTCATGCAGGAGGTCGGATTCCAGCGGATCGAGACGTACGGCGACTTCCAGCACACCTACCGGGAGGAGCAGCCCGACTTCTTCATCCATGTCGCGGAGAAGGAGTACATCGCGACGGACGACCCGTCCGGGGAATACTCCCCGGCCGTCGGCACCGCCCGCGACTACTACAACTCCTCCGACGCGGACGAGTTCTACTGGCGCGTCTGGGGCGGCGAGGACATCCACATCGGTGTCTACGACCGGGAGGACGAGCCGATCCCCGAGGCCAGCAGGCGCACCGTCGCCCGCATGGCGGGCCGCCTGGACCTCACCCCGGCGTCCACCGTCCTCGACCTCGGCTCGGGCTTCGGCGGCTCGGCGCGCTACCTCGCCGAGACGTACGGCTGCCGCGTCACCGCCCTGAACCTCAGCGAGGTGGAGAACGAGCGGCACCGCGCGATCAACGCCGAGCGCGGGCTCAGCGAGATCATCGAGGTGCTGGACGGCTCGTTCGAGCGGATCCCGCTGCCGGACAACAGCGTCGACGTGGTCTGGTCCCAGGACGCGTTCCTGCACAGCGGCAACCGCCGCCGCCCCCTGGAAGAGGCCGCCCGCGTCCTGCGCCCCGGCGGTCAGCTCATCTTCACCGACCCCATGGCGGCCAACGGCTGCCCGCTGGACGCCCTGCGGCCCATCCTGGACCGCATCCACCTCGACACCATGGGCTCCCCGGACTTCTACCGCCACGAACTGGCCCGCCTCGGCTTCACCGAGGTCGGCGGCGGCTTCGAGGAGCACCGCGAGCACCTGATCACGCACTACGCCCGGGTCCTGGAGGAGACCCGCCGCCAGGAGGCCGAAGGCCTGGCGGAACACGTCAGTGCCGACTACCTCGCCCACATGAAGAAAGGTCTCACCAACTGGGTCGAGGGCGGCAGGAAAAACCACGTGACGTGGGGCATCTTCCACTTCACCCGGTAGCCAGGTCCCTCCGGTAACCCGGTAACGGCCGGGGGGGGGGCCGCGCCCGCCCCCCGCCCCCGGTA
>NZ_JBHWJI010000106.1:0-13724 GCF_042731515.1 Streptomyces sp. NPDC059850
CGCACCGTACGGGCGGGGCCGCCGCCGTTCTTCTCCATGATTGATTCCGCCTCCATGATCGAATCCGCCCCCGCAGCAGGCCGAGGCGATCTGTTTCGGACGTGAATGAGGTGTCAAGTAGGCGCAGATGAGCGGGATTTCGGCATTCCGGGGGGCTTCTTCCGGGTAAGGGGCGCGCAACGTCGAACAAGCGTGTAGCTTCCCGGGGCAAAGGGGGGAAACTCATGGGCGTGCGACTCATGGTGGTCGATGACCACCGCCTGCTCGCGGAGGCCCTCGCCTCGGCGTTGAAGCTGCGCGGGCACCGGGTGCTCGCCGCGGCCGCGCCGAGCGCGGGAGCGGCGGAGCTGGTGGTGAGCCGGGCACCGGAGGTGTGTCTGCTGGGGACGGCGACACCCGCCGATCCGGGCGTGTTCGAACCGGTCGTGCGGATCAAGAAGGAGCGGCCACAGGTCGCGGTGGTGGTGCTCGGCCCGGTGCCGAACCCGCGCGGCATCGCCGCCGCCTTCGCCGCGGGCGCCTCCGGCTACGTCCGGCACGACGAGCGGATCGAGGGCGTCGAGCGCGCCATGCTGAAGGCGCGCGCGGGCGAGGCGGCGGTGGCCCCGCAGTTGCTGCAGGGCGCGTTCGCGGAGCTGCTCAACCCCGCGGCCCAGCCGGACGACGAGGGAGCCCGGCTGCTGCGCATGCTGACCCCGCGCGAGGTGGAGGTGCTGATGCGGGTCGCGGAGGGCGAGGACACCCGACTGATCGCCGCGGGCATGGGGATCGCGCCCAGCACGGCGCGCACCCATGTGCAGCGGGTGCTGATGAAGCTCGGGGTGGGGTCCCGGCTGGAGGCGGCGGCGCTGGCGGCGCGCACCGGCCTGCTGGACCGGGCGGCGACGCACCGCGGCGCGGCTCCGCTGGCTCCCTCCTAGACGCGTCCCTAAGCGCTGTCGTCCCCGGGCCGGGCGGGGCCCTGCTCGGGGGCGGCGGGGGCGGGGTGCGGCACCGGGAGCGGTCTGAGCTTCATCCAGAGCAGGAAGAGCAGGCCGAGGGCGAGCATGCAGGCGCCCGTCCACAGGTTGATGTTGATGTTCTCGGCCTTCCTCAGGTCCGCGTCGGAGGCGGTGATTCCGGCGATCGTGACGACGATCCCGTAGATCACGAACAGGCCGCCGATGATGCGCCGTACGTCGAAGAGCCGGGCCGCGGTCGCCGACCTCCCCTCCAGCTCCTCGACCTCGTGCTGGTACTCGTACTCGTCACTCATGGCGCGGGTTCCTTACCGCAGGAGGGGCACAGGGCAGCGGGGTCACAGGGAGAACGGGACGTAGCACAGCGCCGCGAGGACGATCGCGCCCCAGCCGAGCAGTGCCGGGCTGCGGTACCAGGCCTCGTCGCCGGGTGCCGCGGGTTCGGCGAGGCCCGGGGCGGTGGTGCCGTAGACAAGACCGGCCAGTGACTGCTCCGGCTTGGGCTTGGTGAAGGGCGTGACCGCGACCATCACCACCCCGCCGACCACGAACGCCACGATGGCGGAGACGAAGTTGGCGCCCTGGTCGCTGGGGATGGAGATGACGCCGTCCTTGTAGAGCCAGAAGTAGTTGATCATCGCCGCGACGGTGCCGGCGAGCAGCCCCCAGAACCCGGCCGGGGCGGTGGCCCGCCGCCAGAACATCCCGATGATGAAGACGCAGAACAGCGGCACGTTGAAGAACGAGAACAGGGTCTGCAGGTAGTTCATGATGTTGCTGAACGAGGACGCGATGAACGCCGTCCCCATCCCGGCCAGCACCCCGATCGCGGTCACCACCCGCCCCGTCAGCAGGTAGTACTCGTCCGCGCGGCCCTTCCTGATGTACGCCCGCCAGATGTCGTTGGTGAAGACCGTGTTGAAGGACGAGACGTTGGCCGCCATGCCCGCCATGAAGGCGGCGAGCAGCCCGGTCACCGCGAGGCCCAGCACCCCGTTGGGGAGCAGATCGCTCATCAGCAGCGGGATCGCGTCGTTGTACTGCAGCCCGCTCTTCGTGGAGCCGATCCCCGGCTCGACGACCAGCGCGATCAGCCCCGGGACCACCACGATCAGCGGGATGAACATCTTGGGGAAGGCGGCGATCAGCGGGGTGCGCTGGGCGGCGGAGAGGTTCTTGGCGGACAGCGCGCGCTGCACCTCGGCGAAGTTGGTCGTCCAGTAGCCGAAGCTCAGGCAGAAGCCGAGGCCGAGCACGATGGTCAGCCAGTTGGCGCCCAGCGGGTTGTCCGAGCCGATGCCGGTGCCGCCCCACGCGGAGGTGAAGTTGGCGCCGTGGGACGCGTCGAGCGAGTCCTTGAGTCCGCCGAAGCCGCCGACCCGCTTGAGGCCGACGACGGTGAGCGGGATGAGCGCGGCGAGGATGACGAAGAACTGCAGCACTTCGTTGTAGATCGCCGAGGAGAGCCCGCCGAGGGTGATGTACGCGAGCACGAACAGCCCGGCGACGACGATGGCGACCCACTGCGGCCAGCCGAGCAGCGCCTCGACGACGATGGCCATCGCGTAGAGGTTGACGCCCGCGATCAGCACGGACGCCACGGAGAAGATGATCGAGCTGAGCAGATGCGAGGACGGCCCGTAGCGGTGCAGCAGGAATTCGGGCACCGATCTGACCTTGGAGCCGTAGTAGAACGGCATCATCACCAGGCCCAGGAAGACCATCGCCGGAATGGCGCCCACCCAGTACCAGTGCACGGTGTAGACGCCGTACTGGGCGCCGTTGGCCGCCATTCCCAGGATCTCCAGGGCGCCCAGATTGGCGGCGACGAACGCCAGTCCGGTGACCCACGCGGGCAGTGACCGGCCGGAGAGAAAGAAGTCCAGGCTGGTCTTCACGCTTCGTCTGGCGGCGAATCCGACGCCGAGTACGACGACGAAGTACAGGATCAGGATCGAGTAGTCGAGGGCATTGGTGGGGAGCCGGAGATCCGCTGCCAGAGAACGCATGCGAATTATCCTGCTTTATCCGGGTGCTTTCCTCGTGCATTGACGCCGCTGTTGGCTTGTGGTTCATTATGTTTAGTTGTGTTGGGTGGAGCGACAGGAGCTGGCGGACGTGAAGAAGACGGCGACGCGGCTCGCGGACGGACGCGAGCTGATCTACTACGACGCGCGCGACGACGCGGTGCGCGACGCCGTGGATCAGCGGCCGCTCGACCCCATATCGACCCGCTCCGAGATCCGCCACGACCCCCTCCTCGGCGACGACGTGGCCGTCGCCTCCCACCGCCAGGGGCGTACGTACCACCCGCCCGCCGACGAATGCCCGCTGTGCCCCTCGCGCGACGGGCGGCACAGCGAGATCCCCGCCTCCGACTACGACGTCGCCGTCTTCGAGAACCGCTTCCCCTCGCTGGCCGGGGACGCGGGCCGGTGCGAGGTGGTCTGCTTCACCTCCGACCACGACGCCTCCTTCGCCGACCTCAGCCCCGAACAGGCCGCCCTGGTGCTCGACGCCTGGACCGACCGGACCGCCGAGCTGGCCCAGCTCCCCTCCGTCGAGCAGGTCTTCTGCTTCGAGAACCGCGGCCGGGAGATCGGCGTCACCCTCGGCCATCCGCACGGCCAGATCTACGGATATCCCTTCCCGACCCCGCGGACCCGGCTCATGCTCCGCTCGCTCGCCGAGCACCGTGAGCGGACCGGTCGGAATCTGTTCGATGATGTGGTCGCCGATGAGCGGTCCGACGGACGCCGCGTCGTCCTCGACGGCGAGCACTGGATCGCCTTCGTCCCGTACGCCGCCCACTGGCCGTACGAGGTGCACCTCTACCCGAAGCGCCGGGTCCCGGACCTGACCGCGCTGGACGATGCCGCGCGCACAGAGTTTCCACAGATGTATCTGGAACTCTTGAAGCGCTTCGACCGGATATTCGCCGGGCGGGGTGGTGGGAACGAAGGGGAGGACGAGCAGCCGACGCCGTACATCGCCGCCTGGCACCAGGCGCCGTTCACGGCGGACGACCGCGACGATTTCGCGCTCCACCTCGAGCTTTTCACCATCCGCCGCACTTCCGGCAAGCTGAAGTTTCTCGCGGGTTCCGAATCCGGCATGAATGTGTTCATCAATGATGTGCCGCCGGAGGCCGCGGCCGAGCGACTGCGAGAGGTAGCGAGCAAGTGAGCAATGCGCAGCAGAAGAAGTACCTGGTCACGGGCGGTGCCGGTTATGTCGGCAGCGTGGTCGCCGCGCATCTGCTGGAGGCCGGGCACCAGGTGACCGTGCTGGACGACCTGTCCACCGGGCACCGCGAGGGGGTACCCGAGGGCGCGGAGTTCATCGAGGGCCGCATCCAGGACGCGGCCAAGTGGCTCGACGCCTCGTACGACGGTGTGCTGCACTTCGCGGCGTCCTCGCAGGTCGGCGAGTCCGTCGTCGACCCGGAGAAGTACTGGATCAACAACGTCGGCGGGACCACCGCGCTGCTCGCCGCGATGCGGGACGCCGGGGTGCGCACCCTCGTCTTCTCCTCCACCGCCGCCACCTACGGCGAACCGGACGAGGTCCCGATCACCGAGGACGCCGCGACCGCGCCGACCAATCCGTACGGCGCCACCAAGCTCGCCGTCGACCACATGATCAGCGGGGAGTGCGCCGCGCACGGCCTGGCCGCGGTCTCCCTGCGGTACTTCAACGTCGCGGGCGCCTACGGGACGTACGGCGAGCGCCACGAACCCGAGTCGCACCTGATCCCGCTGGTGCTCCAGGTCGCGCAGGGCCGCCGCGAGGCGATCTCCGTCTTCGGCGACGACTACCCGACCCCCGACGGCACCTGCGTCCGCGACTACATCCACGTCGCGGACCTGGCCGACGCCCATCTGCTGGCGCTGACCGGTGCTTCCACGGGTGAGCACCTGATCTGCAACCTCGGCAACGGCAACGGCTTCTCCGTCCGCGAGGTCATCGAGACCGTCCGCCAGGTCACCGGCCACCCGATCCCCGAGGTCATCGCCGACCGCCGGGGCGGCGACCCGGCCGTGCTGGTGGCCTCGGCCGAGCGCGCCAAGGACCGCCTCGGCTGGCGGCCCGGCCGCGCCGACCTGAGGGGCATCGTCGCGGACGCGTGGGAGTTCGCGCAGCGCACGCACTGAGCAGTTGAGTGACGACGGATAAACAAGGACAGGGGTCAGCGAGTGAGCGACGTAGCGGCGGGGTTCCGGGAGGTCTACGGGACCGATCCGGAGGGCGTGTGGGCGGCACCGGGCAGGGTCAACCTGATCGGTGAGCACACCGACTACAACGACGGCTTCGTGATGCCGCTCGCCCTGCCGCATACGTGCCTCGCGGCCGCCGCGCCGCGCACCGACGGCGTGCTGCGCGTCCACTCCGGGGACGTCCCCGGCGGGATCGTCGAGCTGCGCGTCGCGGAGCTGGCCCCGGTCGCGGCGGGCGGCACCGGCGGCGACCGCGGTGGCTGGGCGGCCTATCCGGCGGGCGTGGTGTGGGCGCTGCGCGAGGAGGGGCTGCTGACCGGCGCCGCGGCGGGCGGCGCGGACCTGCACTACGCGTCCACGGTGCCCACCGGCGCCGGGCTGTCCTCGTCCGCCGCGCTGGAGGTGGTGACCGCCACCGCGCTGAGCGAGCTGTACGGGCTGGGACTCGCCCCGCAGCGCATCGCCCGGCTGTGCCAGCGCGCGGAGAACGACTTCGTCGGCGTGCCCTGCGGGATCATGGACCAGATGGCCTCCGCCTGCTGCGCCGAGGGCCACGCTCTCTTCCTCGACGCGCGCGATCTCACCCAGCGGCAGGTGCCGCTGGACCTCGCGGCGGAGGGGCTGCGGCTGTTGGTCGTGGACACCCGGGTGAAGCACGAGCTGGGCGACGGCGCGTACGCCAACCGGCGCGCCGCGTGCGAGTCGGGCGCGCGGGCGCTCGGCGTGTCCGCACTGCGCGAGGTGGAGTTCGCGACCCTGGACGCGACGCTCACCACCCTCGACGACCTCGGTGTGGACGACACCGTGCGCCGCCGGGTGCGCCATGTGGTGACCGAGAACCAGCGGGTGCGGGAGGTGATCGAGCTGCTGGACGCGGGCGACACCCGGGCCATCGGCCCGGTCCTGACCGCCGGACACGCCTCGTGCCGCGATGACTTCGAGATCTCCTGCGCCGAGCTGGACCTCGTGGTGGATTCGGCCAACGCGGCGGGCGCGCTCGGCGCGCGGATGACCGGCGGCGGCTTCGGCGGCTCGGCGATCGTGCTGGTCGAGGTGGCGGACGCGGACGCGGTGGCCAAGGCCGTCACCGAGGCCTTCGCCGCGGCCGGACACGGGGCCCCGCGGATCTTCCCGGCGGTGCCGAGCGCGGGCGCCCGGCGGCTCTAGGGCTCTCTGGCGGAGGAGGCTCTTCGGCCGCCTCATCCCCCTTCGGCCGTTGAGCGATCAATTTACGCCGTTCTCGGTCTCCTTACTCCCCAAGACCGAACACAAAGACCACCGTAATCAGGCGAGGCCGGGCAGTTTCGCTCATCCGCTCCGGATGTCGTACCCCGGCCTTACGCTGAGTGCAGCGTCGGTGGGGGCCGACGTGTATCAGGGGGCGAGACAGTCAGGTACGACGCCCGGGGTGGGGTAGCGATCTCAGCACGGCGGCGGCCGTGCGGTTGCGGTGACCCCTTTCCCGGGCGCCGTACCCGTACTGGTTCTCGGGGTATCCGGGTGTATCCGGCGACGTGGGGGGTTCCGTGGCACGTATTCGGGTTCTGGTGGTCGACGACCATCGCATTTTCGCCGAGTCACTGGCCGCCGCCCTCGCGGCGGAACAGGACGTGGACGTGGCGGCGGCCGGAAGCGGCCCGGCGGCGCTGCGCTGTCTGGAGCGCGGAGTGGCCGAGGGGCGGCGTTTCGACGTCCTGCTGATCGACGCCGATCTGGGCTCTCTGAACGGGGAGCCGCTGCACGCACCGCAGTCCGTGCCCGCCGAGGCGGCGCACGGCAACGGCCTGGGCTCGGGCCCGCCGGGGCGCGTCAACGGGCGGTCGCCCGACGGCATAGCGCTGGTCGGCGGCGTGCGCACCGCCCAGCCTGGGGTGCGCACCGTGGTGCTGGCCGAGCGCGACGATCCACGGAGGGCCGCGGCGGCCCTGCAGGCCGGGGCGTCCGGCTGGGTGGCCAAGGACTGTTCGCTGGTCCGGCTGCTCGCCGTGATCCGCGGAGTGCTGCGCGACGAGACGCATCTGCCGCCCGCGCTGCTCACCGGCGTGCTGCGGGAGCTGACGGCGGCCCGTAAGCACCGCACCGAGAGCGAGCGGCTGGTCGAATCGCTGACGCCGCGTGAACGGGAAGTGCTGCGCTGCATGGTGGCCGGGCTCGGTCGCAAGGCGGTGGCGGAGCGGCTGTTCCTGTCCCCGCACACGGTCCGCACCCATATGCAGAACGTGCTGGGCAAGCTGGGCGTGCACTCCACGCTGGCCGCCGTGGCGCTGGCCCGGCGGGCGGGCGTCGGCCCGGTCGACCTAGCCGGGGAAATTGTCGAACGGGGCGGTCAGCTGGCGTAGCAGCGCCGCCAGTTCCGCGCGCTGGGCCTGGGACAGCTCGGCGAGGATGGCGCGCTCGTGGTCCAGCAGCCCGGCCAGTGCCTGGTCGGCGCGGTCGCGCCCCTCCGCGGTGAGCCGGACGAGCACTCCGCGCCGGTCGCTGGGGTCGGGCAGCCGCTCGACCAGGCCCTTCTTCGCCAGCCGGTCGATGCGGTTGGTCATGGTGCCCGAGGTGACCAGCGTCTGGGTCAGCAGCTGCCCGGGGGAGAGCTGGTACGGGGTCCCGGCCCGCCGCAGCGAGGTCAGCACGTCGAACTCCCAGGACTCCAGCTGGTGCTCGCTGAAGGCGATCCGCCGCGCCCGGTCGAGATGGCGTGCGAGCCGGCTGACCCGGCTGAGCACTTCGAGCGGTTCGACATCGAGGTCGGGGCGTTCCCGACGCCATGCCGCCACCAGTCGATCGACCTCGTCGTCCATGACGATCAGTGTAGTAGGTCTGTCGACATGAAGTCTCTTGACATCAAGAGACGCCGTGGAGGACGGTAAGGCCTGCTCGTACCGACCGTACCCGCTCAAGGGACTTCACCATGCGTACGTCACCCCACTGGGACCCGGCCCAGTACCTCCGCCACTCCGGCCACCGCGCCCGCCCGTTCCGCGACCTGCTCGCCCAGATCCCCGCGCTCCCCGTGGAACCGGGCCGCCCGCCCCGCATCGCCGACCTCGGCTGCGGCCCCGGCAATGTCACCGTCCTGCTCTTCGACCGCTGGCCGGGTGCCCATGTCACCGGCCTGGACAGCTCCGCCGACATGCTCGCCGAGGCCCAGCCCCTCGCGGGCCCGACCACCGGCGGCGGCCGCCTCGACTTCCGTACTGTCGACGCGCTGCGCTGGGAGCCGGACGAGCCGTACGACCTCGTCGTCTCCAACGCCGCGCTCCAGTGGATGCCCGGCCACGCCGACGCCTTCCCCGGCTGGCTCGCCGCCCTGCGCCCCGGCGGCACCCTCGCCTTCCAGCTGCCCGGCAACTTCGGCGCCCCCAGCCACACCCTGCTGCGCGACCTGTGCGAGGCGCCGCGCTGGCGCGACCGCCTCGCCGACGCCCTGCGCAGCCCGGCCTCGGCCCTGGACCCGCTCGACTACCTGGACCGGCTCACCGCGCTGGGCTGCGAGGTCGACGCCTGGGAGACCACCTACCTGCAGATCCTCACCGGAGACGACCCGGTCCTCGACTGGACCAAGGGCACCGCCCTGCGCCCGGTCCTCACCGCCCTCGCCGACGACCCGGCCGCCCGCGACCGCTTCCTCGGCGAATACGCGGCCCTCCTCCGCGAGGCCTACCCTCCGGCCCCGTACGGCACGGCCTTCCCGTTCCGCCGGATCTTCGCGGTGGCCACCAAGAAGGCGTAACGGCAAGACACCCCTACGCCTTGCGGTGGCCTATCAGCCGGGGCCTCTGCTCCAGGCCGTCCAGGCCGTGCCAGGCCAGGTTCACCAGATGCGCCGCCACCTCGGACTTCTTCGGCTTGCGGACGTCCAGCCACCACTGGCCGGTCAGCGCCACCATCCCCACCAGGGCCTGGGCGTACAGCGGGGCGAGCTTGGCGTCGAAGCCGCGGGCCTTGAACTCCAGGCCCAGGATGTCCTCGACCTGGGTGGCGATATCGCTGATCAGCGAGGCGAAGGTGCCCGTCGACTGGGCGACGGGGGAGTCACGGACGAGGATCCGGAAGCCGTCCGTGTACTCCTCGATGTAGTCCAGCAGGGCGAACGTGGCCTGCTCGCACAGCTCCCGGGGATGGCCCGCGGTCAGCGACGTGGTCACCATGTCCAGCATCCGCCGCATCTCACGGTCGACCACGACCGCGTACAGCCCTTCCTTGCCGCCGAAGTGCTCGTACACCACCGGCTTGGACACCCCGGCCTTCGCCGCGATCTCCTCCACCGAGGTGCCCTCGAAGCCGCGTTCGGCGAAGAGCGCACGACCGATGTCCAGCAGCTGCTCCCGGCGCTCCTTGCCGGTCATCCGTACCCGGCGGGGCCGCCGGGGGCCGGATCCGGAGGACCGGACGGTCCGGGCCGCCCGGTCCTTGCTGCCGCTGGTATTACTGTCGGTCTCCACGCCCTCTATCATGCCGCTTCGGCAGGGGCCTCTTTACGCCGGGAGTCGATCCGGTTCGCGTTCGGCCAGCGGACGTCGTACGCCCAGCCCAGCTTCTCGAACCAGCGGATGATCCGGGCGCTGGAGTCCAGCTGGCCCTTCATCACCCCGTGCCGGGCGCACGTCGGGTCGGCGTGGTGCAGGTTGTGCCAGGACTCGCCGCACGAGAGCACCGCGAGCCACCACACGTTCCCGGAGCGGTCACGCGACTTGAACGGGCGCTTGCCCACCGCGTGGCAGATCGAGTTGATCGACCAGGTCACGTGGTGCAGCAGCGCCACCCGGACGAGCGATCCCCAGAAGAACGCGGTCACCGCGCCCTGCCAGGACCAGGTCACCAGGCCGCCGATGGCGGCGGGCAGCAGCAGCGAGACGACCGTCCACACCACGAACTGGCGGGAGATGTTGCGGATCGCGTCGTCCTTGACCAGATCCGGCGCGTACTTCGCCTGCGACGTCTGCTCCTCATCGAACATCCATGCGATATGTGCCCACCACAACCCCTTCATCAGGGCCGGGACGGTCTCCCCATACCGCCACGGCGAATGCGGGTCGCCCTCCGCGTCGGAGAACTTGTGGTGCTTGCGGTGATCGGCCACCCAGCGCACCAGCGGCCCCTCGACCGCCAGCGACCCCGCGATCGCGAGCGCGATCCGCAGCGGCCGCTTGGCCTTGAATGAGCCATGGGTGAAATAGCGGTGGTAGCCGATCGTGATGCCGTGGCAGCCGATGTAGTACATGACCACCATCAGTGCCAGGTCCAGCCAGCTGACCCCCCAGCCCCAGGCCAGGGGGATCGCCGCGAGCAGTGCGACGAACGGGACGGTGATGAACAGCAGCAGGGTGATCTGTTCGATGGAACGCTTGCTGTCCCCGCCCAGCGTGGCGGAGGGAAGCGGGGTCTCCTGGGCCTTCGGCGCGTCGTGGGTCACGTCGGGGCTTGCAGTCATGGGATCCCTCGTGGGGCTCGGGGGCTGGGCTACGGATCCGTAACCTACGGCGACGTAAGTATGGCAGGGCCGCGAACCGGGGCAAGAGGGCTCTGGTTTCCCCCGAGGGAACGCCACCTATCCTGGGGGCGTCGGACAGCGCGGTCCGCACATGGCCGAAAGCAACGGGTGCGGGCCCTGCGGCGCCAGCCGCGGGGGGGCTCCGCCCCCGCTGGGAACCCCCGTTCACTGCAAGGAGCCGCACCTGTGAGCAGTGCCGACCACACCAATGCCGCCCTGCGTGCCGATATCCGCCGTCTGGGTGACCTCCTCGGCGAGACCCTGGTCCGACAGGAGGGCCCCGACCTCCTCGATCTCGTCGAGCGCGTCCGCGCCCTCACCCGCAGTGACGGCGAGGCCGCCGCCGAACTGCTCGGCACCACCGACCTGCCCACCGCCGCCAAGCTGGTGCGCGCCTTCTCCACCTACTTCCACCTGGCCAACGTCACCGAGCAGGTCCACCGGAGCCGCGAGCTGAGCACGCGGCGCGCCGCCGAGGGCGGCATCCTGGCCCGCACCGTCGACCAGCTCAAGGACGCCGACGCCGACCATCTGCGGCAGACCGTGGAGCACCTGGGCGTCCGCCCCGTCTTCACCGCCCACCCCACCGAGGCGGCCCGCCGCACCGTCCTCAACAAGCTGCGCCGCATCGCCGAGCTGCTGGACACCCTCGCCGCAGGGGGCGAGAGCCGCCGCGCCGACCTCCGCCTCGCCGAGAACATCGACCTGCTGTGGCAGACCGACGAGCTGCGGGTCGCCCGCCCCGAGCCCGCCGACGAGGCCCGTAACGCCGTCTACTACCTGGACGAGCTGCACGCCCACGCCGTCGGCGACGTCCTGGAGGACCTGACCGCCGAGCTGGAGCGGGTCGGCATCGAGCTGCCCGCCACCACCCGCCCGCTCACCTTCGGCACCTGGATCGGCGGCGACCGCGACGGCAATCCGAATGTCACCCCCCAGGTGACCTGGGAAGTCCTGATCCTCCAGCATGAGCACGGCATCACCGACGCCCTGGAGATCATCGACGACCTGCGGGCCGCCCTCTCCAGCTCCATCCGCAACTCCGACGCCTCGGAGGAGCTGCTGGCCTCCCTCCAGCGCGACCTGGAGCTGCTGCCGGAGATCAGCCCGCGCTACAAGCGGCTCAACGCCGAGGAGCCCTACCGGCTCAAGGCCACCTGCATGCGCCAGAAGCTCGTCAACACCCGCGAGCGCCTGGCCAAGGACGCCCCGCACACGCCCGGCCGCGACTACCTCGGCACCGCCGAGATGCTGGACGACCTGAAGCTCATCCAGGACTCGTTGCGCGCCCACCGGGGCGCCCTGATCGCCGACGGCCGCCTGGAGCGCGCCATCCGCACGCTCGCCGCGTTCGGCCTCCAGCTCGCCACCATGGACGTACGGGAGCACGCGGACGCCCACCACCACGCCCTCGGTCAGCTCTTCGACCGGCTCGGCGAGGAATCCTGGCGGTACGCGGACATGCCCCGGGACTACCGGCGCAAGCTCCTCGCCAAGGAACTGCGCTCGCGCCGCCCGCTCGCGCCCTCCCCGGCGCCGCTGGACGCGGCCGGGGCCAAGACCCTCGGCGTCTTCCAGACCATCCGCGAGTCCTTCGAGCGGTTCGGGCCCGAGATCGTCGAGTCGTACATCATCTCCATGTGCGCGGGCTCCGACGACGTCTTCGCCGCCGCCGTCCTCGCCCGCGAGGCGGGCCTCATCGACCTCCACGCGGGCTGGGCCAAGATCGGCATCGTGCCGCTGCTGGAGACCACCGACGAGCTGAAGATCGCCGACCAGCTCCTGGACGAGATGCTGTCCGACCCCTCCTACCGGCGCCTCGTCTCCCTGCGCGGCGACGTCCAGGAGGTCATGCTCGGGTACTCCGACTCCTCCAAGTTCGGCGGCATCACCACCTCCCAGTGGGAGATCCACCGCGCCCAGCGGCTGCTGCGCGACGTGGCCCACCGGCACGGCGTACGGCTGCGCCTCTTCCACGGCCGCGGCGGCACCGTGGGCCGTGGCGGCGGGCCCACCCACGACGCGATCCTCGCCCAGCCGTGGGGCACCCTCGAAGGCGAGATCAAGGTCACCGAGCAGGGCGAGGTCATCTCCGACAAGTACCTGGTCCCCTCGCTCGCCCGGGAGAACCTGGAGCTGACGGTCGCCGCGACCCTCCAGGCGTCGGCCCTGCACACCGCCCCGCGCCAGTCGGACGAGGCGCTCGCCCGCTGGGACGCGGCGATGGAAACGGTCTCCGACGCCGCCCACGGCGCGTACCGCACGCTCGTGGACGACCCCGACCTGCCCGCGTACTTCTTCGCCTCCACCCCCGTCGACCAGCTCGCCGAACTCCACCTCGGCTCCCGCCCGTCCCGCCGCCCCGACTCCGGCGCGGGCCTCGACGGACTGCGGGCCATCCCGTGGGTCTTCGGCTGGACCCAGTCCCGGCAGATCGTGCCCGGCTGGTTCGGCGTCGGCTCCGGCCTCAAGGCCGCCCGCGAGGCCGGGCTCGACGGCGTGCTGGACGAGATGCACCAGCACTGGCACTTCTTCCGCAACTTCCTGTCCAACGTCGAGATGACCCTCGCCAAGACGGACCTGCGGATCGCCCGGCACTACGTCGACACCCTGGTCCCGGACGAGCTGAAGCACGTCTTCGACGTCATCCAGGCGGAGCACGAGCTGACGGTGCGGGAGGTGCTGCGGATCACCGGCGAGACCGAACTCCTGGACTCCAACCCGGTCCTGAAGCAGACCTTCCACGTCCGTGACGCCTACCTGGACCCGATCTCCTACCTCCAGGTGAGCCTGCTCCACCGGCAGCGCACCGCACACGAGCGCGGCGAAGAGGCCGACCCGGTGCTGGCCCGGGCCCTGCTCCTCACCGTCAACGGTGTGGCGGCGGGCCTGCGCAACACCGGCTGAACAACCCCATACGAAGCGGCGGGCCCCCCCCCCGCGGGGCGGGCCCCCCCCATGTTCCCCCTAAGCAACGACGCCGTGCCAAGGACGCCCCCCCCACCCCCCCCCCCCCCCCCCCCAAAACCCCCCCCCCCCCGCGCCAACACCACCCCCCCC
>NZ_JBHWJI010000107.1:0-13353 GCF_042731515.1 Streptomyces sp. NPDC059850
GTCGGGGTGTATGGCACCGCGGTTACGCATCGTCGCCGGGGGGTTTACGCCCCGCCGCAACCCGGCACCCCCGTGGGCCCCCGGGGGGGACGGGGGGGCCCCACGGCGTTTCGGGTGTGGCTACGGCAGCTGGGCCGCCCTCGCCTCGCGGCGGTTGTCGCGGAACGCGTTGACGCGGCGGGCCGTGGCGAAGAGGGGGATCACCGCGCCCATCACGACCTGGAGCGCGCACGCCGACTGGAGCAGCAGCTCACCGCCGGGGGCCTCGAAGGCCCAGGCGGCCAGCAGGGCCATGCTGGTGACGATCCAGCCGAGCATGGCCACGGCGAGGCGGCCGCGCGGCTTGGGGTACTCGACGCGGCTCACCATCAGCCACGCCACACCGATGATCGCCAGCAGGGTCGGCACGAACGGCAGGCCCAGCAGGACGACCGAGACGACCGTCAGAGCGCCGAAGGGGCTCGGCATGCCCTGGAAGACGCCGTCCCGGAGCGTGACACAGGAGAATCTGGCCAGGCGGAGGACGACGGCCAAGAGGACGATGATGGCGCCCACCACCGAGACCCGCTCGTAGGGACTGTCGGCGACCATGCCCCAGACGAGGACGAAGTACGCCGGGGCGAGCCCGAAGCTGATCAGGTCGGAGAGGTTGTCCAGCTCCGCGCCCATGGCCGAGCTGCGCAGCTTCCGTGCGACGAGGCCGTCGAAGAGGTCGAAGACGGAGGCCAGCAGCATCAGCATGACCGCCGAGGCGGCGCTGTGGCGGGTCATGCCGCCGTCCTCGCTGCCCGTGAGGTGCGGGATGAGGACGCCGGTGGTGGTGAAGTAGACCGCCAGGAAGCCACAGGTGGCGTTGCCCAGCGTCAGGGTGTCCGCTATCGACAGCCGCGTCGACAGCGGCATGTCATCCGTCTCGTCGGCGGCGTCCATCTCGGCTTCGGGCACCCAGGGGGTGTCGGGATCAATCACGGTCAAGGCGAGTCACCCCCGCGGTGGTGGCCTGGCCGACCTCGACCGCGACATCGACGCCCTCGGGAAGGTAGACGTCCACGCGCGAGCCGAAGCGGATGAGACCGATCCGCTCACCCTGCTCGACCTTGGTGCTCTGCGGCACGTACGGAACGATTCGGCGCGCGACCGCGCCCGCGATCTGGACCATCTCGATGTCGCCCAGCTCGGTGTCGAAGTGCCAGACGACCCGCTCGTTGTTCTCGCTTTCCTTGTTGAACGCGGGAACGAAGCCGCCCGGGATGTGCTCGACGGAGGTCACGGTGCCGGCCAGCGGAGCGCGGTTCACGTGGACGTTGAGCGGGCTCATGAAGATCGCGACGCGGGTGCGCCCGTCCTTCCACGGCATGATGCTCTGCACCACGCCGTCGGCCGGGGAGATGACGCGGCCCTGAGAGATCTCTCTCTCGGGGTCACGGAAAAACCACAGCATGCCCGCCGCGAGCGCGGTGGCGGGCACGGCGACTGCCGCCCAGCGTCCGGAGCGACGGGCGCGGGTGAGGCTGACCGCCGCCGTGGCGACGGTCGGGAGGAGCCACGGCGACGCTCCGCGCGCGAGGCGGACGCGGCCGCGTTGTGCAGAGGATTGGCTGTGGGGCATGGATGACCTTCGTAGCGGAGGATGCCGCGACGCAAGACTGGGGACGGCGGCTTTCCCGGATGGTATCGGTTGCGAGCGGTAACTGGGCAAGCGCCAGGGCCTGTCGGTGGCTTGTCAGTGGCCGAAGACCCATGGCGCGGTGTGACCTTCTTCTCTCGGATACCACCCCAAAAGGGACATCAGCCTTGGGTTCGGTAATCCTCCAGCAGTCGTCGTCCAATAATCATTTTCTGAATCTCAGCGGTACCTTCGCCGATGAGGAGCATCGGTGCCTCGCGGTAGAGGCGCTCGATCTCGTATTCCTTGGAGAAGCCGTACCCGCCGTGGATGCGGAAGGCGTCCTCCACGACCTCTTTGCAGTACTCCGACGCCAGGTACTTCGCCATTCCCGCTTCGAGGTCGTTGCGCGCACCCGCGTCCTTCTTGCGGGCCGCATTGACCATCATCGCATGCGCCGCCTCGACCTTTGTTCCCATTTCGGCCAGTTTGAACTGGATGGCTTGATGCTGGGCGATCGGCTTCCCGAAGGTGTGACGCTGCTGTGCGTACGCAACGCCCAGCTCGAATGCGCGCTGTGCCACGCCACAGCCGCGCGCGGCGACATTGACCCGGCCGACCTCCACGCCGTCCATCATTTGGTAAAAACCGCGGTTGGTCTCTCCGCCGAGCACCCGATCGGCCGGAATGCGCAGTCCGTCCATGATGAGCTCGGTGGTGTCGACCCCCTTGTAGCCCATCTTCTCGATCTTGCCGGGAATGGTCAGTCCGGGCCGCACCTCGCCGAAGCCCGGCTCCTTCTCGACCAGGAAGGTGGTCATGGACTTGTGCGGTGCCGCACCCTCCTCGGCCCCCTCACCCGTCCGGCACAGGACCGCCACCAGAGTGGAGGTGCCGCCGTTGGTCAGCCACATCTTCTGGCCGGTCAGCACGTACTCATCGCCGTCCGGCACCGCCTTGCTGGTGATCGCCGACACGTCCGAGCCCAGCGCGGGCTCCGACATCGAGAAGGCGCCGCGGATCTCCCCGAGCGCCATCTTGGGCAGGAAATAGTCCTTCTGCTCCTGGGTGCCGTGCTGCTTCAGCATGTACGCCACGATGAAGTGCGTGTTGATGATCCCGGACACGCTCATCCAGCCGCGGGCGATCTCCTCCACGCACAGCGCGTAAGTGAGCAGTGACTCGCCCAGGCCGCCGTATTCCTCGGGGATCATCAGCCCGAAGAGGCCCAGCTCCTTCAGGCCCTCCACGATCCGGGTCGGATATTCGTCGCGGTGCTCCAGTTCGGTGGCGACCGGCAGGATCTCCTTGTCGACAAAATCCCTGACCGTGGCGAGGATCTCCCGCTGGATGTCGGTCAGTCCCTCGGTCTGCGCCAGACGGCCCATATCACTGCCCTCCCAGCTCCGGGCGGCCCGGCTGCTCGCCGCCCCGCTCCTTGATGTACGTGGCGGTGGGCACCATCACCTTGCGCCGGAAGACGCATACGAGCGTGCCGTCCTGCTTGTAGCCTTTCGTCTCCACATACACGATTCCGCGGTCGGTTTTGGACTTCGACGGCGTCTTGTCCAGCACCTTGGTCTCGCCGTAGATGGTGTCGCCATGGAACGTCGGCGCGACATGCTTCAGCGACTCGACCTCCAGGTTGGCGATGGCCTTTCCGGAGACGTCCGGGACCGACATGCCGAGCAGCAGCGAGTAGATGTAGTTCCCGACTACGACGTTCTTGCCGAAATCGGTCGTCTTCTCGGCGTAGTTGCTGTCCATGTGCAGCGGGTGATGATTCATGGTGAGCAGACAGAAGAGATGGTCGTCGTACTCGGTGACCGTCTTCCCCGGCCAGTGCCGGTAGACATCGCCCACCGCGAACTCTTCGTAAGTGCGGCCGAATTGCATCTCGCTCACGCCTCCGGGGGCTCGAAGGTGGACGCACGGGTCATCCCGGCCGCACGGCCCTTGCCCGCGACGACCAGCGCCATCTTGCGGCTGGCCTCGTCGATCATCTCGTCGCCCAGCATCGCCGAGCCCTTCATGCCGCCCGCCTCGGACGTGCAGTACTCGTACGCGTCCAGGATCAGCTCGGCGTGGTCGTAGTCCTCCTGCGACGGCGAGAAGACCTCGTTGGCCGCGTCGACCTGGCCCGGGTGCAGCACCCACTTGCCGTCGAAGCCGAGCGCCGCCGCGCGCCCGGCCACCTCGCGGTAGCCGTCCACGTTCTTGATCTGGAGGTACGGGCCGTCGATGGCCTGGAGGTCATGGGTGCGGGCGGCCATCAGGATGCGCATCAGGATGTAGTGGTACGCGTCCGCCGGGTAGCCGGGCGGCTGCTCGCCCACGACCAGCGACTTCATGTTGATGGACGCCATGAAGTCGGCCGGGCCGAAGATGATCGTCTCCAGCCGGGGCGAGGCACCGGCGATGGCGTCGACGTTCACCAGGCCCTTGGCGTTCTCGATCTGCGCCTCGATGCCGATCCGCCCGACCTCGAAGCCCATCGTCTTCTCGATCTGGGTGAGCAGCAGGTCCAGCGCCTGCACCTGCTGGGCGTCCTGCACCTTCGGCAGCATGACGCAGTCCAGGTTCGGGCCCGCGCCCTCGACCACCGTGATGACGTCCCGGTACGTCCAGTGGGTGGTCCAGTCGTTGACCCGCACCGCCCGGGTCTTCCCCGTCCAGTCGCCCTCGTTCAGCGCCTTGACGATGGAGTGCCGGGCGTCCTCCTTGGCCAGCGGCGCGCACGCGTCCTCCAGGTCGAGGAACACCTGGTCGGCCGGGAGGCCCTGGGCCTTCTCCAGGAAGCGCGGGTTGGACCCGGGCACGGCCAGGCAGGAACGGCGCGGCCGCAGCACTCGGTCTGCGGGGGCGGGCGCGGTCATACGGGAACCTCCAGTGCGGGAAGCGTGTTCGCGGAACGGATCTCGTCGACGATACGGCCGATGATCTCCGTGATACCGAAGTCCTTGGGGGTGAAGACGGCCGCGACACCCGCCGCGCGCAGTGCGGCGGCGTCCGCGGCCGGGATGATGCCGCCCACGATGACGGGAATGTCCTGCGCCCCGGCCAGCCGCAGCCGCTCCAGGACGTCGGGCACCAGCTCGGCGTGCGAGCCGGAGAGGATCGACAGGCCGACGCAGTGCACGTCCTCGTCGACGGCCGCCATGACGATCTGCTCAGGGGTGAGCCGGATCCCCTGGTAGATCACCTCGAACCCGGCGTCCCGGGCCCGTACGGCGATCTGCTCGGCGCCGTTGCTGTGCCCGTCCAGGCCGGGCTTGCCGACGAGCAGCCGCAGCCGCCCGCCGCCCAGCTCGGCCGCGGTCTTCTCGACCTTCTCGCGTACGGTCGCGAGCTGGCTGCCCGCCTCCGCGGTGACGGCCAGCGGCGCCCCGCCGACCCCGGTGGGGGCCCGGAACTCGCCGAACACATCGCGCAGCGCCCAGGCCCACTCGCCGGTCGTGACCCCGGCGCGGGCGCACTCCACGGTCGCGGCCATCAGGTTGTCGGTGCCCGCGGCGGCCTTGCGGAGCGCCGAGAGGGCGGTCTCGGCGCGGTGGGCGTCGCGCTGCTCACGCCAGGTGTGCAGGGCGGAGACCACCCGGGCCTCGTTCGCTGGGTCCACCGTCATGATCGCGGTGTCCAGGTCGGCGGTGAGCGGATTGGGCTCGGTGGACTCGTAGGAGTTGACGCCGACGATCTTCTCCTCGCCCGATTCGATCCGGGCCCGGCGCGCCGCGTGCGAGGCGACCAGCTGCGCCTTGAGGTAGCCGGACTCGACGGCGGCCATCGCCCCGCCCATCTCCTGGATGCGCTCGATCTCGGCCTCGGCCTCCCCGGTCAGCTCGGCGACCTTGGCCTCGATGACGTGCGAGCCCGCGAAGATGTCGTCGTACTCCAGCAGATCGCTCTCCTGCGCCAGCACCTGCTGGATGCGCAGCGACCACTGCTGGTCCCAGGGCCGGGGCAGCCCCAGCGCCTCGTTCCAGGCGGGGAGCTGGACGGCGCGGGCGCGGGCGTCCTTGGAGAGGGTGACGGCGAGCATCTCCAGCACGATGCGCTGGACGTTGTTCTCCGGCTGGGCCTCGGTCAGCCCGAGCGAGTTGACCTGGACGCCGTAGCGGAAGCGGCGGTGCTTGGGGTTGTCGATGCCGTACCGCTCGCGGGTGATCCGGTCCCAGATGCGGCCGAAGGCGCGCATCTTGCACATCTCCTCGATGAACCGGACGCCCGCGTTCACGAAGAAGGAGATCCGGGCCACCACATCGCCCTTGCGCTCCTCGGGCACCTGCCCGGAGTCGAACACCGCGTCCAGGACGGCGATCGCCGTCGACATGGCGTACGCGATCTCCTGCACCGGAGTGGCCCCGGCCTCCTGCAGGTGGTAGCTGCAGATGTTGATCGGGTTCCACTTGGGGATGTGGTGGACCGTGTACGCGATCATGTCGGTGGTGAGCCTGAGGCTCGGCCCCGGCGGGAAGACATGCGTCCCGCGCGACAGGTACTCCTTGACGATGTCGTTCTGCGTCGTCCCCTGGAGCTTCGCCGGATCGGCGCCGTGCTCCTCCGCGACCACCTGATACAGCGCCAGCAGCCACATGGCGGTGGCGTTGATGGTCATGGAGGTGTTCATCTGCTCCAGCGGGATGTCCTGGAACAGCCGCCGCATGTCGCCCAGATGGGAGACCGGGACCCCGACCCGGCCCACCTCGCCACGGGCGAGGATGTGGTCGGGGTCGTAACCGGTCTGGGTGGGCAGGTCGAAGGCGACCGAAAGACCGGTCTGGCCCTTGGCCAGGTTGCGCCGGTACAGCTCGTTGGACGCCTCGGCGGTGGAGTGCCCGGCGTAGGTCCGCATGAGCCAGGGGCGGTCCTTGGGGCGGGGTTCGCCACTCATCACACGTCCCGGAAGCGGTTGATGGCCTCGATGTGCTGGTCGCGCATCGCCTGGTCGCGCACGCCCATGCCCTCCTCGGGAGCCAGGCACAGCACGCCGACCTTGCCCTGGTGGAGGTTGCGGTGGACGTCGTACGCGGCCTGGCCGGTCTCGTCCATGCGGTACGTCTTGGACAGCGTCGGGTGGATCTTGCCCTTGGCGATGAGGCGGTTGGCCTCCCACGCCTCGCGGTAGTTGGCGAAGTGCGAGCCGACGATCCGCTTCAGCGACATCCACAGGTAGCGGTTGTCGTACTCATGGGTGTAGCCGGACGTCGAGGCGCAGGTGACGATCGTGCCGCCCTTGCGGGTGACGTACACGCTGGCGCCGAAGGTCTCGCGGCCCGGGTGCTCGAAGACGATGTCCACGTCCTCGCCGCCGGTCAGTTCGCGGATCTTCTTGCCGAACCGCTTCCACTCGCGCGGGTCCTGGGTGCGCTCGTCCTTCCAGAAGCGGTAGTCCTCGGCGGCGCGGTCGATGATCGCCTCGGCGCCCATCTTCCGGCAGATCTCGGCCTTCTGGGGGGATGAGACGACGCAGATCGGGTTCGCCCCGCCCGCCAGCGCGAACTGGGTGGCGTAGGAGCCGAGTCCACCGCTCGCGCCCCAGATCAGCACGTTGTCGCCCTGCTTCATCCCGGCGCCGTTGCGGGAGACGAGCTGCCGGTACGCGGTCGAGTTGACCAGGCCAGGCGCGGCCGCCTCCTCCCAGCTCAGATGGGTCGGCTTGGGCATCAGCTGGTTGGACTTGACGAGGGCGATCTCGGCGAGCCCGCCGAAGTTGGTCTCGAAGCCCCAGATGCGCTGCTCGGGGTCGAGCATGGTGTCGTCGTGGCCGTCGGCGCTCTCCAGCTCGACCGACAGACAGTGCGCGACGACCTCGGCGCCCGGCTTCCAGGCGTTCACACCGGGGCCGGTGCGCAGCACGACGCCCGCGAGGTCGGAGCCGATGATGTGGTACGGCAGGTCGTGCCGCTTGGCGAGCGGGGAGAGCTTTCCGTACCGCTCCAGGAAGGCGAAGGTGGACACCGGCTCGAAGATCGAGGTCCACACGGAGTTGTAGTTGACCGAGCTGGCCATGACGGCGACGAGTGCCTCGCCGGGGCCGAGTTCGGGCAGCGGGACCTCGTCCACGTGCAGTGACTTGCGGGGGTCCTTCTCCTTGGTGGTGAGGCCCGCGAACATATCGGCCTCGTCCTTGCGGACGGTCACCGCGCGGTACGACTCGGGGACGCGCAGGGCGGCGAAGTCCTGGGGGCTCGTGTCCGACGCGAGGATCGCGTCAAGTATCTCGTTCATCGGTGCCTCCGGCGAAGCGTCCGGAAAGGACGCCTGAGGGAACGCTGGGCTCGTGACGGGGGTGAAAGCTGCTGGCTGGCTGCTGTGCCGTCGGTTCGGCGGAGGTTCTTCGGCCGTGGGGCGCGGGTGAGCGCCGTGGGGCCCGCCTGGTGACGCAGGCGGTGTCCGGGCACGCAAGGCGCGCGGGGGCGGCTTGCGGGGACAGCCGGCGCGCGAGGTGTGCAGCGCGCCGGCCGCCCGGACTCCTTCACCGTATGGCACGGTGTGCCACCCCGCAAGACACTGAGTGCCAACAAATTCTCTCAGTTGTCATCTCGGCTGCACGCATGAGCAAGAAACGGCCGCCCCGGGAGGGGCGGCCGTGACGGATGGTGTGCGGTTGTGTGCCTTTAGCTGGTCTTCTCCAGGGACAGCGCGAAGACGTGGGCCCGGGCGGTGCCCGACGCCGGGGCGGCCAGGGTGATCGCGGACAGCTCCCTGGCCGGGTCCAGGGCGACCGCCTGGTGGAAGATCGCCGCCTTCGTGCCGACCGGACCGCTGCGGGCGTGGATCTGGCTGGTCCGTACCGCCTCGGTCTCCCCGTACGCCGGACCCGACAGCCACGCCGTGAGCTGGACGCTCACCGTCGCGGTCGAGCCGTCCGCGTACGAGGCCACCGCCGGGATCGTCACGTTGCCGGTGTCGCCCGCGCCCAGCACATGGAGCCTGGCGTAGCTCCCCGCCGGGACCGCGACCTTCTGACCCGCCGCGATCACGTTGTTGGGTGACCCTTCGCTGCCGTTGGTGAACGCGAAGGTGATCCCGTCGTCCTCGGTCTGCCCGGTCTGCGGCAGCTGCACCATCGGGTACGTGCGCCCCGTACCGTCGAAGTCCCCGTCGCCGTAGTACATCTCGGTGGTGATGGCGTCGTTGTCGAAGGCGCCCGTCAGATCGACCTGGGTGACCTGGCCCGTCTGCGGCAGCTCCGGCAGCCCCCAGCGGTCGGCGGGCTCCGAGATCTTCACCGGGGCGAGGTGGAAGTCCGGGCGGGGTCCCGCGGCCGGGTAGATCACCGCCTCCTCGTCCCGGCCGAGGTCCAGCTCGATCACGCCGTCGCCGAGGTCGCGCCACTTCGGGGCCGGGCCGCGCACTCCCGCGACCCTGATCCGCCCGGTCAGCGAGTGCCGCACCCGGCACGGCTCCCCGGCCAGGCTCCGTACCCGCGCCCAGCGCGTCCTGCCGCCCTTGCGTACCGCGCTGACCAGGAACGCGCCCTCGGTGCGGAAGTCGTGCAGCGCCACGTCCCGCCAGTCGCCCGGCACCCCGGGGAAGAAGCGGATGGTCCCGCCCCAGCTCTGGCAGAGCATGTCGTGGATCGCCTGCGCGCCCGAGAGCGGGGTCTCGATGACCGGGCCCGCCTCGTAGTAGTGGGTGTTGGGCTGGATGAAGCGCGCCACCAGCTCGCGGAGGTACTTCAGGGCGTCGTCGCCCCGGCCCATCTGGGTGGAGATCGAGGCCGCGCCGGAGAAGCTGTAGCCGCGCAGGGCGCCCTCGAAACCGATCCAGTGCTCCAGGGAGCGGGTGATCAGATCGCGGCTCTCCCGCTGGTCCCAGTTGACCAGGTAGAGCGGGTAGACGGAGAGCATGTGCGAGTAGTGGCGGTGCGACTTGGCGAACGGGACGCCGGTGCCGACCATGAAGCCGTTCTCGTCCACCGGGTACGGGACGAGCTTGTCCAGCACCTCACGCCACTTGGGCGCCAGCGGGTCGTCCTCGCCCAGCAGTTCGACCGTCTCCAGCAGCGTCCGGCAGGACCAGCGCAGCAGCGCCAGGTCGTAGTTGCAGTCCGGGGCCGGGCCGTACTCGGGCGAGAAGGTCTTCGGCAGATGCAGCTTCCCGTCGGCCTGCTCGGTCAGGAAGTGCAGGTAGTAGTTGGTGGAGCGGCGCAGCAGCGGATACAGCACGTCCTCCAGCAGGCCCCGGTCCATGGAGTGCCGGTAGTGGAGCCATACGTTGTGCAGCGCCCACGGCAGATTGCCGACCTCCGCCGAGTCGCCGACGCCCGGCACCGGCACCGTGCCGTTGTCCTCGCACTGCGCGTCGGTGGAGCGGCGCAGCGCGGCCGAGTCGGCGCGGTACTCCGGTTTGAGGGCGCTGATCAGGACGTCGGTGTTCTCGGCTAGGGTGCGCGGAATCGCGTCCAGCTCCAGGTGGTTGGAGCCCAGCACCGGCCAGTACTCCAGCTGGACGTTGAGGTTCCACCACACGCCCGGCCAGGGGGTCGGCTCCACCCAGGGGCCGGTGGTGGCCATCACAGGGGCGTGTTCGCGGGCCGCGCACGCGAGCTTGTAGAGCTGGATCCAGTAGAAGCTCTGCAGCATCGCGTCGGGGACCGACAGAAAGCTCTTGCGGTAGAAGCGGTGCCACCAGTCGCGGTGGGAGCGCAGCAGGCTGGAGACCGGCAGCGCGGACGCCTTGCGGACCGTGGTGACGGCCCGGCCCTCCGCGTCCGTACCGGGGTGCGAGTGCGCCACGGCCAGGTAGTACGTCCGCTCCCGGCCCGCGCCGCGCTCCTTGTACGCGGTCACCGTCTGGCCGCCCGCGACCATCGACTGGACGGTGATGCCGAGCCCGTCCTCGGTGCGGCTGACCGGCTTCGGGTTGGGCTCGAACCCCTTCGGCGGGTCCTCGCGGACGATGCGCGGGCTGACGGCGGGGGAGGGGCGGTACTCCCAGCGGAACCCCTCCTCGCCCGCGCTCGCCTCGACGGTCGCCAGCAGCATCGTCCGGTCGTTGTGGATCAGCGCGCGGAACGTGAGACGGCCCTTGTCGGTGGTGATCGTGCCGCGCAACTCGGCGTCCCACAGGTCGAGTCGCAGATCGACGCCGGTGATCTTCCCGGCCGGGCGCAGCAGCAGATTGCCGACCGGCAGCCGCGCCACGCCCCAGTCGCTGCCGCCCTGGGTGGGGCGGTGGTCCTGGACCTCGCTGTGGTGGACGGTGAAGCGCAGGGCGTTCTCGCCGGGCTCCTGGTAGACCATGGAACCGAGCAGGCCGTTGCCCAGGAACGGGCCCTCGTACCAGGTGCGCGGCATCCGCTTCCAGATCAGGTCCTGCCCGGCCAGAAAGCGCTGCCATTCCGTATCCGTCCGCATGCCGGTCAGGACCACGGAGCGCTCGCTTTCGGCCGCCTCCGCCTCCGCCTCCGGTGCGGGGAGGGCGACTCCCGCCGTCGACCCCGCGGCGGCGCCCGCGGCCACCCGGCCCAGGAAACCGCGTCTGCTGACTGCCATCGTCGATCAGCTCCGTCCGAGAAGACAGCGAGATTGGTCCGATGATTTGGCTAGACGGGAGCGTAGGAAGGGACTAATGATGCGTCAAGGCGCCGGATAGATCTGATGTATGGGCTTGCTGTGTCGGACTGTCGCGCCGTTATATCGCCACATGTCCCGTGGGAGGGAACGATGCGCGTCATTCGGTCCAGGGTCACCAGAGCCGCGGCGGGCATCGCCTGCGCGGCCTCCGTCCTCGTACCACTCCAGGCCGAAGCCGCAGGTCAGGCGGGCGGCTCGAACAGCTCGGACGCCCGTAGCTGGCGGCTCACCGGACAGGGCCAGGTCAGCGGGCAGCTCAGCCTCACCCGTGACGGCGGCCTCACCCTCACCGCCCGGCACGGCTCCACCACCGTGCTGCGCCCCTCCGCGCTCGGCATCCGCACCGCCGACACCGACTTCGGCAAGGGCTTGCGGTTCGAGGGGCGCAACGACCGCCCCATCCACGAGACCTACACGACCACCACCGGCCGCCGGACCCACCACACCTCCGATGCCTCCGAGTCGACCTTTACCTTCCGCAAGGACGGACGGACGCTGAAGGTGATCGTCCGCGTCTCGGCGGACGGGCTGGCGTACCGCTACGCCCTGCCCGGCAAGGGCACGGTCACCGTGCTCGGCGAGACCACGGAGTTCGCCGTGCCGCCGACCGCCGACTCCTATCTGCTGCCGTACGACAACGGGCGCTCGGACTACGAGTCCGCCCATGACCACGGCAGCGTCGCCGACGCCAAGGCGGGCGACTACGGCTATCCGTCGCTCTTCCGCGTCGGCAAGAGCTGGATGCTCGTCGAGGAAGCCGACCTGAACAGCTCGTACGGCGGCTCCCGGCTCACCCTCGACGCCGCCACCGACCGCTTCCACCTCACCCTCCCCGACCCCGCCGAGGTCAGCGGCCCGGGCCTCACCACGCCGTGGCGCACGATGGTCATCGGTGACCTCGCCACCGTCACCGAAAGCGACCTGCCGACCGACCTCGCCGAGCCGTCGAAGGTCGCCGACACCTCATGGATCAAACCGGGCAAGGCGGCCTGGTCGTGGTGGTCGGACGGCTCCAGCCCGACCAGCCTCGCCGCGCAGAAGAAGTTCGTCGACTTCGCCGCCCGGGAGGGCTGGGAGTACGTCCTGGTCGACTCCGGCTGGAGCAACGACTGGATGCCCCAACTCACCGCGTACGCCAAGGAGAAGGGCGTCGGCATCTGGGCCTGGGTGCGCTGGCAGACCATCGACCAGCAGAGCGAGCGGGACCGGCTGTTCGCCCAGTACAAGACCTGGGGCATCGTCGGGCTCAAGGTCGACTTCCTGGAGTCGGACGGCCAGGACCGGATGCGGTGGTACGACGCCGTCTTCAAGGACAGCGCCAAGCACCGGCTGATGCTGAACTTCCACGGTGCGACGATTCCGCGTGGCCAGGAGCGGACGTGGCCGCAGATGATGAGCGTCGAGGCGGTCAAGGGCGCCGAGGGCACCCGCCCGAAGCCGGGCCGCGAGCCGTTCCCGGCGGCCCACTACACGACGCTGCCGTTCACCCGGAACCTCATCGGGTCCATGGACTTCACCCCGGTGACCTTCACCGGCGTGCGGCCTACGAGTGACGCCGCCGAGCTGGCGCTGTCCGTGGTGTACGAGTCCGGGGTGCAGCACTTCGCCGACAGCGTCGAGTCGTACGACGCCCACCCGGCCGCCCTCTCGTTCCTGCGCCAGGTGCCCACGGTGTGGGACGACACCCAGCTCGTCGACGGCGCCCCCGGCGACCGAGCGGTCCTCACCCGCCGCTCCGGCGACGACTGGTACCTGGGCGCCATCACCTCGGGCGACGCCCGGACCCTGGACGAGCCGCTGAGCTTCCTGGGTTCCGGGACGTGGCGCGCCGAGCTGTACCGGGACGGCGAGGACGGCAAGATCACCACCGAAACCCGCGAGGTGACGTCCAGCTCGCGCCTCTCAATGCCGGTCCCGAAGAACGGCGGCTACGCGGCCCGCTTCACCCCGGCGGACTAGCCATCCCCCACCCCGCCCCTCCCCGTAACCGAGGGCGGAGCCCCCGGCCCCCGCCAGGGGTTGCCCGGGGCTGGGGGCCGCCTTGGCGGTGGTGCGGTGTGCCTCGCCTGGCCCGGTGGCGGGGTTTGTTCCCGACCCCGCCCCTTCCCGTAACCGGGGGCTGCGCCCCCGGACCCCCCGCCCGGGGCCGCGCCGCCGCGGCCCGTC
>NZ_JBHWJI010000108.1:0-640 GCF_042731515.1 Streptomyces sp. NPDC059850
TGTTCAGCGCGAAGATCGTCACGGCGGTGAGCAGGACGGCGGCCTGCAACACCGCCGCCTGATCGTGGAGGCCGCCGTTCCGCTCATCGCGGAGCGGGGCACTGCGGGGGTCGGGGTGCGCGAGGTCGCCGCCGCGGCGGGGGTCTCGGTCGGCACCGTCACGTACCACTTCGAGAGCGTGCAGGAAGTCCTCTCCGAGGCGATGGTCCTGCACATAGAGGGCTATTACGCCGCCCTCACCGAGGCCGCCGACCGCGCCACCAGCGGCGCGGAGGGCCTGCGGCTGCTCATCGACGCGCTCTTCACGGACGACACGGACCAGCACTGGCGGATGTGGTTCGACTACTGGAACGCGGGCGAGCGCGACCAGACGTTCGCCCGTGGGGCGGCCGAGCGGTACGAGAGCTGGCACGGCGAGATCCGGTCCCTGGTCGAGCGGGGCTGCGCCGAGGGCGACTTCCGCTGCGACGACCCGGCGGACTTCACTCTCCGCTTCTCCGCGCTGGCGGATGGGCTGGCGCTGCGGCGGCTGCGGCAGGTCCCGGCCCTGAGCGTCGAGGACGCGCGCCGCCACCTGCGGCGCTTCGCGGAGGCGGAGCTGGCTGGCTGAGCGGAGTGGGCTCACTTCTTCTCGATGGGC
>NZ_JBHWJI010000108.1:740-11502 GCF_042731515.1 Streptomyces sp. NPDC059850
GGGCAGGTGCCGGTGTCGGAGCCGATGCTGTTGATGGTGGCGTTGTCGCGGGAGTCGCTGCCGTAGTTGATCTGGTCGGTGCACTTGACGCCGTCGATGTTGGGGGTGCCCTCGGTCTGGTCGCCCTGGACGGGCGGGCAGGTGCCGGTGTCGGAGCCGATGCTGTTGATGGTGGCGTTGTCGCGGGAGTCGCTGCCGTAGTTGATCTGGTCGGTGCACTTGACGCCGTCCAGGTTGGGGGTGCCCTCGGTCTGGTCGCCCTGAACCGGCGGGCAGGTGCCGGTGTCGGAGCCGATGCTGTTGATGGTGGCGTTGTCCCGGGGGTCGCCCGCGTAGTTGATCTGGTCGGTGCACTTCGTGTCGGGCTTGTTCGGGACCCCCTTCGAGGCCTTGGCGCCATCGGCCTGGTCCGAGGAACCGGGGGACTGGGAGGCGCTCGCGCTCGCCGAGGTGCGGTCCTGCGAGGACGAGGCGTCCGTCTCATTGCCCTGGCAGGCCGTGAGCCCCAGCGCGGCAACGGTGATCGCGAAGGCGGCTGCGGCCTTGCGGGCGCGGAGGGTGGAAAGGTGCGACATGGCTTCCCCGTATCTGTCGAAGCGGTGGTTCGGGCTCGTGACAACAAGACTGTCGGTCGCCGCTGTTGAACCACCGCCGTACCGCTAACGTCCGGCTAACGCCCAGGGCGTCAGCGAAGGCCTCCGCCGCGCCGTCCGGGTCCGTGAGGGCGAACCGAGTCCGCCACGGCGGCCAGCTCGGCAGCCGCCGCCCGCGCGGCTTGTCCGGCAGCCGGACCTGCGAGGCTGAACACGTCCTCGTTGAGGTCGTCTTCAGCGCTCACCCGTTCGAACCAGGGATGCCGCTCCAGGACTCCGTGCAGCCCCACGATGAGCGTCGCGTCGGTCAGCTCGAACAGCGCGTCCCTGCGGACGGTCAGGCAGTCGAAGAAGTCGTCCCGGAAGTGTGGCGCCACCGCGACGGCCCTCGCGCACAAGCTGCCTCGATCCCGAGCTGTGGCCACACGGCCGATTCGGCCCTGTCGGCGAACGTGCTGGTCAATCGGCTGCACCGAACCGGGGCTCAGTTCATGGGGCTCGACGAGGAGGGGACTCTCCCCGGCCGCGCGGCGTCGGCACACAGGAGCCCTCATCCGCGGCGCCCGCAACGCGCGCCACCTGACGCAAGAACAGCTCGGCCTCATGGTCGGCTACTCGGCGTCGGCGATCTCCCGGATCGAGGGCAACAAGATGCGGCTCGACTCCGACGTGGTTCCCCTCATGGCCCGAGCGCTGGCCATTCCTGCCGAGTGGTTGAGCGGTGCTGCTGTGTCCGAGGGGCCGACGATCGCTACCGTGGCAACCGGGGGTACGCCGGACGAGGAGGATGCGGTGCGTCGCAGGAAGCTACTTACCGGGGCACTGGCCGCTGGGGCGACCGTCATCGTTGGCACAGGCACAGCAGATGGGCTGCCGGCCGCCGACCTGGAAGACATCCTCTTCAGGCTACCGAACGCCGAACCGGTGCCACTGGCGAACCTGATGGCCCAAACCGCCGCCGCGCGGCAGACCTACACGACCGCTCGCTACAGCGACCTCGGCCGCACCCTGCCCGGTCTGCTTGCCACTGCTGAGGCGACCAGGGACGCCGCAACCGGCCGGGAGCGTCAGCAGGCGTCCGCCGTCCTTGCCCGCACGTACGTGCTGGCCGCGGAACTCGCCTCCAAGCAGCACTCCGACGCGGCCTGGGTCGCAGCCGACCGTGCCCTGTCCGCCGCACGCGCCAGCGGCACGCCGGTCCCCGTCGGAGAGGCGACCCGCGTGCTGGCCATCACCATGCGGCGCTCTGGCCGATGGTCCTCCGCCGTACACCTCCTCACCCGCGAGGCGGCCGAACTCGACACCACCGACACGCGCACCGGAGCCGTACGCACCACGCTGCTGCTCACCGCCGCGTACTCGGCGGCTGCCGGAGGAGACCGTACAACGGCGCTCACTCTGCTCGACGAGGCCGGGGAAGAGGTAGAGCGCCGTCCAGCCCCCGGTGGCCTGTTCACCGTCGACGCCACTCGTACCCAGGTCGACGTCTACCGCATCGGCGTCTTCAACACCCTCGGCACTCCAGACGACGGCGTGAAGATCGCAGCGGGCCTGAACATCGGCCGCATGCCAACGGCCGAGCGCCGCGCCCGGGCTTGGACCGACACCGCCCGCATGTGGCACGCCCTGGGCGACGGTCAGCAGACATTCGCCGCGCTGCGCCGTGTCGAGCAAGAAGCACCGCAGGAAGCGCAACGCCCGGCGCTCAGGGCACTGACGTCGGATCTGCTGTACAGGCCCGCGCGCGTCGAGGGCCTGCGGGAGTTAGCCGTCCGTACCGGGGCCCTGGCCTGAAACCCGGAAGCGCTCACGGGCCTCCGGGGCCGGGACAGGTGTCCTCGTACATTTCCCCGCTCAGGATGGCCTGTGCCATCTCCGTGATGACGTCACGCCGCGTCACGTCGCCCGTGATCGGCGCGGGGTCAAAAGTCACGGACAAGCGGTAGCCGAAACCGGGATTTGACCAACGAACCCATGAGTCATCCGGCAGAGAGCGGGGGCTATGAGTCACGAAGTGGACAACGGTTTTTGTGGGGCAGCGGACACCTGCTCGGTGTTTTCGCCCGTCTGGTCGGCATCGCTATCGTCATCGTCATCGTCATCGTGCGTGGGCAAGCGTTCGCCCCGGCTCTCCGCGACCCGCAGTGCGTCGCGCAGCGCTTCGCACAGCCGTTCCGCGAGGAAGCGGACTTCCCGGACGTCGGCCTTCCGCTCATTGAGCAGCGCGTGGGCGTGGCCGAGGAGTTCGGCGCCCATGGACAGCTGAAGGTCCTCGATCTCATCCGCCCTGCGGCTCAAGCGGCTGCTGCCGCTGTCCGTTGACAAGAAGCACGGCTTGCCTTCGGGGCTTGACCACGGCAGTAGCCGTAGACCATTTGTCGCGGTCACCGCGCCACCCCCGCGTGCGCGTTGTGAACGGCCGATTCGAGTACAGGTAGATTTTCTTTTCTCATCAGACCAGGATTCGACGCAAGTCGGCGTGAGATCGATACCCGAGCAGTAATCTCACCGTGGGATGGTTCTTCATCCCACGGTGGAACCGAGGGGGATCATGCCAACGGTGCTGGCACCGATCGAACTGCCCGACTGGGCCTGGCAGCGGACCGAAGTACGCAATGCGCTGCGCGAGCGCGACGTAGGGGCGCTGTTTCGCCGTGTCCAGCAATATGGCGGAGTGAGCCAGGCCAGGATCGCGGCGGCTGTGACCATGACTCAGGCGCGGGTGAACGAGATCATCAACGGAAGGAGAGTGGTCGCTCGGCTCGATGTGTTCGAACGTATTGCGGAGGGGCTGGGCATGCCGGATGACGCTCGTCAGTTGATGGGCCTTGCGGCGGTAAGCGCCGCGAGCGATGACGGTGGGCCGTTTGACTTGGCAGCCTTTCCGGAAGTCGTTCACGTGTACGCACAGCAGGTCGCCGCGTCAGAAGACATCAGGCAGCGTGCGGCTTCGGCTGAAGAGCTGGACGTGCTCGCTGTGCGGGGCCTCGGGCTCATTGGGTTGAAAGATTCACTTCTCCGTTCCTCTCTCGCCCGAGCGGCAGGGAGGCAGCGGCCTCGCGTACGAGTCCTGCTGCTCGACCCTGAATCCCCGGCCTTAGCCGACCGGGCAGTCGAGATTGGCGAGTCTCTCGCATCACTGGCGGCAGGAATCGTGCTCTCTGAGGCGCGGCTGCGTGAGCTATCGGATGTCTGCGACTTGCGGGTATATCGATACGACGCGCGGCCGACCTGGCGCGTTATCCGAGTGGATGACACCATGTTCGTTTCGACCTTCGATGCTGACTGGGAGGGCCACGAGTCTGCTGCCTACAAGGTTATGGAAGCGCCGCAGGGGCCCCTGTTCCGAGGGTTCCAGCGTATGTTCGAGTCCATGGTCGATGAAGGAACTCGTGTCATCTGAGGAGAGGGAGCAGGACTTGATCGAGGCCGAACTGAAAGCCCGAGTTCGCGATCCTGAATCCGTAACCGCGCGGCTGGACCGGTTCGCGGACGCGCGAATCGAGATGTATCAGGACACCTACTATGACGCCCCGTCGGGAGACCTGGGTGCGCAGGACCGGGAGCTGAGGGTCCGGACCATCCGCGGAGGCGGTTCAACTCGCTCTGTGCTCACGTACAAGAGTGCACGCATTGATGAAGGGTCAGGGTCGAAGCGGGAACACGAAACGCGTGTGGAAGACCCTGACGCCGTCGGCGCCATACTTCGAGGTCTCGGTTTCGTTCCTGTACTCGCGTTTCAGAAGCGATGCGTGAACTATGACTTCAGCGTCCGTGGTCGGGATGTGCTGGCCACTCTGGTGCAGGTGCCCGAGATCGAGGGCACGTTCCTGGAGGTCGAGACTCTGGTCCAAGGAGAGCACGAGCTATCGGCTGCCCTTGCCGATGTGCGCTCGATTATTTCTGAGCTGGGCATCTCCGAAAACGACCTGACGACGGAGCTTTACACCGAAGCCGTCGTCGCCCACCGCACCTGAAGTTCGCCCACCCATCAGCCGTGGCCGGTGTCGATGATGCAGAAGCGGTTGCCGTCCGGGTCGGCGAGCACGATGAAGTCGGCGTCGTCGGGGTAGAGGTCCCAGTCGACGCGCTGGGCGCCCAGGGACACCAGGCGTTCGACCTCCGCGGCCTGGTCGGCGGCGTCACCTGCGTAGAGGTCCAGGTGAATCCGCGGATGGTCCTGGGGCGGGGTCGCGCTGAGGCCGAGCGACAGCTGGACCCCGGTTCCTTCCGCCGGGATCAGCACGACCCAGTCGGGTTCGATCTCGTCGCGGGGGACGTATCCCAGGGCTTCCATCCAGAAGGCGGCCGCGCGGGGCACGTTCGCGACACCCAGCACCACGGATCCGATGGTCAGCATGCGTCAATCATGCCCGGAGGTGACGCGGCGGATGGCGCGGCCCGCCAGGGTGTTCGTGCGGTGGCCGTCCTCGATGACGAAGCGGCCGTCGATCAGGACGTGGGGGAGGCCGGTCGGGAGGGTGCGCGGGTTCTCGAAGGTAGAGCCCGCCGCCACCGTGTCCGGGTCGAAGAGGACGAGGTCGGCGCGGTAGCCCTCGCGGATCAGGCCTCGGTCGGGGAGGCGGAGGCGGGCCGCGGGGCGGCCGGTGAGGTGGGCGACGCACTCCTCCAGGGACAGGACGCCCAGCTCGCGGACGTAGCGGCCCAGGTAGTGGGGGAAGGTGCCGTACGCCCGGGGGTGGGGCTTCGCGCCGTTCAGGATGCCGTCGCTGCCGCCCGTGTGGACGGGGTGCTTCATGATCGCCTGGACGTTCTCCTCGTGGCCGACGTGCTGGAGGATCGTCGGGCCGAGGTGGTCGTCCAGGAGCAGGCGGCGGGCGGTGGTCCACGGCTCCTCGCCGCGTTCGCGGGCGCTCGCGGCGACCGTTTTGCCGACGTAGGAGTGGAGGGATGGGGTGCTCACGCCCGAGATCTCGATGCGGTCCCATTCGATCGGTACGCCGTGGCAGCCGTCCGCCCCTTCGACCTCCACGACGTGGCGGATGCGCTCGGCCGTCGCGTCGTCGCGCAGCCGCGTGAGGATCGCGTCGGGTCCGCCCTCGGCGGCCCAGCTGGGGAGCATGGCGACGAGGGTGGTGCAGCCGGGGAGGTAGGGGTAGGTGTCGAGGGTGATGTCGGCGCCGTCGGCGAGCGCGGTGTCGAGCAGGGCGAGGAGTTCGGGGGCGCGGCCCTTGTTGAGGCCGAAGTTCATGGTGGCGTGGGCGAGGTGGAGGGCGCAGCCCGCGTCGCGGGTGAGGGCCACCATCTCCTCGTACGCGCGCAGGGCGCCCGCGCCGTAGGAGCGGTGGTGCGGGCAGTAGTAGCCGCCGTACGACGCCACGACCCGGCACAGCTCGGTGAGTTCGGAGTCGGTGGCGTACATGCCGGGGGTGTAGGTGAGGCCGGAGGACAGCCCGACCGCGCCCTGTTCCAGGCCCTCCGCGACGAGCTGCTTCATCCGCTCGGTCTCGGCGGGCGTCGCGTCGCGGTCCTCCCAGCCGAGGGCGAGCATGCGGACGGTGCCCTGGGGGACGAGGTACGCGGCGTTGACGGCGATGCCCTGGCCGTCGAAGCCGTGGTCGAGGCGGTCGAGGTATTCGCCGACGGTGCGCCAGGTGAAGTCGATGTCGGAGCCGTCGCCGTTCCAGCCGGTGATGGCGGTACGGATCTGGGCGAGCGTGCGGTCGTCGACGGGGGCGTACGACAGGCCGTCCTGGCCGATGACTTCGAGGGTGACGCCCTGGGCGGCCTTCGCGGAGTGGTCGGGGTCGCGGAGCAGGGCGAGGTCGCTGTGCGCGTGCATGTCGATGAAGCCGGGGGAGAGGGCGAGGCCGTCGGCGTCCACGGTGCGGCGGGCGCTGGGGCGCGGGCCGCCGTCCTCGCGGACGATGGCCGCGATACGGCCCTCGTCCACGGCCACGTCGGCCCGGTAGGCGGCACCGCTGGTGCCGTCGATGACGCGCGCGTCGCGGATGACGAGGTCCATGCGGTGCCTTCTCTCTGTGTGCCGGTCGCGCTCGCGGCGCGCTGTCGTCCCCACCCACCCGCCCTTTGGTACGTGGGGCCCTGCGGGCCCCACACCCCGCCTGCCCCGCCGGGGCAAGGCAGCGGCGGCGGCCCCCGCGCCCCGGGGCGGGCTGACCGGCTCCGGCCAGGGGGTCCGGACGCCCGGGTCGGGGCCGGGCGGGCGCCGCCCCCACCGTGGCGGGGGCTGGGGCGCAGCACCGGGAAGGGCGGGTGGGTGGGTCAGAAGAACGTGCGGATGTAGTCCGTTACCGTGCCGTCCGCGTCCGCCAGGGGAATCAGCTGCCACTTGTCGAAGCTGGTGCAGGGGTGGGAGAGGCCCAGGGCGACCCAGTCGCCGACTTCCAGGGTCGCGCCCTCGGCGACCGTGACCCAGGCGTGCTGGTCGGAGAGGCCGGTGATGACGAGGCCGTGGGCGGGGCGGAGGGAGCCGTCGCGGGCGGAGCGGATGAGCTGGGGTTCGGGCAGGTGGAGGTCGTACGCGGCGTCCCGCTTGCCCGCGTTGAGGAAAGCCTGGCCGGGTTCTGGGGTGGAGACGACCTGGGCCCAGAGGCGGAAGGCGGGGTGCAGTTCGCCCTCCTCCGGGATGCGGTTGAACGGGGTGACGTTCCGGTATTGGCCGTCGTCGTGGGAGACGTACGCGCCCGAGCGCAGCAGCTTCAGGACGGGCCGGGAGAGCGCGGGCAGCTCGGCGAAGACGTCGGCGACCGCGTCGAACCAGGCGCTGCCGCCCGCGCTGACGACGACCTCGTCCACGCCGTCGAAGCGGCCCGCCGCGTCGAAGTCGGCGGCGAGGGCGGTGAGGCGGCGCAGCCAGGTCCGTACCCGCTCGCCGTCCGCCTTCGGCACCTCGCCCTCGTAGCCCGCGACGCCGACCAGTCGCAGCGTCCCGGCGGCGGCGACCGCGTCGGCGACCGTGGCGCACTCGGCCTCAGTACGGACCCCGGTGCGGGCGCCGTCGCCCGCGCCCAGCTCGACCACGACGTCGACGGGACGCCCGGCCCCGGCCTGGCGCAGGGCCTCGTCCATGAGTTCGACGCCGCGTACGGAGTCGACGTAACAGATGAAGCGGAAGTCGGGGGCGGCGTTGAGTTCGGCGGCCAGCCACTTCAGGGCGGCGGTGTCGACTACCTCGTTGGCGAGGAAGATCCGCTGGATGCCGAAGGCCCGGTAGATCCGCACGTGGGAGGGGACGGCGGCGGTGATGCCCCAGGCGCCGTGGGCGAGCTGGCGCTCGAAGAGCTGCGGGGCCATGGAGGTCTTGCCGTGCGGGGCGAAGGCCAGGCCGTGGGCGGCGGAGTAGCGCTCCATGGCGAGGAGGTTGTGTTCCAGGGCCTCGGCGGACAGGGCCAGTACGGGAGTGGTGAAGCCGCCGGTGAACAGGGAGCGGCGTTCGGCGGCCAGCTCGCCCACGGTGCGGCCTTCGGCGTCCGGCGGCAGCCCCTTGAAGCGGTGGTCGACACGCTCCTGCGCGAGCCCGGCGACGGCGGGGTGCGTGGCGGCGTGCTCGCGGTGGTCGGTGGCCATGGAGGTGCCCTCCCGTACATTTCTGGTTGCATTCTCTGCAACGTTCATTGCGTATAACGCTTAGCGCTGTTTAACATCCGGCCAAGCACCGGGTCAACGGTGTGTGACCTACCCCCACCCGCAAGGAGCGAGACCCATCGTGCGTCCAGCCCCGAGTGTCGACGTCGTGTGCCTCGGCGAGTCGATGGTGACCTTCGTGCCGTCCCGGCCGGGCCGCCTCGCGGAGGTGCCCGCCTTCGCGCGGGGGATCGGCGGCGCCGAGTCCAACGTGGCGTGCGGGCTGGCGGGCGCGGGGCACAGCGTGCGCTGGATCAGCCGGGTCGGCACCGACGGCTTCGGCGACCATCTGCTGACGGAGATCGCGGCGACCGGGGTGGACGTCGGCCACGTCCAGCGCGATCCGCGCCGCCCCACCGGGATCTACTTCCGTACGGCGGGCGAGCGGGCCACAGAATCCGAACCCACAGAATCCGAGCCCACAGGCGAGGAGCCCCTCGCCGAAGTGGTCTACTACCGCGCCGGATCCGCCGCCTCGGCCATGTCCCCGGCGCTCATGCCGCGTGAACAGACCTGGTCCGGCCGGGTCCTCCACCTCACCGGCATCACCCCGGCCCTCTCGCCCGACTGCCTCGCCCTGACGCGCGAGCTGACCGCCCGCGCCCCAGGCCGCCCGCTGGTCTCCTTCGACCTCAACTACCGCGTCTCGCTGTGGGAGGACCCGGCTCTGAACGAAGGGCCGGGAGTGCTGCTCGACCTCGCCCGCGGCTGCGACCTGGTCTTCGTCGGCGAGGACGAGGCGGAGGCCGCCTGGGGCATCCGCGGCGGCGCGGACGCGATCCGCGCGGCGCTGCCCGAGCCGGACGTGCTGGTGGTCAAGCAGGGCAGCGACGGGGCCACCGCGTACGCCCGAGGGGCGGACGGCGCCGACACCGTCACCTTCGCACCCGCCCTGCGCGTGGACGTCGTGGCCCCGGTCGGCGCGGGCGACGCCTTCGCCGCGGGCTTCCTCTCCGGCACCCTGCGCGGCCTGCCCGTCGAGCGGCGGCTGCGGCACGGCCATCTGATGGCGGCCGCCGCCCTCACCGTCCCCGGCGACCTCGGCACCCCGCCGCCGCGCGCGTACGCCGACCGGCTGGTGACGCTGGACGCCGCCGAGTGGGGCACACTGCGATTCGGCCCCGGCTGGGCGAACCCGGAGCGATCGGGGGCCGATACCGCGGTGGTGGAGGTAACCGACCCATGAGCCAGACCGTCGACCGAGCGCTGAGCATCCTGCCCCTGCTGGCGGAGGGACCCGCCAATCTGGAGCAGGTCGCCTCGCGGCTCGGCGTGCACAAGTCGACCGCGCTGCGGCTGCTGCGCACGCTGCACGAACACGGCATGGTCTACCGCCAGCGGGACCAGCGCTACCGGCTCGGCGCCCGCCTCTTCGCGCTCGCCCAGGAGGCGGTGGAGAACCTGGACGTACGGGAGATCGCCCACCCCCACCTGGTCGCGCTCAACGAGCGGTGCGGCCACACCGTGCACCTCGCGGTGTACGAGGAGAACGAGGTCCTCTACATCGACAAGGTGGAGAGCCGCTACCCGGTGCGGATGTACTCGCGGATCGGCAAACCCGTCGCGATCACGGTCGCCGCCGTCGCCAAGCTGCTGCTGGCGGACCTGCCGGAGCCCGAGCGGCGGGCGCTGGCCGAACGGCTCCCGTACCCGGCGTACACGGCCCGCTCCACGCCCAACGCCGCCGCGTTCCTGCGGGAGCTGGACACCGTACGGGAGCAGGGCTGGGCCACCGACCTCGGCGGCCACGAGGAGTCGATCAACTGCGTCGGGGCGCCCATCCAGGGTGCGGACGGCCGGGTCGTCGCCGCGTGCTCGGTGTCGGCGCCGAACGTCGTCGTCACCGCGGACGAACTCCTCACCCTGCTGCCCATGGTGCGCCGCACCGCGGAGGACATCAGCCGGGAGTACTCGGGCGGCGCCCCGGCCCGGCCGTCCCACGAACCAACCGACAATGCACCGGAAGCAACACCCGAGAAGAGAGCCGAGGATTCCTCCTCATGACCGACAAGCTGCAGAAGACCGCGATCACCCCGGCCACCCACACCGCCCCGCCCGCGAAGTTCTCGCACGGCGTCAAGAAGGGCAACATCTTCCAGGTCGCCGGTCAGGTCGGCTTCGGCCCCGCGGTCCCCGGCCAGGCCCCCGCCCCGGTCGGGCCGACCCTGCGTGAGCAGACCCTGCAGACGCTGCGCAACGTGCAGTCCGTGCTGGAGGCGGGCGAGGCGAGCTGGGAGGACGTGGTGATGATCCGCGTCTACCTCACCGACACCGGCCACTTCGCCGAGTTCAACGAGATCTACAACGAGTTCTTCGCGGACCTCAAGGAGGCCCCGGCGGCCCGTACGACGATCTACGTCGGCCTCCCCGCCGGGCTGCTCGTCGAGATCGACGCCCTCGCCGTTCTCGGCTGAGGCCCCCTGATCGCCCGGGGCGGGCGGGGTATCGAACCCCCCCCCCCCCCCCGGCCCCCCCCCACCCCGGTTGGGTGTGTTATTAACAAAAGTCGCGGGCGGCGGGTTTTGGGGGGTTGATATAGGGGGGGGGCGGGTGAAATAAAA